>DUBD01000114.1 GCA_012960515.1 Bacteroidota bacterium | reverse complement strand
GCCGGCGGCGGGGGCGCAGCGGGGGGAGCGGACGAGCAGGCGGCGAAGAGGAGAGGCACGAGGAGGAGCGAGAGTCGCATGAGGGCAACGGGCGGGAGACTCAAAGCTAGCCCGGCGGTCCGGGCGTCGGGGGCGCGGAAGCGGCCGGGCGGACTCCCCGCGCTCCGAGCCGCCGCGCTACGGCTGTGCCTTTTCGTCGCCGGTCACAGGCTCCGCCAGCGGCTGGCGGTGTGCCTCACCGAGGACATCCGGCATGTACCTAGAAACCGAGCGGCCCGCCCCCGGCGTCCGTGTGGACAGGGGGCGGGCCGCTCTCTGCGGGTGCGGTGGCGCCTTAGCGGGCGGCCATCGCGAGGTCACGCACGGAGGCGGCGAGCATCTCCAGCTTCGCGCGGTCCGTGGTCTCTTCGATCTCCTCGTCGATCTCGTCCGCCAGTGCCAGGAGCGCGTCCTGCTGCTGAGCAGCCGGGCCGGTCTCGGCGGCGTCCAGCCCCTCGCGGATCATCTCGATGACGCCGTCGCGGAGGGCGCCGTCGCGCTCCATCTGGTCCGTGTAGGCGCGGGAGAGCGCGAACGAGGGCGGCCACACGTACATCGGCTGGCCCTGCGGGTTGAGGTAGCCGAGCTGCACCGTGTTGGAGGCGTCGATCTCGTTCTGCGTGAGGTGCTCGCTGGCGGTCAGCTCGAACACGTCCAGGCCGCGGGCGATCTCCGAGGAGACGATGAGCCCGTTGTACCAGTAGACGGACCACGAGCCGCCGTTGCCCATCTGCTCCGCGTCCACCGGGCCGCGGTCGTGGAAGGCGATCTCGACGGGATTGTCCGCGTCGGTCCAGTCGAAGACGGAGATGCCGCCCTGGTACCAGGACTGCACCATCACGTCACGTCCGGGGATGGGGATGAGCGAGCCGTTGTGCGCCACGCAGTTCTCCTGGTTGGTCTGCGGCGCGGGCATCTTGTAGTAGCTCGCGAAGTCCATCTGCGGCACGCCGCCGTTGTCCTCCAGGCGGAAGATGGCGTTGGCGCCCCACTCCATGGGGTCGTCCGCGCGGCACTTCGGCTGTCCGCCGCCGCCCCACTCGTCGGTGAAGAGGACCTTGGAGCCGTCGTTGTTGAACGTGGCGGAGTGCCAGTAGGAGAAGTTGCTGTCCGCGACGGCCTGGAGGCGGGTCGGGTTGGCCGGGTCCGAGATGTCGAGGAGGAGGCCGTAGCCCTCGCAGGCGCCACCCGCCAGCCCGATCTCCGGGTAGAGCGTGATGTCGTGGCACTGCGTCGGGCCCGGTGCGGGTCCCGCGTCCTCGTCGCTCTCTCGGCCGCCGAACTGGGCGGCGACGATCGCCGGGAGCTGCTCGCGGAGCATGGTGCTGTCCGCCGCCGTGGGCGTCTCGCCTTCCTCGCCGCCGCGCTGCGCCACCATCTGCGCGAGGAGCATCCGGACGTAGCGGCCGGGGATGACCCGCTCCCGACCGCCGATCTCGGCGATAAAGGCGCCGTTCGCGCGGGCCTCCTCGAGCTCGCGGAGGTCCGCGGGGGAGAGGCCGTGCTCCGGCGGGGCCACGAGGTCCTCGAAGATGCGGGGGCTGCTCACGATCGCCGCGCTGGCGGGGTCCGCCAGCGGGACCTGGATCACCTCGATGCGGAAGAGGGCCGAGTTGGGGTCCTCGTCCGGGCTGGCCGAGACGCAGCCGGGAAGCTCCTCGGCGGGGCGGACGGGCGCGGAGCCGGAGACGTAGATGTAGACGTTGTCGTCGTCGCCGGGGTGCTTCAGCACGGAGTGCGTGTGGGAGCCGCGGCAGGTCTGCACGTTGGAGACGTACTCCGGATTGCGGATGTCCGAGATGTCGAAGATGCGGATGCCGCGGAGGCGCTCCTGGCTGACGCGCTCGCGGACGCCGTCGGTGCCGCAGTCCAGGCGGCCGCCGAGGCCCTCGCCGGAGACGAACATGAGGTCGCCGTAGACGGAGACGTCGCTCTGGGAGGCGGGGCAGAGGTACTCCGTGACGAGCTCCGGGCTGGCGGGGTCGCTCACGTCCCACACGATCACGCCGTTGTAGTTGCCCTGGATGACGTAGTCGCCTTTGAACGCGAGGTCGGAGTTGGTGACGCCGATGAAGTCCTCCGGTGGGGGCGTGGAGGAGAGCTTGCGGAGGTTGGAGATGGCCTCCTCCGCGTCGAACAGCCCGGCTCTGAGGCCGACGCGCGGGTCATCCGCGGACGCCTGGCCCTGGGCCTGGACGGTGGGGGCCGCCACGAAGGCGAGCGCGAGGAGAGACGTTGCGAAACGGTGCATATCGGGCGCGGGAGAGAGTCGGGTGGGGAAGGGCGGGGTCAGTCGGAGAGGCGGTCGAGCATGAGCTGCATCCGCGCGATCTCGGTGCGCTGGTCCACCTGGATGTCGGAGGCGAGCTTGAACGAGTCGTCGTCCTGGGCGGCGCCGTCTTGCGCGAAGAGGTCGTCCACCATGATGACAGCGCCCTCGTGGTGGCCGATCATGTAGGCGAGGAAGAGTCGGTCGAACTCCGCGCCGCGCGCGGCGTCGAGCTCCGCCAGCTGGGCGTCGGTGAGCATCCCGGGCATGTTCGAGTGGTCGTGGCCGGCGCCGTGATCCATCGCGCCGTGATCCATCGCGCCGTGATCCATCGCGCCGTGATCCATTCCGGAGGACTCGGGGTCGCCGTGGTCCATGCCCCCGTGGTCCATGCCGGCGTGCTCGCCGGCCCCCGGCTGCTGCAGGTGGATCGTGAGCTGGATGCCGTCGATGTGGACCTGCGGGACGGGGTGGCCACGGTCGCGGAGCCAGCGCTGCATGCTCTCGATCTCGTCGCGCTGCGCGTTGTCGATGCGGGCGGCGAGGCGCTGGACGGCCGGGCTGGCACCGTTTCGCGCGGCCATCTCGGACATGATGAGGGCCTGCGCGTGGTGGCCGATCATGCCCGTCATGAAGGCGGCGTCGGCGGGGGTGCCCTTCCGGTTGTCCTCGATGCGCTGCCAGTAGAGCGCTTCGAGGTCCGAGAGGTCTCGCTCGGCTGGCGGTGACGCCGAGGGGTCCTGGGCAGAGGCGGGGCCGGCCGTCAGCAGAACGGCGGCGGCGAGGAGGAGGGGGCGCATCGCGCTCCGGGCGGTGGGTGGCGGGGGCAACGTAGGAAGCTACGCGGCTCTCCCTTCACCGTTGCATCACAGCCGTCCGTCTCGCATCCGCGGCGTGCCGCCCCGGCTCACGGCCTCCGCCAGCAAGAGCGGGTTAGAGCACCTCGCCCTGGAGGTGCTCCGCCACACGGAGCGCGTTCGCGGCGATGGTCAGCGTGGGGTTGGTCGCGGCGGAGGACGGGAAGACGCTGGCGTCGGCGAGGTAGAGGTTCGCGAGGTCGTGCGCCTTCCCGTTCGGGTCCACGACGCTCGTGGCCGGGTCCTCGCCCATGCGGCAGGTCCCGCACTGGTGGTTGACCACGCCGAGCGGCATCGGGACGCGGAGGAAGCGGTCAAACCCGACGGTGCGGAGCGCCTCCTCCAGCACGTCCATGAGCTTCTCCTGCGCCTTGCGGTTGGTCTCAGTGTAGCGGACGCGGATGCCGCCGTCCGGGCCGAGCGTGATGCGGTTGTCTTCGAGCGGGAGGTCCTCGCCCTGGACCCACCAGTCCACGGAGTTGGCCGCGAAGGCGTCGGCCTCGTGGGGCGTGAGCGCGCCCATGGGGAGATCCTGGAGGATCTGCCAGCCGCGGTGCTTGCCCATGAGGTGGATGTGCCCGAGCGGGACGCCGTCCCACTCCGGATCTCCGGGCACGCCGAAGTAGAAGTCGTTGACGGCGAGGGTTTTCTGGAACTGCGTAGGGTTGGGCGTGGCGCTGGCGGCGGAGTAGAACTTGCTCGTGACGTGCCGCATGAAGTGGCGGCCGACGCGCCCGGAGCGGTTCGCGAGCCCGTCCGGCTGGGTGCGCGTGGCGGAGCGGAGGAGGAGGGCGGCGGAGTTGACCGCGCCGGCGCAGAGCGCGAAGGTGTCCGCGGTGAACGTGCGCGTCTCGCCGTCGACCGTCGCCTCTACGGCCGCGACCTCGCGCCCGCTGGCGGAGGTCACGAGCCGCGTGACGTCCGCGCCGGTGAGGAGGTGGACGTTGTCGTGCGCCGTGGCGGGCTTGACCGTCGCGACTTCGGCGTCGCACTTGAGGTGGAGGAGGTCGGGGTAACCGTCGAACGCAGCGCGGCCCATGGCCTCGAACGTCTCGCGCAGGACGAACGGCCCGCTGCCGGGGTCGTCCTCGCTCATCTTGACGCCCATCGGCATCTCAAACGGCTGCAGGCCGTACGCCCGCAGCCCGTCTGCGACCTCCGCGATCCGGGGTGCGTGCGTCACCGGGCCGTGCGGAAACGGTCCGCCAGCGGGCGGCTCGAAGGGGTCGGCGCCGCGCCGCCCGTGGACGTGGTAGAGCTGTTCCGCGCGGTCGTAGTAGGGCGCGAGGTCGGCGTAGGTGATCGGCCAGGCGGGGGAGGGGCC
>DUBD01000113.1 GCA_012960515.1 Bacteroidota bacterium | reverse complement strand
GAGCCGCTCTACGAACGAGGTGCTCTTCTTCTCCCTCGCGGAGGACGGCACGCTCGCGCTGGAGGCGGCGGCTCCCGCCGGCGAAGGCCCGTACCACGCCCACGCCAACCACGACGGCTCGGCGCTGCTCATCCCGGACCAGCGCGGCGACGCCGTCTCCATCCTCGACGCGGAGACCCGCCAGCGGCTGGCGACGGTCCGCAACGCGGCGCTCTCGCAGCCGCACAGCCCCGCGCCCGGCCCGGACGGCTCGCGCTTTTTCGTGACGTCGTCCAACCTCAACGGCAACTGGACGCCGCCCTTCCTCTTCCTGAACGAAGACGGCGAGCCGCAGAGCGCGCGGTCCTTCGGCAACGTGGCCGCGTTCACGCCCGAGGGCGAGGAAGTCGGCGTGGTGCAGCTCGGGGCGTACCCCTCCGGGCTGGAGCCGGTGTCTCTCCCTGAGCGGCCGATGGACCACGGCTCCATGGACCACAGCGGTCACTGAGCCTCGCGGGGGCTGGCCGTCACGGCCGGCCCCCGTTGCGTCCACCAGCCGAGCGCACTCAGTCGCCGATGGGCGAGCCGGGCGGGGCACCCTTGTCTAAATTTAGTTCTATGTATTATGGGAATATTGTCATACTACTTTAGTGTACGGCCTGAGCGGTTGGGGCGGGCTTTACAAGTCTGTGAGTCCGATGACGATCTATGGAAGTATGTGAATGAATGGGAGCAGCAGGCTAAGGGAGGTCCTGAGGGTGACTACTACTCGGGTTCAAAGCAATGGGATGGATTGTGGTGGATGGTGGACCCTGCACGTCAGCGTGGAGAGGGCGCACCAAGCAACGCGCTCGGGAAAGCTGTCGTCGGGGCGAACCGGCTATTCCCCAATCCTGGCACTTCACACCTGATCTACTGGTCGTGGCGTCTCGTTTCGCAGGAGGAAGTAGGGGAGGCGGCAGCCGCGTTCAGTAGCTCTAGTGTCAGAGATCGGTTCGATCCTGTCGCTGCATTGACGGCCGATGTCTATTTCCAGTTTTTCCAACTCCGGCCGGAGGACTATGAACACTACTTTGACCACCTCACGCGCTTCTACAACCTCGCCGCGAGTCGGGGCCGCGCGGTACTGGTGGTTCTCGATTAGGAGGACACAGACGCGATAACGCCGCGCTGGCGGTCCGCCCCGGCGAGACCGACCGCCAGCCGAGCGCATTCAGTTGCCGATGGGCGAGCCGGGTGGGGTGCGGAGACCGTCGGGGCGGCGGTCCGGTGCGTAGTCCCGCGCGAGGAACCGCTGGATCTCGCCGACGAGCCACTGCGCGTGGATGCCGTCCTCGGTGGTGGGCTGCGCGTTTGCCAGCGCGTTCCCGATCCCCAGCAGCGCGTGCCGCGTGCGGGCGCGAACGGCGGGCGCGGCGTCGGTGTCGTCCGCGAGGGAGGTCAGGCCCTGCACCCAGGCCGTCAGCACGGTCCGCACGATCTCGGCTTCGTAGGTGCCCTCCGGCTCCATCGCGCCGATCCCGGCGGTCACCCGTTCCAGCACCTCGCCGAAGCCAGGGAGAGCGGGGTCGCGGTCGTGTTGGTAGACGAGCCGCGCGGCGCGCTCGGGGTTCAGGAGCAGACCGATGACCAGTTGCGCGGCGGTCTCGGCGGGCGCGATGGGGTCCAGCGTGGCGCCGGTCCGGCGGTCGAACCGCTCGCGGGCGTCGTAGAAACCCGGCGGACGCGGCGGGATGGCGTCCCGCACGCTCGCGGGGAGCGCCAGCTCGGAGGGCGCGAGCGTGGCGAGGAGCGCGTCCAGCGCCGCGCGCTGGGTGCGGGCCTCAACGGGCGCGGGCGGCGCCTGTCCGTCGCCGCGGAGGGTGTAGGCGTAGGACACGCCGCCGACGAGCTTCGCGGTGCCCTCCACCTGATAGCGGTGGTGGAGGTAGAGCGGCACGAGGACCTCTTCGAGCGTCGCTAGCGGCCGCCCCTCGCGGATGGCGCCCTCGCCGAAGGTCCGGAGCGCCGTCCGGCGCACGTCCATCGCGTCGCGCAGCGCCTGGACCGCGTCCGCGCCGTTGTCCCACAACGTCCCGACGGGGGTGGCGGCGCCGGCCGGGCGCGCGTCGGCGTCGGTGATGTAGTCCAGGCCGCGCGCGGCCGTCTCGCGCAGGATGCCGGGCAGCGCGCTCGCGTCTGGCGTGTAGCCGTAGCGGACCGCCTGCACGTCCCACTCGCCGATGCCCACGTCGTACGCGCCGCTCAGGTCGATCTCGCCCTCGCCTGTGACGACCGCCAGCGGGGCGGGGTAGTCCATCACGGAGGCGCGGTCGTCCGCGCTCGCGGCGAAGTTGTGCGCGATGCCGAGCGTGTGGCCGACCTCGTGCGCGGAGAGCTGGCGGAGCCGCGCGAGGGCGAGCTGGAGCATCGGGTCGTCGGCCTCGGAGGCGGGGCCGGAGGCAAGGGCGCCCTCGTAGGGGGAGAGGAAGCCCTCGGCGAGGAGGTAGTCCTGGCGCACGCGGAGCGAGCCGAGGAGGACGTGCCCCTTCAGGATCTCGCCCGTCCGCGGGTCCACGATGCTGCTCCCGTAGCTCCAGCCGCGCGTGGCACGGTGGACCCACTGGATGGTGCTGTACCGCGCGTCCAGCGGGTCGATGCTGTCCGGGCGGACCTCCACGCGGTAGCCGTCGCGGAAGCCGGCGGCCTCGAAGGCGTCGGCCCACCAGCGGGCGCCGTCCAGGAGGGCGCTGCGGACGGGCTCCGGCGTGCCCGGGTCCAGGTAGTACACGATGGGCTCCACGGGCGTGCACAGCCCGTCCGCACCGGGTGCGTCGGCGCACTGGAGGCGGTGGCGGGTGATGAGCCGCTGGCGGGTGTCCTCGCCGATGGGCGTCGCGTAGTCCGCGTACGTCAGCGGGAAGTAGCCGGAGCGCGGGTCGAAGGCGCGGGGCTCGTAGCCGGGCTCCGGCAGCGCGATGAACGAGTGCCGCACGCGGACCGTCGGCGCATAGGGGTCCGCGGCCACGTCTCGGACGTAGCGGCCGGGGGCCTCGCTCGCGAAGGTCAGCCGCGCCTCCATCTCCGTGTTGCGGGGGAAGCTCTTGAGCATGGACGGGACCGGCGCGCTCCGAGAGCGGTCCAGCGAGAACGAGCCCTGTCCCGTCTGACGGAGCGTCCGGGCGACCCCGTGCACGTCGCGCAGGAGGAAGTCCGTGGCGTCCACGAGGACGCGGCCGTCCGTCTCCGCGGCGGCGGTGAAGCCCCACTCCACGCTCTCCGCGAAGGCGTCGCGCACGGCCTCCGCTTCGGCGGGGTTGTCCGTCGTCGCGCGGAAGCGGAGGTTGGGCTGCACGAGCAGCACCTTCGGCCCGACCCGCTCGAAGCGGACGATGCGCTCGCCGCCGAGCTGGCTCCGATCCAGGCCCACGTCGTTAGAGCCCAGTCCCGCCGCGAGGGCGTGCGCGTAGAGGAAGTCCTCGTCCAGGCGCGGGATCTCCAGCCAGACGCGGCCCTCGTCGGCGTCCCAGTAGAGGGGGAAAAGACCATCGCGGCGGTCCAGCCCTTCGGTCGCCTCCGCGATGGTGGGCAGCGCGCTCGCCCGGCTGGCGGTCGCGGTGGGCGCGGACGCGGGCACTGAAGATTCGGCGGGAGCCTCCGCCAGTTCAGCGGAGGAGCAGCCCGCAGCGGTGAGGAAGAGGAGGGCGGCGAGCAGGCGGGGCATGGGGCGGAGCGGGAGGGGACCGCCAACCTACGCCCGGTGCCTTCGCGCGCTCGTCAGCCCACCTCGCGCGGGGCGACGACGTGCCGGTCCTGCCCGAGGTCCAGCACGAACGCCTCGCGGTACGCCTCGATCAGCCCCGCGAGGAGCGCCGTCAGCGGCACCGCGATGATGAACCCGACGAGCCCGAAGAAGGCGCTGAAGACGAACAGCGAGAGCATCACCACGACGGGGTGGAGCCCCACCTGCTGGCTCATCACGTTGGGCGTCAGTACGCTCTGCTCGATGATGGCCTGCACCGCGAGGATCGCGATCACGATGAACACGTCGGTCGTCGTCCCGAAGAGGAGCATGAGCGCGATGCCGAAGACGTACGTCAGGATCGCGCCGAGGCTGGGGACCATGTTGAGCAGCCCCGCCAGCAGGCCGAGGAGAAGCGCGAAGGGCAGCCCGAACAACGCCGCCGGGATCCCGACGAGCAGCGCGGAGATCGCGCTCACGATGAGCTGCGCCCGGAGGTAGCCGCCCACCACGGTCACGATCTTGGCGAAGTAGGTCCGGTCGCCGCGGTAGCGGGGCACGAGGGAGACGACGCCCGCGCGGAGCTGGTCGTAGTCCTTCAGCGAGTAGTAGAGCAGGACCGGGAGCAGCGCGGCCACGGTCACGGCGCCCAGCAACGCGCCCACGGACTGCGTCACGTTGCCGATCAGCGCCGGGATGCTCCCCGCGACGGCCTGGATCTGCTGCGGGAGGAGCACGCCCACCTCGGACACGAGCTGCTGGGGGTCGATGCGGCCGGCGTTTTCGAGCGGG
>DUBD01000112.1:10593-27114 GCA_012960515.1 Bacteroidota bacterium | reverse complement strand
CAGGAGAGCGAAGACAGCAGAGAGAGATAGGCAGACGACCACCAGAGAAGGGCTGATGGTGGTGCCGAGCCCGGCCAAGGGAGGGAAACGGCGACCCGGAGCGGAACAGGAGAGAACACCATAGGTGAGTCAGGGCAACCGGGAGGCAACCAGCGAGCCGGAAGTGGACCCCGGGCCCAGTTCCAGCGTTTTGCCGACTGCCGCGGGCTTCTCCGGGATGGCCGGTTCCCGCCCCGCCAGTTCGACGCGCTGCGGTGGCTGTGGTCGCGCCGCGGTCGGCTGGCGGCCGTCGCCCGCGAGTGGAGTGCGCAGGCCGACGCGTTCGAAGACATCTGGGGCCAGACGCCGACCCACCTCGACAGCCACCAGCACGTCCACCTCGCGCCACCTCTCGCGCGGTTGGCGGTTGAGATCGCCGCATCGCGAGGGATCCCGCGGATCCGGGCGCCACGGAACGGGAGCCCTGGCCGCGGCCTCGCGGGACGAGCCGAAACGGCCGTGTTCTACGCGCTCGGCCGCCGCCTCGCACGGCGCGCAACGTCCGCCGGACTGGTCGTGCCCGATACGTTCGATGGGTTCACCGTGAGCGGCCGCGCCTCACGCCTCGCGCTCCGCGAGTTCCGCCAGTCGGGCGTGACGGAGTGGATGGTGCACCCGGGCGAGCGCGATGAGCCCGGCGGATACGCCCGCCGCCAGGAGGTGGGCGCGCTCCGTGCCTGGGCCGCCGAGTAGCTTCGCGCGTGCCTCGCTCCGACTCCTCCCGCCCCGACCTCCCGACGACCGTCTTCGCAGGCGCGCTCGTCGCTTGCCTGCACCCGCTCCGCTTCGGCTACCAGTACGGCTCCGGCGACCACGACGACCTCCTGCCGCCGGTCCTGGCGCAGCTGCACCCGGAGTGGTTCTCGCACGATGCGTACGTCCAGTCTCAGGTAGGCGACATGACGGTCCGCACGGTGTTTCAGATGGTGCTCCGCGCACTATCGGGCGTGCTCTCGCTTCCTGCCGCAGCCGGTGTCCTCCACCTCCTCTCGTCGGTGGCCGTGAGCGCAGGCGTGTTCGCGCTGGCCCGCGCCCTCCGCCTCGGCCGCACGGCATCCGTCCTCGCGACGGTCCTCGCGTGCGTCGTGGTGCCCACGGTGACGATCGGCGGGAACGCGGTGATCTACTCGCTGCTGACGCCCGAGGGGATCGCCTGGGCCGTGATTCTGCCCGCGATGGTCTGGTTCGTCCAGAAGAAGCGGATGCGGGCGGCGGCGCTCCTCGGGTTCGCTGCGTGGTTCCACCTCCTGGCGGCCGGACTCGTCGGCCTCGTGCTGACGGGCGTCGCACTACTTGAGGCGCTCGACCGGCGCGAGGGGTGGGACCGCGCCGCCGCGTTCGGCGGGCTGGCGGCGGCGATCGCCGCACCGATCGCGGTCCCCGTCCTCCTCCGCCAGTCGGCCGAGGCCGGGGCCGCGTTGCCCCCCGGGCTGGACGCGTTCACGCTCTACGCGACCCTGCGCTTCCCCCACCATTTCCTGCCGATGCACGCCGGAGTCGGACGGTGGGGGCTGGTCCTCCTCTTGGGCGCGCTCGGCATCGCAGGGTATCTCGCCGCGCGACGCTCCACTCGTCCGCCCGACATCCGTTTCCCGCTCCGCTTCGCCATCGCGGCGATCGCGCTGATGGTCATTGGGACGGTGGGGATCTACGCCTTCGAGTCGCTCGCGGCCGCTCGCGTACAGGCGTTCAAGCTGACGGTGTTGCTCAACGTCCTCGCGTGCATCGGGATCAGCGGCGGACTCCTCAGCCGCCTCTCCCCCGACCTCCGCCAGCGAGCCGACCGCGCGCTCCGTCGCCAGCCTCGCGCCGTGTGGAGCCTCGCGGTGGGCCTCCTCTTGCTCGGCTCGTTCGCGCGGTGGACGCCCGACCCGGACCCCGCGCGATCTGTTGCGGAGTGGGCGCACGCCACCACCGACCGCCACGCCGTATTCGCCGTGCCCCCCAGCATGGCCGGCTTCCGCGTTCCGTCCGAGCGGAGCGTCGTCGTGACGTGGAAGTCGGTCCCTTTCCGGGCGGACCTCGCCGCGGACTGGTGGACGCGGCTGATGGCCGTGGCCCCGCTGGCGGACGTCCCGCGCGACGGTGACGGGCTCCAGGCTCGGCTGGACAGCGCCTACGCCGCACAGCCCGATGATGCGCGCCGCCAGCTCGGCGAGAGCTACGGCGCCACGCACGCCGTCGTCCCGAGCACCGTCTCCACCGCGCTCCCCGTCCTGCACGACGACGGCACCTGGAAGGTGCTCCGTCTCTCCGAATGATGCCACGGCGCAGGAGCTTCGGCCGATCCGTGCTCGCACTGGCGGGCGGAGGCCTCGCGGCGCAGGCCGTGGTCTTCCTCGCCCGGCCCGTGCTCACGCGGATGTACTCGCCCGAGGCGTGGGGGGAGGTTGGCGTGTTCCTCGCGCTCGCCTCTGGCCTCTCGTTGCTCGCGACGCTCCGCTACGAGGACGCGATCCTGCTTCCCGAGTCAGACGCCGCGGCCCGCCCGGTCCTCGCGCTGACGTGGGGCGCGGCGCTCGTCGTGTGCGGCCTCGCCGGGCTGGCGGTCCTCCCGCGCGAGGCGATCGCGACGGCGCTGGGCGTGCCGGGCCTCGCGCCGTGGGTGCCGTGGATTCCGCTCGTGGCGCTGCTGTACGCGTACGGCAACGGCGCTCAAGCGTGGATGAGCCGCGAGCACGCGTTCACGCTCGTCGCGCTCGCCATCGCGACGCAGAGCCTCGCGACGGTCGGCGTCCAGCTCGGCGCGGCGGGCCATCCGGCGGGCGCTCTCCTCGATGACGGTGGAGGCCTCGTGCTCGGCGTGACGGCCGGCGCCATCGGATTCGCGCTCGTCCTCGCGATCCCCGTTCTCCAGCGGGGCGCGCTCCGCGACCTCTCGCCCACGAGCGTCGCCAGCGCGGCGAGACGGTACGCCCGCTTCCCCCGCCTCGGCCTACCCGCGACCGTGCTGGGGCAGATCGGGAGCCGGTTGCCGCCGCTCGTGCTCGGTGCGGCGTTCGGCGCAGAGGTGGTGGGCCAGTTCGGGCTCGCGGCGATGGCGGTCCTCGTCCCGCTGGCGTTCGTGGCCGACGCGGTCGGGCAGGTCTACGGCGTGCACGCGGCCGAGGCCGCTCGCGCGGGCACGTTGCGGTCGCTCACCGCCACGACGCTCCGCCGGCTGCTCGGGTTCGTGCTCTACCCCATCACCGCCGTCGCGCTCGTTGGCCCTACGCTGTTCGCGCTCGTCTTCGGTGAGGTCTGGGGCACCGCGGGCGTCTACGCCCGCGCACTCGCGCCGTGGCTCCTCCTCGCGGTCCTCGTCCCCCCACTCACCCGCGCGTTCGACGCCACGGAACGGCAGGACCGAGAGCTACGCGCGAGCGTCTGGTCGGCGGGGGGCGTTCTCCTCGGCCTCGGACTCGGGGCCTGGGCCGGCTCCCCTTCGGCCGCCGTCTTCGCCCTCGGCCTCGCCGGCGCGATGGGGCGGCTCGGGCAAGCGGCGCACGCGCTCGGGGTGGCGGGCGTCGGCCTGAGCGAGAGCGTCCGGCTGGCGAGAGGTCCCGCCAGCCGGACGCTGGTCTGCATCGCCCCCGCCGCGGCGCTCGCGGCGATGGGACGGCACGAGCTGGCGCTCGGCGCGGCGGTCGCCGGCGGGCTCGTGAACGCCGCCTGGGCCTACCGCGCCGAAGGCGGGCTCAGAGGATCGAGCGGAACGTAGACGGCACGCCCTCGGGCTGCTGCGCCTGCGGCGCGTCCGGCGACTCGATCTCGCCCGTCGCGTCCTTGCCGTCCGGACCGCAGTAGGTCTCGAACGCGGACTTCAGGTCGGCCGCGATGGCGCTGGCGGAGCGGCCCTCGATGTGGCGGCGCTCCAGAACGAAGACGGGGTCGCCGTCCTTGAACAGCGCCATGAACGGGCTGGACGGCGGGATGCCGACCATGTGCTCGCGGAGTCGGGCCGTCGCTTCGAGGTCCTGACCTGCGAAGACCGTCACGGCGCGGTCCGGGCGGGGCTCCACGTTGCGCACGAGGGCCACGGCGGGGCGGGCATTCGCGGCGGCGCAGCCACACACGGAGTTGACGATGGCGAGAGTGGTGCCCTCCTGTGCGGCGTCCATCGCGCGGTCCACCTCCTCAGGGGTGGTGAGTTCGGTGACGCCCAGACGGGTAAGCTCCTCACGCATGGGGCGGACGAGCGGCTCGGGGTACGGCATGTGTCAGTAAGGGGTGGGTTCGGAAGCGGGGACGCCGCGCCGTCCGGTTTCGTTTCCGCGAGATCGCGTGCAGAGGCGGCGGAGGCAGCGGCGCTCAGGCTCGCGCCTCTCCCCGAGCGGGACCACGAAGATGCGGCCAGCTACAGCCCCGATTCGCGGACGGCGTCGCGGATGGTCTGCGCGTCCACCAGCTCGATGTCGTCCGCCAGCGGGATGTGGCGTTCCGCGAGGTGGTGCGCCGACTGGCGGGCGGCCTCGGCGACGGGATCGGCCCATTCCCGCGATCGTTCCCCAGCGGCGGCGGCAGCGCCGCGAGCGCCCGTCGCGATCCGGGAGCGGGTGGCGGTGCCGGAATCAGGCGCGAGAAGGAGGCCGAGCGCCAGCCCGGCGCCGAAAGCGGAGACGGCAACGAGTAGCCGTTCGAGGAGTCCCGTGGTCTGCATGGTCGCGAGGAACGTGTGCCGTCAGTTTAAGCGCATCGCGTGAACGACCGACACTCTTCGCGGCCGCCGCCCTTTCTGGGGCTTCACCCCTGTTCCACCTCGACTTGGACGCCGTTTGCCCAGTGCTCCTCGCCAACCGCGAAAATGGAGAGTAGCTTGCGGACGCGGCCTCACGCCCCACCACTCCCGGACCCACCACCACCGGAACCCCATGCTCGCCAGCTCCCGACGCTCGGGGGCAGTGCTGTTTTTAGGCGCTACCCTCGCCCTCCTCGGTTTCTCGCTCGCGCCCGCCTCGGTCCCGACGGCTCCGGCAGCGCCCGCTACGACGGACGCCGCCGCTACCGCCGCCCGCTTCGCGAACGCAGACACCACCCTCCAGGTTGCGGACACCCGCTCCGTCTCTGCCGCTGAAGCCGCCCACCACGCGATGGTCGCCTCCGCGATCCGCGTCGAAGGGCAGGATTGGCTCGGGACGCCCTACCGCTGGGGCGGCACCACGCGCCGCGGCATCGACTGCTCCGCGTTCGTACAACAGCTCGTGCGGGCCACGTTCGACATCGAGTTGCCCCGTACCACGGCCACGCAGGTCCACCGCGGCGTCCGCATCTCGCGAGACGAGCTCGTCCCGGGCGACCTCGTCTTCTTCCGCCGCCGCGGTGTGCGCCACGTGGGCGTCTACCTCGGCAACGGCGACTTCATCCACGCCTCCTCCAGCCGCGGCGTCACCGTCTCCACGATGGAGTCCGGCTACTGGGACCGCTACTACTGGCAGTCCCGCCGCATCCTCCCGGAGTTCGAGCCGCCGCCGCCCCAGCCGCGCCTCGTGAGCTCGGAGGCGCGTGACGCCGTCCGCGCCCTGGACTCCGCGCGCACCGTCCGCCACTAGGGCGGCACGCCATCCTCTCGGGGCGCTGGCGCCAGCGCCCCGAGCCGACTTGACGGAGGCCGCTCCTCTGGTCGTATCTTAGGCGCCCCCCGCATCCCGGCCCCAGCGTCGGGATGCGCCTTTTTTTCTGCCCCTGTTGCCTACCGTTCCGGCTATGTCCAAGCCCGTCTACCTCACTGCTGAGGCCCTCGACCGTCTGAAGGCCGAGCTCCAGACCGCCCGCACGACCGGCCGCGCGGAAATCGCCGAGGCCATCGCGGAAGCCCGCGCCCAGGGCGACCTCTCGGAGAACGCCGAGTACGACGCGGCGAAAGAGGCGCAGGGCCACCTCGAGGCACGCATCGCGAAGCTGGAGTCCACCATCGCCAGCGCGCGCGTCGTGGACGAGTCCGAGGTGGACACCTCCCGCGCCCGCATCCTCTCCAAGGTCCAGGTCCGCAACAAGAAGGCGAACCGGGAGATGACCTACACCCTCGTCTCCGCCGAGGAAGCCGACCTCAAGTCGCAGAAGATTTCCGTGGACAGCCCCATCGGGAAGGCGCTGCTCGGCAAGGAAGTCGGGGAGACTGTCAAGGTGAAGGTGCCCGCTGGCGTCGTGGAGCTCGAGATCCTCGACATCAGCCGGTAGCGCCGGCCCGCTCCCCCACCTCCGCAGGCATGGCCGCCAGACGCAAAGCCAAGGCCCCGAGCCGCTGGCGGTGGCTCTGGAGCCCGGTCAAGTGGGCGACGGTCGCTCTGCTGGGCTACCTCCTCGCCTGCACGCTGCTGCTCGTCGCGTACCGGTGGGTGGATCCGCCGATCACGACGGTCCAGATCCAGCGGTACGCCGAGGCCGCCGTCGCCGGGGAGCCGTTCGCGTTGCAGTACGCGCCCGTCAGCGAAGCGGAGCAGGATGCGGATGCGCGGCACGCCGTCGTCGCGAGCGAGGACGCGCG
Organism: Bacteroidota bacterium; assembly: GCA_012960515.1. Lineage (GTDB taxonomy): Bacteria > Bacteroidota > Rhodothermia > Rhodothermales > Rubricoccaceae > Rubricoccus. The sequence continues at coordinate 20,612 of DUBD01000112.1, read as the reverse complement.
GTTCTACACCCACCACGGCTTCGATGCGGTGGAGCTGCGCGCCGCGTACGAGGAGGCGCGCGCGGGCGGCGGGATGCGCGGCGCGAGCACGCTCACGCAGCAGCTCGTCAAGAACCTGTTCCTGACGACGCACCGCTCGTGGCTCCGCAAGGGGCTGGAGCTTCCCCTGACCGTCCTCGCGGAGTGGATCCTGCCCAAGGACCGGATCCTCACGCTGTACCTCAACTCTGCCGAGATGGGCCGCGGCGTGTTCGGACTGGAAGCCGCGGCGCGACACCACTACGGCCGTTCCGCCAGCGAGCTCACGCGAGACCAGGCCGCCCGCCTCGCGGCCATCCTCCCCGCTCCGCTGGAGCGCCGTCCACAAGACATGTCCCGAACCTCCAGCCGGATCCAGACCCGGATGCGGCAGATGGGCTGGTAGCACCATGATCGACCTCCGTTCGGATACCGTCACACGGCCCACCCCCGCCATGCGCCGCGCGATGGCGGAGGCCGACGTCGGCGACGACGTGTTCCGCGAGGACCCGACCGTCCGCCAGCTGGAAGAGCGTGTGGCGGATCTGCTCGGGAAAGCAGATGCCGTGTTCGTCCCCTCGGGGGTAATGGGGAACCAGATCGCGCTCCGCCTCCACACCCAGCCAGGCGATGAAGTGGTCGTCCCCGAGCGGTCTCACGTGTTCCACTACGAGGGTGGCGGGCCCGCGGCCCTCAGCGGCGTCCAGCTTCGCCCGATCGGCGATCTGAGCGGCATTCCCACCGTGGAGGAGGTGATCAACGTGGTCCGCGGGGCGTATGACTGGGAGCCGCGCACCACGCTGCTCTGGCTAGAGAACACCGTCAACAAAGCGGGCGGGCGTGTGGTCCCGCTCCCCACCATCGCCGCGCTGGCGGAGGCCGCACGCAAGCATGGACTCGCCCTCCACCTCGACGGAGCGCGGCTCTGGAACGCGGCCGTCGCGCTCGGCTCTACGCCTGCCGCTCTCGCCGCCGCGTTTGATACCGTCAACGTGTGCCTCTCCAAGGGGCTCGGCGCCCCCATCGGGTCGCTCCTCGCAGGGTCACGGGAGCAGATGACGCAGGCGCGACGAGTGCGGAAGCTGTTCGGCGGCGGGATGCGACAGGTCGGCGTCATCGCGGCCGCAGCGAGCATCGCCCTGGACGACTTCGAGCGAGACGACTACGCGATGCTCCGCGCCGATCACCGCCGCGCGCGCGCGTTCGCAGACGCGCTCGACTCCTGCGCGGGGGTCCGCCAGGTCACCCCCCCCGATACCAACATCGTGCTGTTCGACACGCGAGACCCCGCCGAGCAGGTGATCGCGCGGTTGGAGGCCGAGGGTGTTCGTGCCGTCCAGTTCGGCCCCTACACCGTCCGCGCCACCTTCCACCGCGACGTGGACGATGCGGCGCTCGAAACCGCGCTGAGCGCGTTGGAGACGGCGCTCGCCTAACCTTCCACCTGGAGCGCCTCGACGTGCGTTCCGGCCGGAAGCTGCGAGCGACCGTCGAGAAACGCGAGCTCCATCACGAACGAGACGCCCACCACGGTTGCGCCGACGCGGTGCACGAGGCGGCACGCAGCGCCTGCCGTCCCGCCCGTCGCGATCACGTCGTCGTGGACGAGCACGCGCGCGTCCGTAGGGAGCACGTCCGCGGGCAGTTCGAGCGCGTCTTCGCCGTATTCCAGTGCGTACGCCTCGCGCGGCCCCGGCAGCGGCAACTTCCCCGGCTTGCGGACCGGGATGAACCCCGCGTCCAGCGCCGCCGCCAGCGCGCCGCCGAACCAGAAGCCGCGAGACTCCATCGCGAGGACGTGCGTCACGCCCTCCCCCTGCCACGGAGCCGCGAGCTGGCGGACCGTCTCGGCGTAGAGCGCGGCGTCCGCGAGGAGCGGCGTGATGTCCTTGAACTGGATTCCGGGCTCCGGGAAGTCCGGAACGGTGCGGATGGCGGCGGCGAGATTCATGCGGGCGGGGCAGGAGACGTCGGAAGGTCCGACCGTTTCGTGCCGGGCGCCAGCCGCCCGCTACCCGGTCGACGCGAGCCTCAGCCCCCGCTCGTATTGCTCCTTGTAGGCCTCCACGGCACGGAAGATGGCGCGGGCCGTCTTCTCCTGCCCATCGGCGCTGGCGAGGAAGCGGGCCTCGTCGGGGTTGGTGATGAACCCGGTCTCCACCAGAACCGCCGGCATCGAGGCAGCCCAGAGCACGATGAAGGGCGCCTGCTTGACGCCGCGGCTGTGCCGCCCGGCGTTGGTGAACTCGCGCTCTACGAGCGTCGCCAGCAGCTGGCTCTCCTCCTGATACGCGCTCATCGCGAGGGAGCGGAGGATGCCGCCCTCATCGTCGAAGTCCGCGTAGAGCGACGGGTCGCTTTCGAGTTCGATCACGGAGTTCTCGCGCTCCATCACCTCTCGCGCCGTCTTCGAGCGGTGGGGCGCGAGGAAGAAGGTTTCCGTGCCGTACGCGCGCGAGGAACCCGCAGCGTTCGCGTGGACGGAGATGAAGAGCTTGCCCCCCTCCCGGTTGGCGATCCGGCCGCGCTCGCGGAGCGTGTGGAATTCGTCCCCGTGACGCGTGTACACCACGCGGATGCCCAACTCGGATTCGATCATGCGGCCCAGGCGGCGGACCACCCCGATCGCGACCTCCTTGTCGCTCGTCCCGTTGGCGACAGCCCCGTGGTCATTGCCGCCATGGCCAGCGTCCAGCACGATGGTATCCAGCCGCCAGTTGGTCGCGGTGTTGACCGGCTCCGAAGGCCCCGACGCCACCGTCTGGCGGGTGGGCGCGGCGGGCGTAGAGCGTGACGGCGCCGTAGACAGCGAGAGCAAGAGGTCGTTGCTGTCACGGTCCGGGTACGCACTCGCCCGCACCTTCGCCCGCGTGGCGAACCGGACCGTCACGCGGTCATCGCCGGGCTCCACTCGATACGACCGGACAGGACCGGCCGCATCGTCGCGCTGGAGGCTGGGAGCGAGCCCCGCGCGGAACACGACGAGCTCGACCCCGCCTTCGGTTTCATCCACCGAGAACGCGCTGACGCGCGCGTCGGTGTGGAGGCGGACGACGTAGCCGAGGCCGTCGGAGCGTCGGTGGAACGAGATCCGCTCGATATCGACATCGGCGGAGGGCGTCCGGGCGGCGAGGTCCGGAGCGCCGAGGAAAGCAAGAGCCGCCAGCAGGACGGCGCAGAGCGTACGAGAAGGCGTCATGGGAAAGCCGGGCGCGTGAGGGGTCGCGTCCTGCACGTCAAGCGCCGTGCCGGGGAGCCGCTTCATCGTCATCGGCAACACCTCCGGGCTAGCGGAACGACCCAGGCGGTTGGGAACGGGATCGTTCCCGCCCGGGGCGCTCATCTGCGTGCGGGGCCGGTGTCACAAACTACGGCGCGGAGCGTGCGCTCCAACCGGTCGATCCGAAACGGCCCGAGTGGAATCTGCCCCTCCGGCTCGCGTCTCAGTCGTGGTCCAGGGGCTCGGTGCCCATCAACTGCTGCAACCGGAGGTCGATGATCTCATCTCTCATCCGGTCACGTTCTGCCAGAATCGCGCGGAGGGCCCGGATCTCAGACTCTGCCCGCGTCAGCTCCTCGCGGCGGATCTCCTGCTTGAGTCCGAAGAGCGTCGCGAGCGAGGCGCGGAGAGCCACCCGCAACGAGTCCACGGCCGGTCCAGGTGGGAGCTGGCGGACCTTGCGGGCAAGGTGGGAGACCTCGGCTTCGAGCTGGCGCTCGCGTTCCACCTTCTCGTAGAGCGCTTGATCTGCGTCTGAGAGCTGGCGGAAATAGGCCTCGTCCACGACAGGCTCCAACCGATCCGCCGGAGCCGCCTGGGGCGAGATCGCCGCGCTGGCGAGGATGTACACCGGCCGCCCAGCCCGCGAGGACGACTCGTAGGGCACGAGCCGTTCGCGCTCCAGCACGTACAGGTCCCCATCCACTTCCACGACCGGAATGACCGGCCCGACAAGCTCCAGTTGGAGCATCACGCCGGTCAGGTCCAAGCCTGGCGGGATCGCATCCGGCGGCAGTTGGCGACCGTCCATCCAGAGGCGACCGTCGCGAATCTCGAACAGGCGAGCGGCCGGGGCCATCCCAGAACGCTCTGCGGGCTCCGCGATCAGGGCCTCCGATCGGAGGGGGACGTCCTGAGCGTGAACGCCCCCTGCAGCGAGCGAAACGAGGAGGGCGGCAGCGTAGCGGTTCATCGGCGCGTGGTGGTGTCGGGCTGGATCGGGCGAATCCGTGCGGCGCCTGCGGGCGCTCCCTCCCGAACGGACCGGACGCCGGGCGTGGTGCCCGCGCTGGGCCCCGATGCTCCGAACGCGACAGCGGGCTCGTCCCACTCCAGTCCCGCGTTCTGCTCGCGGAGCTGGCGGAGGCGGAGCGAGAGGAGGCGGACGTCCTCGCCCGCATCCCAATCGGTCGCCTGCGGCGCCGGCGCGGCATCCGCGATCAGGCTCGCCGAGGCGGGTGCGGGCGCGCTCGCCGTCTCGCGGCGTTGCACCACCGGCGCGATGTCCTCAGCCGCGGGGCCGCTCGGGGCGGTCCGGCGGAACACCTGCGCTTCCGGAACCGACGCGACAGGCGGAGCGGGAGCGGGCGCTTCGGCCTCCACGCCAGTTTCGGCCTGCGGCTCGGCTGGGGTGGGCGCCGCGAGCGGCTGCGCGTCCGCGATGCTAGCCACCTCTGGTTCCGGCACGGCGGCGGGCGGCTCCAGGAACACCACGGCCGCGATCACCGCGACCGCCAGCGTGGCGAGCCCGGCCCACACGCCCGTGCGGCGGCGCGGCTGGCGGTTCGGCTGAGCAGCACGATCGGCCGCACGGCGCGGCGCGGCGGAAGCCGGGGCGACCGGCGCAGCTACGGGTGGAGTTACGGCGGCCGCACTGAGGACGGCGGCGACCGCTTCACCGCTCGGCTCGTAGCGCGGCAGCGCATCCAGCGCCTGGCGGGACTGGTCCAGCACGGCGGCTTCGACCGTCGGGGGGGCGTCTCCCTCACCGTACGCCGCGAGGACCGGTGCCATCGATGCCTCGGCTGCTCTCGCCATCACCGCGGCGAGCGCCTCATCGGACGGGGCCTCGCGCGGAAGCGCCGCCAGCGCGGCGGCGGACTGGCGGAGGAGGTCCCCCTCAGGGGTCTGGGGGTAGGTCCCATCGGCCGTCGCGAGGACGGCGGCGAGGCTCGCGCGCTCCCCCTCCCGCTCCACGGCGCGGACGCGCTGCGGCTCGGGCACGTAGGCAGGGAGGGCGTCGAGCGCGGCGGCGGACTGAGCCAGCACCGCGGCCTCGGCAGAGTCCACGATGGGGCCGAGGCCGAGCGCACCGCGCAACGCCGCAAATTCTGCCAGACGCGAGGCCTCCGCGGCGCGCGCGTGAACACGCGCGAGGACCTCGTCGTTAGGCGAGGCGGCGGGGAGGGCGTCGAGCGCGGCGAGCGACTGGGCGAGCAGGGCCGCCTCAGGGCTGTCGTCCGGCGCACCGGAGGTGACGCGGCGAATGACGGAGAGACCGTCGGACATGGTCAGGGGGAAGGCGTATCGAACGGGCGAAGGCGCGATGCTGGTGTGCGGGGACGGGTCACGACCCGGAGGCTGAGGCCCGCGAGGAGGGGCGGGGCGCGCCCGGGAGGCTGTCCGTCTGAACGTCATCGAACCACTCGGGGTCGAGGATCTTGCGGAGGTTGATAAGCGCGTAGCGCATCCGCCCGAGGGCGGTGTTGATCGAGACGTCGGTGAGCTCGGCGATCTCGCGGAACGTGAGCTCGGACTGGTGCCGCATGAGGACGACCTCGCGCTGCTCAGGCGGCAGCTGGTCGATGGCCTCCTCCACCTCCTTCCAGAGGTCAGTGCGGTTGAGGAGTGAGCCGGCGTCCGGCGCCTCGTCCGGAAGCCGATCCCAGAACGAGGCACCCGGGTCCTCATTATCCGGGCGCTCCACGTCCGTCCACTTCTTGCGGCTGCGGAGGTGGTCCAGGGCGGCATTTCGCGCGATCCGCATGACCCAGGCGAGCCACCGGTTCTGCCGGACGTACGACCCCCGGCGCTCGTGCATCGCCTGGATGGCGCGAAAGAGCGTGTCCTGGAAGAGATCGTTCGCGACCTCCCGATCGCGCACCATCCCCACAAGGAATCCGAAGATTCGCTCTTTGTGGCGGTGGATGAGAGCGGAGAAGGCCTGCTGATCGCCACGCTCGAGGTAGGCGGAGACCAGCTCTTCGTCGGTGAGTTCGGGCATCGGGGAGGATCGCGCGCCGGTCACAACCGGGACCGGCGGCGCTTATTGTACGAGTGCCTTCCTACGCGTGTCGCGCCGTGGGGATCGGCGGCGGGGCACACGGAGGAAGCTCGTGGACTGAGCGGCGGGGCGTTAGCGGTACACCAGCAGTCCGTACTTGCCCAGCCAGGCGGACCCGTCCGCCTCCTCCGCCAGCGACCGCCAGGCGCGGCGGACCGGCCGCCCCGGCTCCACGTCGTCCAAGATGACGAGCGCTCCGGAGCTCAGCGCCGGCCGGATGGCGTGGACGTAGGTGCGCGCCGCGGCCTCCTCGTGGTGGCCGTCGATGAACACGAGGTCGAACGGCCCCTCCCCGTCCAGCACGTCGGGCAGCGAGTCCACGAACGCACCGACGACGACCCGGGCGCGCTCGCTCAGCCCCATCTCCGCGAGCGACTGGCGGGCCACCTCGGCGTACGCGGGGGCGCCCTCCAGCGTCACCACCCGGCCGGCGGGTCCGCCCTCTGCCTCCGTGCGCGCGAGGGCCATCGCGAGGGTCGCCGCGCCCACGCCGAGGTTGGTCCCCAGTTCGAGGACGCGAGTGGGCCGCATCGCGCGAGCGAGGCCGTAGAGGAAGCGGCCCCACGCGGGGCCCGTCGCGGCGCGGCGGTACACCTCGGAGAGGCGCCGGACGGGGGGCTTCTCCCCCGCCCCGGTTCCTGCGCCGTAGTCCACGACGGGCACCTCGCGGTCCATCGCCGCCAGCCGCTGGCGGAACGCGTCGAGCGCGCGTTCGTCCTCCGCTTCCTGCGGATTGAGACGGAGGCGGCCAGCCACCCGCACAGACGAGCGGGCCGGCTCTGGCAGAGACGAGAGGGACGCGAACCGGAGGAGCGAACGGAGGGCGACGTGCGACACGCAGGGGGAGGCGGCAAGACGCCCGGACGATAGCTCACGTGACGGGCCGGAGACAGACGCGGGGGAACCCCCAAGTCTGTCTCCGGCGGAACAGCCGAGCACGCCCCCTGTACCCCTGGTCCTCTCTCACGGCCCCCCTCTCGTCCCTGCAGAAGGGCCTGGGCACTCCGAGCCGCGTTCCCGCTCGCGCCTCGCCCCAACCGGTGCTCCCCCTCTCCTCCCGACTGTACGTGACCGGTAGCCCCGTTTCGGCGGTGGCCGCCGCGGCCACCCCTGGCCCGGATGTCCTCAACGGCATCCGGGCTTTTCTCTCTCGTCTCAGGCTACGAGGTCGATGGCCTCGCTGAGCTTGCCCACGGGGAGAAGCTCGATGCCCTTTGGAGACCGAAGCCCCTTCGCGTTCGCCTTCGGCAGCATCGCGCGCTCGAAGCCGAGTTGCTTCGCCTCCGCCAGCCGCGCTTCAACGCGGCTCACGGCGCGGATCTCACCGCCGAGCCCCACCTCGCCGAACACCACGGTCCCGCTATCGAGCGGCACGTCGCGGAACGATGAGGCGACCGCCAGCGCCACGCCGAGATCGACGGCCGGCTCCGCCAGCCGGACGCCGCCGGCCACGTTGAGGAACACGTCGTTCTGGCTCAGCTTCATGCCCTCGCGCTTCTCCAGTACGGCGAGCAACACCTGAAGCCGCTTGGCATCGAAGCCCGTCGCGGTGCGCTGGGGCGTGCCGTAGCTGGCGGTCGAGACGAGCGCCTGGACTTCGACGAGCATCGCGCGCGTGCCCTCGGTTGCCGAGACCACGGCGCTCCCGCTGGCGCCGAACTGGCGCTCCGCGAGAAAGAGCGCGCTCGGGCTCTCCACCTCCACGAGGCCTTCTTCGCGCATCTCGAAGACGCCCATCTCGTGCGCGGGCCCGAAGCGGTTCTTGACCGCGCGGAGGACGCGGTACGCGTGGTGCCGGTCGCCCTCGAAGTGCAGGACGGTGTCCACCATGTGCTCCAGCACGCGCGGCCCGGCGATCTGGCCGCCTTTCGTGACGTGCCCGACGAGGAACGTCGTGGTGGGCAACGACTTGGTGACATCGAGGAGCGCAGCGGTGGACTCGCGGACCTGAGTCACCGAGCCCGGCGCGCTCGTCAAATCCGGCCGCCAGACGGTCTGGATGGAATCGATCACCATAACGGCAGGCTGGGTGTCGTACGCCGCCGCCACAATGGCCTCCACGTTCGTCTCGGGAAACAGCAGCAGGCTGTCCGTCGCCACGCCCATTCGCTCCGCGCGGAGGCGGACCTGCTGCGCGCTCTCCTCGCCCGTGACGTAGAGCACGCTCTCGCCCTTCGCGCCGAACCGCCGGCCCAACTCCGTCATCAGCGTGGACTTCCCGATGCCGGGCTCGCCCGCCACCAGCGTCAGCCCGCCGAGCATCGCGCCACCGCCCAGCACGCGGTCCAGCTCGCCGACGCCGCTCACCAGCCGGGGGCGCTCGCTCATCGAGACATCCGAGAGCCGCTGCGGGCGCACGTCGCCGTACGCGCCCCGGATGCGGCCGCCCCCCGCCGACCCGCTGGCGCTCTGCTTCACCGAGGTCTTAACGGCCTGCGGCTTGGCCTCCTCCACGAGCGTATTCCACTCCCGGCAGCCCCCGCACTGGCCCTGCCACCGCAGGGACTCGTAGCCGCAGGACTGACAGACGTACCGGGTCTTCGCTTTCGCCATGAGAAACGGCCCCGGGCGTCTGAACGGCGAACCCGAGGCGGAGGGAGTGAGGAGAAACAGCGTGCGCGGCGCGGACTAGAAGAGACCGCCCGCACGCCCGCGTACCTTCGCGCGGCCCGCGAGTCTACGCCCGCGTGCTGACACCCGCCCGTCACCCCGGCTCTCCATGGAGACCGCCCGTCCGTCCCCCCTCCGCTCGCTCTTCGAGATCCTCCGCCCCCTGCTGGCGGGGCCGATCCGCGTCATCGAGGGGGTTGGCGCGTACAGCCTGCTCCTCGCGCGAGCGTTCAACCTCCCGCGCGACCTCAGCCCGAAGCTCTACCTGCGCAACACGCTGACGCAGATGGTGCAGGTCGGCATCGACTCCATCCCCATCGTGGCGCTGGCGACGGCGTTCAGCGGCGGCGTGGTGGTGGTGCAGGCGATCTACCAGTTGGAGAACCCGCTCTTGCCCGCGACGCTCGTCGGCACGTTCGCGGAGCAGAGCATTCTACTGGAGCTCGGCACGCTCGTGACGGCCTTCGTCCTGTGCGGACGCGTCGGCGCGCGGATCGCGGCGGAGCTCGGCACGATGCGCGTCAAAGAGCAGATCGACGCGCTGGAGGCGATGGGGATCAACAGCCTGAGCTACCTCGTGGTCCCGCGCGTGGTGGCGGGCATCCTGATGTTCCCGCTGCTCTACGTCGTGGCCTCCACGGTGGGCATGCTCTCCGGCCTGCTCGTCGCCGACGCCTCCCCCGCCCTCTCCGCCGGCCTGTTCTGGGAAGGCGCGCGGGAGTTTTTCAAGGTGTACGACGTGGTCTTCGGCCTCGTGAAGTCCCTCGTGTTCGGCTTCGCGATCACCAGCGTGGCCTGCTACACCGGCTACTACGCGAAGGGCGGCGCCGAGGGGGTGGGCGAGGCCACCACCCGGGCGGCCGTGCTCGGCTGCGTCTGCGTCCTCATCGCCGACTACGTCTGTGCCGCGCTCCTCCTCTAGCCCCGCGCCTCCCACCCCGCGCCCGCCGAGCGCCTCCGCCAGCGGACGGCTGGCGGTCTCTGTCTCCAGCCCGTCGCCCGCGCCCGGCCCTCACTCATGATCGAAGTCCGCGACCTGGAAAAGAGCTTCGGCGGCAAGCCCGTCCTCCGCGGGGTCTCGATGGAGATCCCCGAGGCGAGCACGTA
>DUBD01000112.1:3435-10573 GCA_012960515.1 Bacteroidota bacterium | reverse complement strand
CCTCATCGGGCGGAGCGGCTCCGGGAAAAGCGTCCTGCTGAAGCACCTCGTCGGGCTCTTGAAGCCAGACGCGGGGCGCGTGATCGTGGACGGCGCCCCGTTAGACGAGCTCTCGTACACGGACCTCCGCCGCGTCCGCCGCAAGTTCGGCGTCCTCTTCCAGGGCGGCGCCCTGTTCGACTCGATGTCGGCCATCGAGAACGTGGAGTTCCCCCTGCAGACGTTCACGGACCTAAACCGGCGCGAAGCCCGCCGCCGGGCGCTGGAATGCTTGGAGCTCGTGGAGCTCCCGGAGCTGGGGAAGAAGACGCCCGCCGAACTCTCCGGCGGCCAGCAGAAACGCGTCGCGCTGGCGCGGGCGATCGCCGTGGAGCCTGCGTACATCCTCTACGACGAGCCCACGAGCGGGCTGGACCCCGAGACCAGCCGCACCATCGACGACCTGATCGACCGGCTCGGGCGGGAGCTCGGCACCACGAGCGTCGTCGTCTCCCACGACATGCACTCCGTGCTCCGCATCGCGGACCACGTCGGGTTCCTCCACGAAGGCCGCCTCCACTGGCGCGGCACCGTGGACGAGATCCACCGCGCGACGGACGAGACCCTGCTCTCCTTCGTGCGCGCCAACGAATATCAGATCGGCCGCCCGGCCACCACTGCCTAGCCTCCGGCGCCCTCATGCGCAACGAGCTCAAAGTCGGCCTCGCCGTCCTCTTCGCCGCCGTCGTCCTGTACTTCGGCGTCCGCTTTCTCCAGGACCAACCGCTCTTCGGCGGGGGCTACCGCGTCGTCGCCGTGTTCGACGACGCGCAGGGGCTCTCCGAGGGCGCCTTCGTGCGCCTCAACGGCGTGACCGTCGGCAACGTCAGCGAGGTCGAGCTGAGCCCGGACGCCCGCGAGGTCTACGTCACGATGGACATCCGCGGCGGGATCGAGATCCCCCGCGGCGTCTCCATCGGCACGAGCGGGCTGAGCGCGCTCGGCGAGGTCAACGTGGAGCTCACGCCCCCGCCCGGTGCCGACGCCGGCCGGCCGCTCGTCGCCGGGGACACCGTCCGCGCGATCACCACGCCCGACCTCTTCGACCTGCTGGCGGGCGAGTCCACCGGCATCACCGCCCGCGCCGACTCCGCCCTCGTGCGGGCGCTGAGCGTGTTCACCTCGCTGGACCAGACCCTCGCCAACTCCGGCGACGATGTGACCGCCGTTCTCGCGCAGCTCCGGTTCCTCACCACCGCGGCTACCCAGACGCTCCTCGAAGAGCGCGAGCGGATCAGCGGCACGCTCGGTGCGCTGGAACGGGCCGCCCTCAGCGCCGAGTCGCTCACGAACGACTACGCCCTCCTCGGTCGCGAGCTGTCGGTGGACCTCACCGAGGACCTCCGCGCCACCACGCGCGACATCCGCCAGACCGTGGCCACCAACTCCGATTCCCTGGAGGCCACCGTCACCCAGCTCAACACCACGCTCCGCAACGTGGACCGCACCCTCGCAGACCTCTCGACGGTCTCCGGCGAGCTGGACACGACGCTCGCGCTCGTCAACAGCGACTCCTCCAGCCTCGGGCTCCTCCTCCGCGACCCGTCGCTCTACTACAACGCGAACGCCGCCGCCGCCAGCCTGCAGCAGCTCATGCAGGACATCCAGCGCGATCCGGGCCGCTACGCGAAGGAGTTGGAGCTCGTGGACATCTTCTAGCCGCCCGCTGGCGGTCCGCCTGAGCGGGCCGACGGTGCCCACCGCCTCCGCCAGCCGCCCCCACTATGCCCTCCCTCGACGACGCCCGCGCTCTCCTCCACGAGTGGACCAAAACGGACTCGCTCCGCCGCCACGCGGAGGCCGTGTCCGCGTCGATGGGCGAGGCGGCCCGGCGGATGGGCGGCGACGAGGAGACGTGGCGGATCGCCGGGCTGCTCCACGACATGGACTACGAGCGCCACCCGACTCCGGAGGAGCACCCGCGCGTGGGCGTGAAGGCGCTGGAGGCGGCAGGCTACCCGGAGGACATCCGGACCGCCATCCTCGGGCACGCGCTCCACACGGGCGTCCCGCGCGAGACGCCGATGGCAAAGGCCCTCTTCGCCGTGGACGAGTTGTCCGGCTTCGTGACAGCCGTCGCGCTCGTCCGGCCCACTCGGATGGACGGGATGAAGGTCCGCTCGGTCAAGAAGAAGCTGAAGGACCGCAAGTTCGCCGAGGCCGTCAGCCGCGAGGACATCCGCCAGGGCGCGGCGGAACTGGAGATGGAGGTGGACGAGTTGATTCAGCTCGTGATCGATGCGCTCACGCGTGAAGCCGATTCGGTCGGTCTCGCGTAGGAGGCCCGTCTCCCCTCCCCACTCGTGCCCGACGACCCCCGATCCCGCGCTACCCCCGTCCCCGGCATCTTCGGCCCCGATGAGGCCGAGCCTCGCGACGTCCCCCCCGGCGCTGATGCCCCTGCAGACCGCGGCGCACGTGCGACGCCCGACCCGTCGGTACCGGCTCCCGCACCAGAGCCCGACCCGGACGCCCCGCAAGACGCCGTCATCGTGGAGGAGTCCATCCGTCTCACCGAGGAGGAGCTAGTCGAACAGGCCAAGGCCGCCACTCGGGCCCGCGCGAAGGACGTCGCGGACCTCTTCGTCTCGTACGGCAAGGCCCACCTCCCCGAGCGCACGCCGCGTCCGCCAGCCGAGCCGCAGCCGCCCCCGAAGCTGAAAGGCCGGATCGGGCAGATCATCCCGTTCCTGCAGGTGATCCCCTGGTTGCTGGCGCTCGTGTTCGTCGGCTCGTTCTTCTGGGACTTCCCCGGCGCCACGCTCCCCATCGGCGGGCTGGCGATCCCGCTGGACGGGCTGCTCCGCGTCCTCTCCGTCTCCGGCCTGATCGGCTTCGGGACGAACTGGCTCGCGATCACGATGCTCTTTCAGCCCCGCGAGAAACGCGCGATCCTGCCGCAGGGGCTCATCCCGGCCCAGCGCGAGCGCGTGATCTACCGGCTCTCCGAGGCCATCTCGAAGGAGCTGATCAACGCGGACATCATCAAGCAGAAGATCCAGGACAGCGGCGCGATCCCCCGCTACCGCGACATGGCGCTCGGCGTGGTCCGCGGCGTGGTAGAGGACCCCGGCTTCCGCGGTGACCTCCGCGAGATCGCCAGCGGCTACGTCCACGACGTGCTCCAACGCCCGGACTTCCGGCGCGAACTCACGCGGCTGGCGGCCGAGAAAATGGAGGAGCAGGCCGGGCAGGGCCTCGGCGGCGCCGTGCTCCGGCTCTACCGCTCCGTCGCCGAGGACGACTTCCAACGACGACTGGACCGCGCGCTGGACGAAATCCCCGGCACCATCGAACCGCTGCTCGACCGCATCGACACCGCGCTGGACGCGATCCCGCCCAAGATCGAAGCCCGCAGCGAAGAGATCGAAGCGCTCGCGACCAACGCCGTCCTCGGCTTCGTGGAGCAGCTGGACGTCCGCACGATGATCGTTGAGAAAGCCCGCGACTTCGACGAGGGGCAGCTGGAGAACCTGCTCAAGAGCACCTCCAACGAGCAGCTCAACTACATCAAGTACCTCGGCGCGATCCTGGGCGTCTTCGGCGGCCTGGTGATCTGGCAGCCCATCGGCGCGCTCGTGGCGTTCACCGTCATCAGCCTCGCGGTCTGGGGATTGGACGAGGCGCTCGTGCGGATGCGCCGCGCCGCCTGACGCCCGCCCACGCCCACCGCCAGCGGAACGCGCCCGACGCCCTCCGGGCGGGAGACGTCCCCTCTCCCACGCTCCCATGCCGTCCCTCCCGTCTGTCTCCGAGGCGCGCGACCACGTCCGCGACCTGCTCTCCCGCCGCGAGCTGGCGCTGCTGCTCATCCTCGCGACGCTCGCGCTGGGCGCGTGGGCCACGCTCGGGATCGCGGACGAAGTGAGCGAGGGAGACACGCACGAGTGGGACCGAGCCGTCCTGATGCTCTTCCGCGAGAACGGCGACCGGAACGACCCGCTCGGCCCGCGCGAAGTAGAGAACGCCGTGCGCGACGTGACCGCGCTGGGGAGCGTCGCGGTGATCTCGTTCCTGACCCTCGCGGCGGTCGCCTTTCTGTGGATCAGCCGCCGGCGGCGGCTCGGGCTGTTCGTGCTCCTCGCGTCGCTCGGCGGGGCCGGGCTCAGCTACGCGCTGAAGTACCTCTACGACCGCCCGCGTCCCTCCTTCGTCCCAGCGGAGGCCCTGCCCGGCGACCCGAGCTTCCCGAGCGGGCACTCCGCGTCCGCGGCGGTGATCTACCTCACGCTCGCGCTCCTCCTGACCCACGTACTGGATCAGCGGAGGCAGCAGGTGTTCGTCGTGGCCATGGCCGTCGTCGTCGCGCTGGCGGTGGGCGTGAGCCGGCTCTACCTCGGCGTCCACTGGCCGTCCGACGTGCTCGCGGGGTGGGCGCTCGGCGCGGCCTGGGCGCTCGCGTGCTGGCAGGCGGAGCGCGTCCTGCGCCGCCGCGGACTCACCAAGCCCTCGGCCTCCTAGCCTTACGCCGCCGACTTCGTGCGCTTGTCGATCCTCGCCTGGACGGCGGCGGGCAGCGTGGCCTTCTTTGGCAGCCGGGCCGGGCGAACCGCCACGGGTGCCGCGACTGGCACCTGCACATCGGGTTCGTCCTCGCGCCAGTTCAGCAGCACCTCCAGCACGGCGTCTTTCTCCTTGTGCTGCATGAGCTCCGTGCGGAGCCGGCTCGCGCCGCGATGGCCCTTGAAGTAGCCACCGTACATCCGGCGCATCTCCAGCACGCCCTTCCGCTCGCCGAGCCACGCGCACTTCCCCACGAGGTGCTCCGCGACGACCGACACACGCTCCTCCCACGTCGGCGGGTCCGGGATCTCGCCGTGCTCCAGGAAGGCCTTCGCGTCCCGGAAGATCCACGGGTTGCCGATGGCGCCCCGGCCGATCATGACCGCATCCACGCCGGTCTCGTCGAACATGGCCTTGACCTTCTCGGGCGTCGTCGCGTCGCCGTTGCCGATGAGCGGGATGTCTGTGAGCGCGGCCTTGATGCGTGGGAACCACTCCCACCGCGCCGTGCCCTTGTACATCTGCGAGCGCGTGCGCGCATGCACCGCCAGCGCCTGCACGCCGGTCGCCTCCAGCATCCGCGCGACCTCCTCGATCCGGATGGACTCGTCGTTCCAACCCAGCCGGGTCTTGACGGTCACCGGACGTTGGGCGGCCTCCACGACGGCCTGCGTGATCGCCTCCATCTTGGGGAGGTTGCGGAGGATGCCCGCGCCGCCGTCCTTGCAGACGACCTTCTTGACCGGGCAGCCGAAGTTGATGTCGATCAGCTCCGGGTTCTGGGCGTCCGCGATGCGTGCGGCCTCGCGCACCTGATCCACCTCGCCGCCGAAAATCTGGATGCCCGCGGGCCGCTCCTCGTCGTACAGCTCCAGCTTCTGGACGGAGCCCTTCGCGCCGTACGTCAGCCCGCCGGCCGAGATAAACTCCGTGTAGACGAGGTCCGCGCCCATCCGGCGGCAGAGGAGCCGGAAGGGCGGATCGCTGACGTCCTCCATCGGGGCGAGGAGGAGCGGGCGGGAGCCGAGGTCGAGGTCTGCGATGCGCATATCGGCCTCAGTCTACCGTGCACGGGCGACGGCGTTCGGTGAGGAAGCCCTGAGATCGCCGTCAGCTGGCGGAGCGTATCCGCGCGGTCAGCCCCGAGACTGATCGCGCGACAGGAGAGCCGCATCGCCGACGACGAGACGCGTCTGTAGGGGTTGGGTCTCTCCGAGGACCGCCAACATCCGCCCCGTCGCGTCGGAGGTGCGCCACACGTCGTACGCTTCGACACTGAGGAAGAGGAAGCGCGCCTCCAGCCAGTACGCGGAGGCGCCAGCTTGCTCCATCTCGACGGACTTGAGCGCCTCGTCGCCGACGAGGGACGGCGGAAGGGCGGGAAGCGCGTGGTCCTGGACTTCGAGATACGCCCGAACGTGGAGCAGCACAGGATGGTCTGCTGAGCGGTCCCCCGACTGTGCGAGAGCCGTGGACGACAATACCAGAGCGAGGAATACGGGGAGCACACGCATGGAGATCGCGAGAGAGGAGAGTCCGCAAACGTAGGGACGTTCTCTTCGATCGAGAGTGCCTCCACATCTTCCGACACGAATCGCCACACGTTCGCGACAACTCGCGCCGCGCTGGCGGTCGCCACCGGCGAGGACGAGCGCCAGCCGGACGCGGACATCATGGCACGGTCACGGGTCGTCCGATCCTTCCACGTCGAAGCCGAGGATCTTGGAGACGGCGGGGATGCCGAACAGCGTGAACGTGAGTCCTTCCTGCGGCTTCAGCATCTCCTTCAACGCGACCCGTCCGAGCAGCGCGGAGGAGTCGGCCTTCGCTTCGAGGCTGTCGAGCGGCGCCGTCGATCGCGCGAGGGCGTACACGTCGGTGCCTGCGTAGAGCGCGCTCGGGTTGCGGTAGCGCGAGGTCGTGGTTACGTCCTCCGCGCGCGCGCCCAGCCGCGGCGTGCTGATCCACGACTGCTGGCGGAAGCGGACGAGCGGGAGGTCGTACCCCGGCACCCCCGCGTCCACGCTCCCCTCGCGGCGGTAGTACGTGGGCAGCCAGAGCGAATCGCGCAGGCGGCTCCCGCCCCAGACCGAGGCGTAGCGCCAGTGGTGCTCGGCGTCGAAGCCCTGGACCGCGCTGCCTTCGGGGCCGAAGGGCGCGCGGAGGTCCGCCTCCGCGACGACCCACAGCGAGTCCACCACGCGGATGCGCCCCGCCAGCAGCCCGGACTCGCGCGGGACGACCGCCAGATCCAGGAGACGAACCCCCTCGCGCTCGATCGTCTCCCCGAGGCGGAAGGCGTACTTCTCGATCGCGTCTGGATGGCTGGGGCTCATCACGCGTTGACCGTCCAGCCAGAGCCAGTCCTCGAAGAGCACGTCGGGGACCGGGCCAGTGTCCGCCCAGCGGAAGGGGCCGCCGTCCGGGCGGCGACGGCGCGAGACGACCTCCTCGCGGAGCCCGATGACCGGGCGCCAGACGAGAGACGACAGCTGCTCCGTCAACCGGATGGGCACCGGGCGGACATCGAGCGCATCGCCGAAGGGATCCTCGACGAGGCGGCCACCGCGGGTACCACGAGCGAGTGCGACTTCGT
>DUBD01000112.1:0-3425 GCA_012960515.1 Bacteroidota bacterium | reverse complement strand
CACCGGGCGGACATCGAGCCAGCCGTCGCGGAGGAGGAGGAGGCGGGTGTACGCCTCGGCGGAGTAGCCCTCCATCCGCGGCATCAGCTGGCGCTTCCGCTCCAGGACGCGGCGCCAGATGCGCTCACCCGGCGGCTCCCCGCTCACGACGGCCTCCCCGATCAGGAATGGCGCGACCGAGAGCCGGACCGTCCGACGCACGACGCCCTCGCGCGCGTCCCCCGGCCGGAGCGACAGCCGCGCCGGCGCGTAGCCGACGAACCGGACGATCACCTCCGTCGGCAGCGCGTCCAGCGTCAGGCGTACCTGGCCCTCAGCATCGGCGGCGTCGCCGCGGTCGGTGCCCTCGATCTGCGCCGTCGCGCCAGGGAGCGGGTCCCCCGACTCCGCGTCTACCACGACCGCCTCCAGGCGGATCGGCTGTGCGAGAACGGGGGCGGCGGCGGAAAGCGAGAGGAGCGCCAGAGCGGCGAGGGCGAGACGGGCCACGCGACGGGGAAGGGAGAGCGGGCCCAACGGTACACATCGGCTCTTCGTGCCACCGCTCGCGCCCCGCTGGCGGGGCCGGTGAGCGAGCGCGGAGATCCGCCCGCGTCCGCGCGGATTTCAACCGCCAGCGCGCGGCCACTTGTCCACACCGCCGGACCGCGCCCGCCCCGGACGCTACCTTTCGGCGGGGCGTCCGTGGCTGCGGCGCTCCGCGTTTGACCCCGCCCCCGCCCATGGCCGACGCCGACCCGCGCTACCTCGTCACCGCCCGGAAGTACCGCCCGCAGACCTTCGGCGACCTCGTCGCGCAGGAGCACGTCGCGGAAACGCTGCGCAACGCGATCCTCGGGGACCGCCTCGCGCACGCCTACCTCTTCTCCGGCCCGCGAGGCGTGGGCAAGACGACGGCCGCGCGCCTCGTCGCGAAGGCGGTCAACTGCCAGACGCCGCTGGACCAGCGCCCGGACGCGGAGCCGTGCCGGACGTGCGAGGCCTGCCGCTCCTTCGAGGAGGGCCGCGCGCTCAACGTCATCGAGATGGACGCCGCCAGCCACAACGGCGTGGACGACGTCCGCGAGCTCCGCGAGACCGTCCGCATCCCGCCGCAGGGCGCGGACAAAAAGGTCTACATCCTGGACGAGGTCCACATGTTCTCGGCGGCCGCGTTCAACGCGCTGCTGAAAACGCTGGAGGAGCCGCCGCCCTACGCGCTCTTCGTCTTCGCGACGACCGAGCCGCACAAGGTGCTCCCCACCATCCTCTCGCGCACGCAGCGGTTCGACTTCCGCCGCATCCAGGTGCCGGAGATCGTCGGGCGCCTGCGGGCCGTCTGCCTGGCGGAAGGCATCGAGGCAGACGAGGACAGTCTGGTGCTCATCGCGCGAAAGGGTGATGGCGCGCTTCGCGACGCGCTCTCGCTCTTCGATCAGGCCGTCTCGCTCTGCGGCACGAACCTCCAGATCGGCCCGCTGCGCGAGGCGCTCGGCGTCGTGGACGAGGACGTGTTCTTCGCCGTGACGGACCGCGCCGCGCAGGGTGACCGCGCTGGGCTCATCACGCTCGTGGACGGCATCGTGCGCCGCGGCTACGATCTGGCGGAGTTCGTGGACGGGCTCGGCAACCACCTCCGCGACCTGATGGTGACGCGGTCCGTCGGCTCCGCAGACCTCGTGGAAGGCACGGACGCCACGAAGCAGCGCTACGCGGAGTCCGCACGGCACTGGGCCGAGGCCGATCTGCTGCACCTGCTCATGCTCGCGGAACGCTGCGCGGCCGATCTCCGCGACAGCCGCCAGCCACGATTGACGGTCGAGCTCGCGCTCGTCAAGATGGCGACGCTGGAGCGGACCGCCCGCCTGGACGTGTTGCTGGACCGCCTGAAGCGGATCGAGTCGGCTCTGGACGGAGGCGCGGCGCTCCCCGATGGTCCCGCCAGCGCGGCGGCTCCGGCGTCGTCACCCGCGCCCGTCTCGCCTCCCGCTCCGCAGCCTGCCCCCGCCCCTCAACCGGCGCCCCGTGCTCAGCCGGCTCCCCCGCCGAACTCCTCGCCCGCGCCGACCGCCAGCGCGCCGAGCCCGGCTCCTCAGTCCACCGCCCCGCCGGCTCCTGAGCCTTCCCGCCCCGCGCCGCCCCCCCGCACGACGGCCGAGCCGCCCGAGGACTACCGCCCGCGAGACGAGGACGGCCCGGACGACGGCGGCCAGCCCGCACCTCCCGCACCCGTCCGCCCGGCACCGAGTGCCCCTGCCGCCCCCGCGCCTCCGCCCGCAGACGACCCCGGCCTCGGACTGTTCGGCCGCCCCGCACTGACCCCGCGCCCGCCCTCCGGCGACGGCGCGACGAACGCGACCGCCCTCTCGCCCTCCATCGCGGAACCAGAGGCGCCAGCCGACCGCGACTTCGGAATCTCCATCTCGCGCGTGGAGGACGTCTGGAGCGACTTCATCCAGCACGTCCGCTCCGAGCACGGCCCCCGCCTGTTCTCCATGCTGGCCGGCGCCTCCCCGCTCCGTGTGCGGCGGGGGCGGCTGGAGATCGGCGTGACGAGCCCGCTCGCCCAGGGCCAGTTGGACTCCGAAGCCGAGCGCCTCGGCCACGCGCTGGCGGCGCTCGTCGGCGAGCCGACGCCCCTCGCGTTCGTCGTCGAGCAGCCCAAGCGCGGCGAAACCGCCAAGGCGGACGACCCGTTCGAAACGCTCAAACGGCTCCGGCAGGAAGACCCCGTCGTGCGGGCGCTCTTCGATGAGCTCGGCGCCGAGATCGTGTACACCTAGCGGCTTCCGCCCGGCCACGCTCCGAGGCACCCCGGCCGGACCCGCTCAGACCCAGGACCCCACATGGACGGCACCCCGAACATGGCCGATCTCTTCGGCCGCATGGCGGACATGCAGAAGCGCATGGCCGACACCCAATCCAAGCTCGCCGAGGAGCGCGTCACCGCCGAGGCCGGCGGCGGCATGGTCTCCGTCACCGCCGACGGTACCGGCCGCATCCTCTCCATCAAGATCGAGCGCGAGGTCATCAACCCCGACGACGCGGAGATGCTGGAGGACCTCATCGTGGCCGGCGTCAACAAAGCGTCCGAGGAGGCCGAGAACGTCCGCCAGCGGAAGGTGCAGGAGACGGCCTCCTCCATGCTCCCGCCTGGGCTGGACCTCAACTCCCTCGGCGGCGGCGGCTTCCCCGGGATGTAGCCCGCGCCGGGAGGCCACGCCCCCGGCTCCGGCCCCGTGCCAATCCGCTGACACCCCGGGACCGTAGCCTCCCGTTTTCCCCCGCCATGACCCACACGAGCGAAGCCGTCGAGGCTCTCGTGGAGCAGCTCTCGAAGCTGCCCACCATCGGACGCAAGACCGCGCAGCGGCTGGCGGCCTACATCCTCAAGATGCCGCGTGAGGAGGTCGTCGAGATCGCGAAGGCGCTCGTCGGCGCGAAGG
>DUBD01000111.1:3619-4520 GCA_012960515.1 Bacteroidota bacterium | reverse complement strand
CCCCCGCCGGTGCCACCACCGCCGCCGCCGCCACCGCCGCCGCCCTCACAGTCGAGGTCTTCGGGGCCGCACTCGATGGGTTCGATGTGGGACGTCTGGGTCATGGGGGCGCTCATCATGGAGCCGGCCACGCGTTCGACGATCTCGCCGCGCACCGAGATGGCGACTTCGTTCTGACCGAAGGTGTGAAGGCGGCCACCGATCTCGACCTCGCCCGCGGCGTTGAGGGCCGTGGCGAGCGCGGGGTCCGGCATGACGAAGCCGAGGGGGGCGGCCTCACCGGCGGCTTCCGCCTCGGACTGGGCGGTTTCGAGCGAGCGGAAGCCGGCGGAGCGCTCCCACTCCAGGCGGGCCTGGTCGTCCAGGTCACGCGCGGCGGTGGTGAAGGCGCGGTAGCCGTCCAGGTCCTCGAACGTGAGGTGACCCTCCGCGACGGTGGCGGTCAGGGGACCGGCCGTCTCGGGGACCGAGTTGTCGGTGCCAACCGTATCGCACGACTGGAGCGCAAATGCGCAGAGAATGAAGGCGAAGGAGACGTGTCTCATAAAGGGGTGTGTAGAGGGAGGGAGAACCTATCTAAATGCTCTGCCATATCGAAATTTTATGTGATATGGGTTTGGAGATATTGTGTCTATGCTGTTGTGTATTGGGTTCTTGGGAATGTCAGAATTCACATACCTGAGAGGGGTTTGCTCCCTCCGGAGACTCCGGGCGCCGTAAGCCCTCACATCTGTGGTGCTCGCTGCGCGCCGGGGCGAGTCTGGGAAAAGGGGCAAACGGCGCGTGCCATCGCGCTCTTCATGAGGGAGTCGTTGTCTTGAAGCTGATCTGCCATGAATAATCGTTCCCTGCCTGTCGGCCCCGCCGGATTCAGTTGGCGAGCACGATCCGGTAGCGTGCC
>DUBD01000111.1:0-3609 GCA_012960515.1 Bacteroidota bacterium | reverse complement strand
CATCGCGCTCTGCCACCCCTAGATTGTGTCTTACAAGGCACTTGCCATCGGATCAACGCCGACCCTGGTTGTGGATCCACCACCGGACCGCCGGTCTCTCCTTCGGGAGGGGCCGGCGGTTTCGTGTTTCCCCAGACCGCGGATCCTGGATCCGCCCTCGCGATGCCGATCCTGCTACAAGAGGGCTCCCGCCCGGAGCCGATCAAGTTCAGCGCTGAAGAGGCGCGGGCGCTGCCGTTCAAGACGCCGCTGGACCTGGCGGGGGCGGTGGTCCGATGGGAGCTGGTGGACTCCCGGACGGGCGTGAGCGTGGCGCTGGAGCAGGCGACGAACGCTCAAGCCTCCGCGGCGGGGAGCACGTTCGACGTGGAGCTGGACCCCACGGACACGTCGGTAGCGGGGCGGTACCAGCTGCGGCTGACGTACCAGCCGGGCGGAGAGGGGCCGTCGCTCGCGCTGCCGGGTGGTCGGGTGCGGCTGGTGGTGACGGGGGCGACGCGGACGCTGGACCAGAGCTACTTCGAGCAGAAGGTGGGCGAGGTGGAGCAGACGCTGCAGCAGGTCCAGGAGGTGAAGGCGGAGATCGAGGCGCTGATCGGAGAGGGCGGGGAGTGGTTCGAGAGCGCGCACACCGAGTGGTTCGGGTACGCGCCGGGCGGGGAGCCGCCGCCGGACGTGAACAACCCGCCCGTGGCGAATCAGTCTGACGTGGCGCTGGAGATGGCGGCCGAGACGACGTACACGTTCGCGGCGAGTGCCTACGGGACGGACGCGGATGGGGACGCACTGACGTGGACGCAGGTGACGCAGCCGCAGGGCGGGGCGGCGCAGGCCGACGTGGACGTGGTGGACGGGGGCGCGACGCTCCGGGCGACGCTGCCGGCGGGGCCGATCCAGTACCCGATCGAGTTCACGGCGCGGCTCACCGACGGGGAGGCGCAGAGCGGGGTGATCTCGTTCGAGGGGACGGAGCCGCAGGGGTCCGTGCTGGATCTTCCGGTGCTGGACGGCGACGCGCCGGGCTCGCTGGCGGGGCTGAGCGACACGCCGCTGCAGCCGGCGCTGACGGGCGGGGACCTGGACGTGGAGCTGACGATCGCGGATTTGAGCGCGGACACGCTGTTCTACGTCTGGTACGTGGACGCGAACAACTACGGCCGGTACCGCATCCAGGCCTCGACGGGGAAGGTGCTCTTCGACGAGCGGGTGAACGGGTCCGACGTGTCGCCGGCGCCGGTGGCCTCGGGCAACGGGGAGGCGGAGCTGACGCGGTACCGGATCCGGATCCGCCCGCAGGCAGGAGGCGACGCGACGCTCGCGCTGGACGAGTGGGACGGCGCCGCGTGGCAGCCGGTGGGGAACGGGACGACGGCGTTCGCGGGGACGGACTGGGGGCTGTACCCGGGCCGGACGCCGACGACGGTGAGCCGGATCGTTCTGACGCAGGTGTAATGCCGAGCCGCGCGATCCCCGTCCCGACCTCGGGAGCGACGAAGCGGGCCGTCCACCGCGCGCAGCGGTCGGCGGCGCGGATCCTGGCGACGGAGCTGGACGGGCTCCTGGTGAACGGGTACGACGGGCCGGTGCCGACGGCCTTCCCGCCGGGGGGCGGGGCGGGCGTGGACTACTTCCGCCAGGCGAAGCGGCTGTACGCGTTCGTGAACGCGGCGCGGGCGGCGCTCGTCTCGATCCGCGGGACGACGAACGTGCCGCTGCTGGACGCCTCGGCGGCGGTGCGGCCGCAGCACGCGCTCTCCGTGACGGCGGTGAACCGGATCATCGAGGAGGTGAGCGCGGCGCTGGACGACGACCCCGGGGAGCCGCCGCCGGCCAACCCGAAGACGGCCGTGCTGGTGGGGATCGGCGGGGCGAGCAACGCGAAGACGCGGGCCGCTAGCGCGACGGGCGGGGCGCTGGCGGCGGGCGTGGACGCGGCGTGGTGGAGCCGGAACGACGGCGAGTGGAAGACGGAGTTCTACCTGGCGGGCGAGGGCGGGCGGCAGGCGAACGAGTACAGCGCGGCGGTGGGCGTGGCGAACGCGCTCCACGCGGCGTTCCCCGGGATCAAGGTGCGGTTCGTGCTGGGCGCGTACGGGGGGACGCGCGAGACGCCGGACAACGCGAACCCGCCGGACCGGCACTGGGACACGGGCGGGGAGCTGATGCGGTGGCTGGCGGAGGGGATGCGCGAGGCGATGGGCTCCGACGACCTCCGGGCGGAGGCCGAGGCCGGGGCGCTGGCGGTGGAGTGGCTCCACAACGGGGGCAACCTCGCGCTGCTGGTGGAGACGGGCGTGCGGACGCAGGCGGAGGCGCAGGTCGCGATGGAGCGGCTGGTGGACACGATGGAGGCGGAGTTCGGGGAGCGGCTGCAGCTGGGGCTGGTGCTGACGGGCTACGACCGGGACCGGGCCCAGGCGGTGGGGCAGGCGTACCGCGATGCCGAGGACGCGGCGGTGGCCACGAACCCGGACGTGTACCTCGCGAGCGAGCACTACCGGACGATCGGGGAGGCGTGGTTCGCGGACCCGGTGCCGGCGAACGATTACGGGATCAGCCCGCAGGACGGCGTCCACGTGGACAACCCCTGGATGACGGCGTGCTGGTACGAGGCTGGGCAGGCGGTGGCGGCGCGGATCGAGGCCGGGCCGGTGGACCCGCCCCGGGAGCAGGAGCCTCCGCCGGAGCCGTACGTGGTGATCGGCGCGGGCGACGCGGCGGTAGAGAGCGAGGAGGGGATCGAGGTGGCGCCGCTGCGGACGGGGATCGTGACGATGGGGCAACCGTCGTCCTTCGAGGACCGGGAGGTGCGGCGGGGGATCGGGCTGGTGGGGTGGGACCCGAGCACGCGGACGTTTTTCCGGTCGCGCGTGGCGGACGTCCGGGACGCGGACGAGGAGGTGGAGGTGCTGGCGTCGGGCGTGGCCTCGATGCGCGAGGGGCGCCCGGCGCTGGAGCTGCTGGCGGGCCAGGCGGTGGCGATCGGGCAGCTGCCGCGGGGGCGGGTGAAGCGGCTGGTGGTCCGCTACCTGGACACAACGGGCGTGGACCCGGTGGAGGTGGCGCGGTGGGAGTGGGACGGCGCCGAGCGGACGCGGACGCGGATGGGCGTCTTCCGCCGGACGGACCTCCCGAAGGGCGAGGACGACCGGCACCCGGTGGGCGGGACGATTGCGCCGATGATGGGGACGGTGTTTTTGGAGGTGGCGGGGCTGGCGGTGCCGAGCCGCCACGAGTTCCGGGCGATGGGCGCGCGGCGGGTGTGGACGGGGCCGGACGTGGCGCCGGCGGTTCAGGCGGCGCTCGACGCGGGGAGCAACGTGTACGTCCAGCACGCCGGCGACAAGGCGTTCGTGTGCTCGCAGGTGCGGGTGCCGGCGGGGCGGGCGGCGCAACCTTGCGCGGCCAAGGCCAAGAATGTCATTTACATTTTCCTCTCGGGCGGACTGGCGCAGCACGAGAGTTTTGACATGAAGCCCAATGCTCCGAAGGAGGTGCGCGGCGAGTTTAATCCCATTTCGACCAAGACGCCGGGGATTCAGATTTGCGAGCATCTGCCGGAACTGGCCAAGCGCAGCGAGCAGTGGGCTTTGTGCCGGTCGCTGACGC
>DUBD01000110.1 GCA_012960515.1 Bacteroidota bacterium | reverse complement strand
ATAGTGTTTACAATGTATTTGAAAGCAATTTAGCATCAGGTAAAAGTGATTCAAAAAATAAAGAAGCTAATGTTAAATTTTTAAATAAGATGTATTCTTTAGCCGAAGAATATAATGTAGAAATATTAGTTTTTGAAATGAAAATTTAATTGTTTCTAGTGATTATAACTTCCCCCCTAATTGTTTTAAAATTGTTTCAGCTACTTGCATTTTTTGTTATGTTTTTCGCCTTTTTTTTGTTGGGCGCCGAGGGCGATGTAGGCTTCGTCGCCTTGGCCTCGCCTCCGGCGATGCGCGCGTCATCATCCCGCTCCAGACGTACAAGCGCATCTTCGACCCCACGCCTGGGATCTCGGTCAAGGTCGCCGTGGAGGACCTGAACGACCTTGACGCCGCGCAGGAAGAGATCTCCGGCCTCGTGCGGCTCTACCGCGGCCTGGACCCGCTGGAGGACGACAACTTCTCGGTCAACCGCCAGGAGCAGTTCCGCCAGCTCTTCCAGACGCTCCGCGTCACCACCTACGGCGTCGGCCTGTTTCTGACGGCGCTCTCGCTGCTCGTGGGCGGGATCGGCGTGATGAACATCATGTTCGTGAGCGTGAAGGAGCGGACGCGCGAGATCGGCGTGCGCAAGGCGCTCGGGGCCACGCGGCGGGCCGTGCTCATCCAGTTCCTCATCGAGGCCGTCGTGATCTGCCTCGTGGGCGGTGTGATCGGCGTCGGGCTAGCGGGCCTCGTGGCCGTGGGCATCAACCAGGTGTTCACGGCGCAGCTGACGCTCGGCACCGTGCTCGTCGCGTTCACGATCTGCGCCGCGACGGGCCTCCTCTTCGGCCTCGCGCCGGCATGGCAGGCCGCCAAGGCCCGCCCCGTCGAGGCCCTCCGCTATGAGTAGTTCGCGCTCGCTCTCGCCGCCAGCCGGGCGGCGCTTCGCCCTCTCCCTCCGCTTCTCGTGACCTCCTTCCGCGACATCGTCCGCATGGCGCTCGGCGCGCTCCGTGGCAACGGCCTCCGGTCCATGCTGACCGTCCTCGGCATCACTGTCGGCGTGTTCTCCGTCATCGCGGCGGTGACGGCGGTGGCCGTGCTGGAGGGCGTGCTCACGAGCAACCTGCTGGAGATGGGCTCCCAGACCATCACCATCACGCGGCGCCCGCAGCAGCGAGAGTCCACGGACGAGGAGCGCCGCCGCCCGCAACTCACGCTGGAGCACGCCGAGCGGCTCGCCGACCGCGCCACGCTGGCGGCCTCGGTCAGCCCGTCGGTGCGGCTGGACGGCCGGACGTTGCGCGGCGGCGGCGAGGAGACGGACCCCAACATCACGCTCGTGGGCGCAGACGGGGCGTACGCCGCGAACAACGGCTTGGCCGTCTCGGACGGCCGGTTCCTGGAGGCCTCCGACGTGACGGCCGGCCGCTCCGTGGTGGTGATCGGCACGACGGTGCTGGACGAGCTGTTCTCCGGCCGCGAGGCGCTGGGCAAAGAAGTCCGCATCGACGGCCTCCGCTTTACCGTGATCGGCGTGCTGGAAGAGGAGAGTGGCGGGTTCGGGATGTTCGACCCCAACCGGATCGTGTTCGTCCCCATCTCGCGAGCCATCCCCGCGTTCGGCCTCGGCGGGGACGACGTGCAGATCGACGTCCGCGCTCCCGCGCCCGAACTCGTGGCCGCCACCCGCGACGAGACGATCGGCATCCTGCGGGCCATCCGCGGCCTCACGCCCGAGGCCGAGAACGACTTCGAGGCGGTCGCCAGCGACGGGCTGGCGGAGGGGCTGAAAGGGTTCTCCAACGCCCTCGCGATGGGCGGCGCCGGCGTGGGGCTGATCGCGCTGCTGGCGGCGGGCGTGGGCGTGATGAACGTGATGCTCGTGAGCGTGACCGAGCGGACGCGCGAGATCGGCGTGCGGAAGTCGCTCGGCGCGAAGCGGCGCGACATCCTCGTGCAGTTCCTGCTGGAGGCGGTCGTGCTGTGCCAGATGGGCGGCCTCGTGGGCATCGGGCTGGGCGTGCTGGCGGGCAACGGGCTCGCGGCCGTGTTCAAGAGCGCGCCTGCGTTCCCCGTGGGCTGGGCGATCGTCGCCGTCGTGGGCGTGACCGTCGTCGCGCTGACGTTCGGCGTGTACCCCGCCATCAAGGCCTCGCGCCTGCGGCCGGTGGAAGCACTTCGGTTCGAGTAGCGGGTCTTCGCCCTGACTTCCGGGCGGAGATCGGGCGCGGCGCGAGGGGCCGGGTAGCTTCCCGCGATCCTCCCCTTCGCTCATGGCTTCCGACTCCCCGACTCTCAGCGCGCAGGACCGCGCGAAACGCGCGGCCGGTGAGGCCGCCGCCGCCCTCGTGACCGATGGGATGCGCCTCGGCCTCGGGACCGGTTCCACCACTGCCTTCGCCCTCGAGGCCATCGGCCGCCGCGTGCGCGAGGAAGGCCTCCGCGTGGCGGGCGTGCCGACTTCCTTCGCAGCGGAGCGCCTCGCCCGCCAGCACGGCCTCCCGTTGCTCTCGCTCGCGGACCTCCCGCTCGGCCCAGATGAGGACGGCCCCGTTCTCCACCTCGCGCTGGACGGCGCCGACGAGGTGAGCCCGGCGCTCGATCTCATCAAGGGGCGCGGCGCAGCGCACACGCGCGAGAAGGTAGTCGCCGCGCTGGCGGACCGGTTCGTCGTGCTGGCGGACCCGAGCAAGGAAGTCGAACGCCTCGGCGCCTCCATGCCTGTCCCCGTGGAGGTGTTGCCGATGGCGGAGCCTTCGGTCTCGCGCGAGATCCGGCGCCTCGGCGGAGAGCCCGCGCTCCGGATGGGCCAGAAGAAGGACGGCCCCGTCGTGACGGACCAGGGGCTCTGGGTGATCGACGCCGCCTTCGCCTCCGGCATCGATGACCCCGCCGCGCTGGCGGCGGCGCTGAGCGAGACGCCGGGCGTGCTGGACCACGGCCTGTTCCTCGGGATGGCTACGGACGTGCTGATCGGCGAGGCGGACGGGAGCACGCGGCACCGCTCGCGCTGACCGCTCGCCGGGAGCGCCCGCCAGCGGATGGCCCCAATGAGAAACGCCCCGGCAGCGTGGGCTACCGGGGCGTTGGGCCGGGGGCGGCGCTCGCTTAGTTGAGCTTGAACCGGACCGGGACCGTGAAGCGGACCTTCACCGGGCGGCCACGCTGCATGCCCGGGCGGAACTGGGACTGCTGCACGGCCTCGATGGAGGCGTCGCAGAGCATCTCGTTCGGGGAGCGGGCGCAGACGGCCTGCGAGACGCGGCCCTGCTCGTCCACGACGAACTGGATGTAGACGGTGCCCTCAACGCCCGCGCGGCGGGCCATCTCCGGGTACTCCACGCGGCCCTGGAGGCCTTCGATGCCGCCGATGAGCTCGGGCTCCTGCTCCACGACGTCGAAGATCTCCGGCTCCTGGGGCTCGGGCTCCGGTGGCGGCGGGGCGGGCTCGTTGGACGGCGGCGGCGGCGGCGGGGCCGGCGGCGTCGGGGCAGCGGCCGGCGGGGGGACGAACTCGTCGAGGTCCATCTCCATGTCCTCGATGATCTCGTCCTCGATCACCGCATCGTCCGGGACCTCCTGCGGCGGCGGCGGAGCGGGCGGCGGCGGCGGCGGCTGAATCTGCTGCGTCTGCTCGATGTCCTCGATTTCGATGATCTCCTGGTTGGCCTCAATGACCTCCACGGGCTCACCGGTGTCCACCGGGGCGTTGACGAAGGCGAGGAGCAGGAGGAGGGCGACGACGGCGCCGATCTGGATGTACAGCGGGTACTTCTGCTTCAGATCGGCCTCAGGAGTCTTTCGGAGGGCCATGGGGGACGGGGGGAGAGCGGGCCGGGGGATCCGGACTCGGAATGTAGGCACGAGCGGGCGCGGCGTCACGCCTCACAGCAAGACAACGCGCCCGCGCTGGAGATCGCGTGTGGAGAATGAGACCGGGAGCGCGGTGGAAAGTTGCTCCGCGCTCACGCGAGGCGCCAGCGGGACGTTGCCAGACGGCTCAGCGGAGCACGAACCGGACGGGCACGGTGTAACGCACGCGCACGGCCCGGCCCTGCTGGATGCCGGGCTCGAAGCGGCTCGCGCGGACGGCCTCCACCGCAGCCTCCGAGAGAAGCGCGCCCGGCGAGCGGAGCACCGCGACGTCGGTGATGCTCCCGTCGCGCTCCACCACGAAGCCGACGTAGACGGTGCCCTCCTGCCCGATCCGGCGCGCGGCCTCGGGGTATGTCACGCGGCGCTGCAATCCCTCGATCCCGCCGATGAGCACCGGCTCGATCTCGACGGCCTCGTGGATGTCGTCGGTGTCGTCGATAAGGTCGACGGGCGGCGGGGGGGCGGTGTCCCTCGGAAGCGGCGGGGGCGCTGGCGGTGCCGGTGGGCGAGGCGGAAGGCCCGGAGCGAGGGCGCCGGGGTCGAACGTGCCGACGAACTCGTCCTCGATGGGCGCCCCGTTCTCTACCTCGACGGGCGGTGGCGGGGCGGGGGGCGGTGGGGGAGGCGGCGTGATCCGTGTGGGCGGGCTCGGGACGACGTGGATCGGGGCGTCGGGGCGCG
>DUBD01000109.1:16923-27378 GCA_012960515.1 Bacteroidota bacterium | reverse complement strand
GCGAACGCCGTAGCGGTGCCCTCGCGAAGGAGGCGGCGGACGGCTACGCGCGGCGCATCATCGAGTGGAGCGGCGCGGCCACGCCGAAGGGCGCGCTCAAGCACGACGCCGCGGAGGCGATCTGCGTGGGGCTGTGGGCGTGCGTGGAGGCGGGGTGGCTGCCGGACGTGCCGCCAGAAGTGCGCCGGTAGCGGGTTCGGGGTTCGGGGTTCGGGGTTCGGGGTTCGGGGTTCGGGGTTCGGGGAAGCAAGCGGCTCCGCGCTCGCCCCGCTGGCGGTTGGCGTGGGCGGCCGTGAGCGGTTCGCTCTCCCCGAGTGTCATCCCGAGCGGAGGCCGCAGGCCGGAGCCGAGGGATCTGCGCGACGGATGCTCCTACGTCTCGCGCCGACCTCGTGGCAACACGCGACCACTCCTCTCGTCCGTTCGCGCTCGCCCCGCTGGCGGTTGCGCTGGGCGCAGCCGAAGGGGAGAACCGAGAGCTGACGCCCGTCCGTCCGAGCCGGTGGCCCGCAGTCCGTCGTCCGCGGTCGTCTGGACCTCGTGGCCGGACTGGCGGAGCGTCCCCACTGCCCTCGCGAGGTGCTCAGCCTTTACCAGCAGCCAGTCCGTGTCGAACGTGGAGACGACGAAGATGGGCACCCCGGCCTCGGCGAGGGGCGCCGCCAGCCGGGCGAGCACGCCGGTCATCGCGAAGTCCAGCGGGCCGTCCACATGGAGCGCCCGCCAGCCGCGCTCAGCCGTGATGCCCTCCGGCACGGCGGCCTCGGCGCAGACGACCGAAAGCTCGTCGGGCGTCCGGGTGACGGAGGAGAACGCGCCCGCGTCCATCCAGTCCGCCAGCGGGGCGTCCGCTGCGAGACGGCAGACGGCGAGCGCGCCGGGAACGACCGCCAGCCGCACTACTCGAACGGGATCGGGATGCGGGTGTAGTTCGGGATGGCCTGACCGCCACCGCGCGGGCCGTTGACTACCCAGGCCGGGTTGAACGTCGTCGTCGCCACCTGGCGCATCACGAGCGCATCCAGCGTCGGGTTCACGCTCTCGATGACCTCCACCGCGACCGGCTGCCCCTCGGCGCTCACGAGCGCCTGCACCACGACCTGCCCGGAGACGCCTCGCGCCTTGAGGCTGTCCGGGTAGACGGCGCGCTCCGGCGCGGGCTCCGGGAGGGGGGTGGTCTGGCGGTAGATGGCCTGGTTCTGTCGGCTACCGAGGATGGCGATTTTGGCCTCGTTGAGCGCGGCGTCCACCTCCTCGCGGAAGCCCTCCGAAGGGTACGAGCGGTCCAGCATCGGCACGGCGACGGCCGTGAACACGCTGTCCACCACCTCTGGCGAGGTCCGGTAGAGGTAGAGCATCTGCTCCTTCGCGTAACGGATCACGTCGCTATCCGTGGAGTCCACGACGCCCATCGCCTCCACCGAGGAGAGGTCGCGGAAGGCGCCCGTGGTATCGGCGCCGGTGCGGATCCAGCGGGACTCGGAGACGGCCTCCCAGCCGGCGGGCGTCTGGACGCCGCTGCCCTCGCACGCGGCGAGCATCGTCGCGGCGACGGCCACGAAGGCGGCGAGCGTGAGGAGGAGGGTGCGGGACGAGGGAGCAGTCTGGCGGGGCACGGAGATCGGGACGGTGAGACAGCGGAAAGTACGGGGCTCCCGCGCCGCTCGCGCGCGCCGCCAGCCGCTGGCGGAAGCCCCGCGCGAGGCCGGGCGGGGAGCCCTCGGCCGCCTCGCGGTCCGAACCGCGACGGCCCGGCCCCGTCCAAGCGCGATCTTCGGCCTCCCCTGGCCCTCTCCCCCGCGCCCCGCCGCATGTCCATCGCCTCCCGCGTCGCCGACCTCCAGGCCGGCACCGCCCGCCTCCTCGCGCTCCCCACCGGCGTCCGCGATGTGGTCTCGTTCCGCGGCTCGTTCCTCTCCGCCCCGGACTTCGCCAGCGACGACGACGTCACGCAGGGCCTCGTCACGGACCTCATCGACAAGGGCAGCGCCACGCGCGACCGCTTCGAGATCGCCGACCTGCTGGACGGCCGGGGCGCGCGCCTCTCGTTCTACTCGGACGGCCTCCGAATGGGCTTCGCCGGGCGCTGCCTGCGCGACGACCTCCCGGACGTGCTCGCGCTCGCCTCCGAGCTCTACCTCACGCCCGCCTTCGATCCAGACGAGGTGCAGAAGGCGCAACAGAAAGCCGTCGCCAGCGTGCGGCGCTCGCGGGAGTCCACCGGCGCCCGCGCGAACGGCGCCTTCACCCGCCGCCTCTACCCGCCGACGCACCCCAACCACACGCTCCGCGCGAGCACGGAGATCGAGCAGTTGGAGGCGGTCACCCCCGAGACCGCCCGCGCCTACCACGGCGCGCACGTCGGCACGGAGGAGCTGACGCTCGTGGCCGTCGGCGACGTGGAGCCCGGCGCGCTGGCGGCGACCGTCACCGAGGCGTTCCGCGGCTGGGCGCCGCACGGGCGCGAGGCCTCCTTCGCGCGGACCGCGCAGCCGCAGCCGCCCGGCCGCGAGACCGTCGAGATGGCGGACAAGCTGAACCTGGACGTGCGGATGGGCCACGCCGTCCCCCTCCGCCGGGACTCCGCCGACTTCCTCGCGCTGTTCGCCGGCGTGTTCGTGCTCGGCGGCAACTTCTCCGCCCGCCTCATGCAGACCGTCCGCGACGAGCAGGGGCTGACCTACGGCGTCGGCGCGCGGCTGGCGGGCCCGGCCGTGGAGCACGACATGGACCTTCGCGTCTCCATCTCGCTCAGCCAGGAGAACCTGGAGCGCGGGATCGCGGCCACGCGCGAGCAGATCGAGCGCTGGGCCGGCGGCATCACCGCTGAGGAACTGGAGCGCGCGAAGACGACGCTCGCCGGCCAGCACGTCGTCGGCCTCGCCACGACCGGCGGGCTGGCGGCGCGGCTGCTCGTCTACGCCGAGCGCGGCTTCGGGCCGGGCTACCTGGACCGCTACCCCGAGGAGATCCGCGCCCTTACGGTGGACGAGGTGAACGCCGCCATCGCGCGGTACGTCCAGCCGGACGCGCTGCACGTGGTCGCCGCGGGCACGGCCGCGTAGCCCGAGACGAACCGCCAGCCGAGAGCCACCGCCCGCTGGCGGTAGCACGCACGCGCAACCAATCCGGCGCGCGTGCATTTCTCCCGCCCCCCTCCGCGCCCTCCCCTCCCCGATGAGCCCGCACCTCTTCGTCCTCTTCGGCGCCACCGGCGACCTCGCGGCCAAAAAGCTCTTCCCCGCCCTCTACCGCGTCTCCCGCGAGGCCGACGACGGCATCCGCGTCCTCGGCGTGGGCCGCTCGGACTGGGATGACGGCGACCTCCGCGACGCCGCCGTGGACGGCCTGACCGAAACCGGCGTCTCCGACGACGACGCCCGCGCCTGGGCCGAGGAGACCCTCTTCTTCGCACAGGTGGAGGCGTACGACGACCTCGACCCCGTCTTCGAACGCGCGGACGAGATCGAGGCGGAGGCCGAGACGGGCGGCAACCGCGCCTATTACCTCGCGCTCCCGCCCAGCGCGTTCCCCGGCACCATCCGCGCCCTCGGCGAGCACGAGGACGCCGCCGGCCGCGCCCCGAACGAGGACGGCGAGCAGTCCGGCGGGTGGACGCGGCTCGTGATCGAGAAACCCTTCGGCAGCGACCTGGAGAGCGCGAAAAAGCTCAACGGGATCGTCCACGAGCACTTCCGCGAGGAGCAGGTCTACCGCATCGACCACTTCCTGGGGAAGGAAACGGTCCAGAATCTGCTCGTCTTCCGCTTCGCGAACGCCCTCTTCG
This sequence comes from Bacteroidota bacterium, assembly GCA_012960515.1. GTDB lineage: Bacteria > Bacteroidota > Rhodothermia > Rhodothermales > Rubricoccaceae > Rubricoccus. Next base: position 23,591 of record DUBD01000109.1, on the reverse strand, counting down.
AGAGCCTCTGGAGCCGCGCCCACGTGGAGCGCGTGGAGGTGGTGGTCACGGAGACGAACGACGCCAGCGGCCGCGCCGGCTACTTCGACGGTGTGGGGACCATGCGCGACATGATCCAAAACCACCTCACGCAGCTCTTCGCGCTGACGGCCATGGAGCCGCCCGCCCGGCTGGACGCCGAGGGCATCCGCCGCGAGAAGATCAAGGTCCTCCGCTCCACGCGGACCGCCAGCCCGGAGGAGGCGGTCTACGGCCAGTACGGCGCCGGCGACGGCCAGGAGGCCTACACCGAGCACGAGGGCGTAGACGCGGACTCCACGACGGAGACGTTCGCGGCGGTCCGCCTGCACGTGGACAACTGGCGGTGGCAGGGCGTGCCCTTCGTGCTCCGCACGGGCAAGCGGCTGAAGGAGCGGCTGACGGAAATCCTCGTCACGTTCCGGCGCCCGCCGGTCGCGCTGTTCCAGGGCGCGAAGGGCGAGTGCGAGCCCACGCCGAACGTGCTCCGCATCCGCCTGCAGCCGGACGAGGGCTTCCGCCTCTCGTTCGACGTCAAGACGCCGGGCTCGGGCTTTCAGACCGCCACGCAGCACCTGGACTTCGACTACGAGAGCGCGTTCGGGGCTTTCCCGGATGCCTACGAAACGCTCCTCCGCGACGTGACAGCCGGCGACACCACCCTCTTCGTCCATGCTGAGGAAGCCGAGCAGGCGTGGCGCGTCTACGAGCCGCTCCTCGATGCCGACCTCGACGTGCACACCTACGACTCCGGCTCCTGGGGCCCGGACGAGGCCGCGCGCCTCGGCATCACCCTGGACCCCGACGACTCCCCCTCTGACTGCTAGCCATGGAAGACGCCCCCACGATTGACGTTCAGGTCTACCCGGACCCGGAATCGCTCGCCTCGGCCTTCGCGAGTGCCACCGCGGACGCGCTCCGCGCTGCGCTGGAAGGCGAGCCTCGCGCCACGCTCTGCCTCACCGGCGGCTCCACGCCCGCGCCCGCCTACCGCCAGCTGGCGGCGATGGACCTGGAGTGGGACCGCATCCACCTCTTCTGGACGGACGAGCGGCTGGTCCCGCCGGACACCCCGGAAAGCAACTACCGGATGGCGTACGAGACGCTGCTGGAGCCGGCGGGCGTCCCCGAGACGAACGTCCACCGGATGCGCGGGGAGCTCGGCAAGCACGAGGCGGCCGAGGACTACGAGAGCCAGCTGCACCAGTTCTTCGGCGAGGAGCCGGTCTCGTTCGACGTGCTCCACCTCGGGATGGGCGCGGACGGGCACGTGGCCTCGCTCTTCCCCGGCGCGCACGAGTTGGACGAGTTCGACCGGTGGGCCGTCCCAGCGCGGGCCCCGGCCGGTACCGCGGTCCGCCAGCGGCTCACGCTGACGTTCCCCGCGCTGGACTCCGCCCGGCTGGCGCTCGTCGCCGCCGCGGGCGAGGCGAAGCGCGAGGCGTTCCTCGACGTGGTGGAGGCGTATGAGACGGGGAGCCTGGCCCCGCCGCCCATCGCGCGGGTCCGCCCCGCCGGTCCGTTGGTCTGGATGATCGACCAGGCGCTGGCGCAGGGCGTGGAGTAGCGCCGCTCGCGCGCTCCGCCAGCGGGGCGAAACGAGAACGGCCGCGACGCGTGGGTGCATCGCGGCCGTCTTTGTGGAGCTAAGCGGATTCGAACCGCTGACCTCTGCAGTGCGATTGCAGCGCTCTACCAACTGAGCTATAGCCCCGGACACCGCCAGAATACAGCCCCGCCCCGGCAGGCGTCAACCAACCGGGGCGGGAGGAACGGTGAAAGTGCCCGCCGCAGAGCCGAGGCCCCGCGGCAGACGGCGGGTTAGCGGACCACGACCGCCTGGCGCGTCAGCACGTCCGCGCCCGCCTGGAGGCGGATCACGTACACGCCCGGCGCCAGCGCCTCCGTGGCCCACGGCGCGCGGTGAGCGCCCGCGTCCAGCGAGCCCTCCGCCAGCACCGCGACCTCACGGCCGCGCACGTCCACCACACTCAGCCGCACCTCGCCGGCCTCCGCCAGCGAGAACGCGACCGCCGCGCGGCCCCGCGCCGGGTTCGGCACGACGGACTCCAGCGCCAGTTCCGGCTGCCCGCTGGCGGTCAGCGCCTGCGCGGTCGTCGGGGCGGACTCCGGCGTCTCCACCATCGCGTCCAGAGACTCTACCGGGTCCGTGCTCGGCTCCGTGAGGAGCGAGCAGTCCTGATCCACGCTGAACGAGAGGCTCGCGATCGCGCCATCGCCCACAAGCGGGTCCCCGGCGGTGAAGTCGCCGAGGTAGATCGTGTAGTCGAATGCGCGGTCGCGGTTGGAGCGCGGCACCGTCTGGTTGATGCGGGACTCCGTGGAGCCGCCCGCATCCACCGCGATGGCCTTCGGCCCGTGGACCACGCGCGGCCCGAAGGAGCCTCCCGCGGTCTGCACACCCACGGCCCAATACTGCGCCGCGAACGCCGAGCCCGTCGTGTTCGTCGTGGTCGTGCGGATGCGGAGCTTCTGCCGGTCGCAGGTGAGCGTGACGTCGCCCGCGGGCTGCGTCAGCGCGAACTCCACCGAGCCCGCGCCGCCGGTCTCCACCGTCAGCGTGAGCGGGACCGTGACGGACGGCGTCTCCGGATCGTTGGACACGATCACGAGGTCCGCCGTGTAGACGCCCTCCGGAAGCTCCGACGCGTCGAACGAGACGTTCAGATCCTCCGACGCGCCGGGCGCGATGGAGCCGCTTCCCGGAGCCACGGAGGCCCAGAGCAGCGGCGTCGTGAAGCGGACGGCCTTGTTGGCGGTGACGTACGCCTCGTTGAAGGCGACCTCCAGACCACCCGTGCCTCCGTCGTTCTCGATGCCGACCGTCGCGCTGTTGCCGACCGTCGTGGTGAGGGAGCCGTACTGGTACTCGATGGTGCCGTCGTCCGAGAGGATCACCTGGAAGTTGAGGCTCTCGCCAGAGGACGGCGAGTAGCGGCCCCAGTTGCTCCACTGGATCACGAACCGGCCGTCCGGCAGGGTCCCGGCGTAGGCCGTGCCGGAGCGCTGGTGGAGGTCGTCCCAGTAGGGCGCGAGGAGCGCGTTCGGTGCGCCGCTCGTGGGGATCCCCGCGTTCTGCCAGACCGTCAGGCCCGCGTTAGCGAAGCTGATGTAGCCGTTCGTGGAGACGTACGCCGTCGTCCGGTCCGTCCCGTAGAACGGGAAGGAGAACGGCAGCGCGACCGAGGCGGAGCCCTCGTCCCCGTTGGAGAACGAGATCGGCGTGCCGGTCCTAGAAATGTCCTGGAACGAAGCGGCCGGTCCGCCCGCCTCATCGGAGTCCGCGAAGACGTAGCCGAACGCGTCGGGGCCTCCCGCGAGGCGGTCCTGCGTCCGGGAAACGTCCCTGCGCTGCACCTCCTGAGTCGTCTCGGCGCTCTTCGAGGTCAGCACCTCCAGACGGCCCGTCGGCTGCGGTACTGTCTTCTCCGTCGCGATCGGCGTGCTCGCGCGCACCGCCAGCGGCTGCGTGAGGTTCGTCACCGTCGCGGTGTAGGAGAGGTCACCCGAGCCACCGCCGGCCGTGTTGCCGACCGTGACCGTCGCCGAGGCGGTGCCGCCCGGCTCCACCGTCCGCGAGACGGACGAGGGCGAGACGCTCACCGAGGGCGGCGGCAGCGGCGTGTCGAACGCCTCCGTCTGGTCCGAGCAGGAGTTCGCCGATCCCTGGCTTGCGGAGGCGCCCAGGCCGCGCCGGGCGAAGGCCTGCCACAGCGTGTTGTAGTGGAGGCCCTGACCGGGGTTGCTCGCGTCCGGGTAGAGCGCCGCGTCGGCGGCGAGGATGGCATCGCGGCCGTCCACGAAGCCGGGACCGCACGGCGTCAGCTTGAGGCCCTCGGTCACGAGGTTCATCATGATCTGGTTGCCCGCCGTACCCGCCGCGTCATAGAGGTCCGCGTCGAAGCCGTGGGCGTCGATCATGTCCCACGTCACCTCCCAGAGGATCGTGGCCCACACGAACCCGACGCCGTGCGGCCGCGAGAGGCCGGAGTTGGAGTCCCCGTAGGTCGCGCTGTTGACCGCAAAGTTGGTCGTGTACGGCGCGCCCGGGGACGGCTGGTAGGGCGTCGCGCGGATGCCGCCGCCGCCCTGGCCCTGCCCGATGAGGTAGTTGCCGATGGGGCGGAGCGTGGTCCGCGTGTCCGAGGCCTCCATCGTCATCATGAGGCCGTACCAGTCGCTCCAGCCCTCGCCCATCTGCTCATCGTTGCCGAGGCAGGAGACGTTGGTCCGCCCGCCGACGAGGCGGTTGGAAATGCCGTGGCCGTACTCGTGCACCACCACGCCCGCATCGAACGAGCCGTCGATGGTCGGCGTCGGGATGGTGCCGACGTACATCTGCATCCGCGGCTCGTTGCCGTCCGAGGGGGTGAAGAAGTTGGCGTTGGTGTCGCACGGCGAGAACTCGTTGCAGATGTCCGCGCCGGACTGGCTCTCGGAGTCCACGGCGTCGCCGCCGGTACCGCCGCGGCCATAGTTGTTCGCCTGGAAGTTGCCGCTCGCCTCGTCGAAGCCGTACTGGTACATCACGTCGTGGATGACGTTGCTCCAGTAGAAGAGGTTGGTGACGGAGGCGTCTGTGTAGGTGCTCGGGTCCTGGGTGAGGTCCAGCGGGAAGTTGAACGTGAGGCCCGCGCCGCCGTCCGGCTCACCGCCAGCGTCCGGCCCTTCGTTGTCGTCGCGGTCCAGGTAGGCGTGCGTGTTGTTGCCGCGGGTGATGGTGTACTCCGCGCCGGCCACGCCGTTGGTGTCGTGCCAGCCGAAGGGCGAGGCCGTCGCATCTTCCGCGTTGGCGACCACCGAGCGCGCGTCCGCCGGGGGCGCGGGCGTGGTCCAGAGCGGCGCCTCGATCGGCATCGGGTAGACGGTGTAGCTCCCGGCCATCGCGGGCGAGAGGAACGCCAGCGCGGACGGCGTGGAGAGGGGCGCGAGGCTGCGCGGCGCTTCCGCATGCGCGGCGTGGTCCGCCGGGTACGCGTCGTGCACGATGAGGTCCATGCGCGAGAGCTCGGCGCCGGTCTGCGCGTCCAGGCGGACGAGCCAGACGTGCTCCGGGCGCTCCACGGGAAGCTGCACCTCCCACGCGAGGCGGAGGCCATCGGCATCCGTCGGGACGTAGACGAGGCGCGCCGTCACCGGCACGTCCGCGATCCGTCCGAAGGCGGTCTTCTGGGCGGCGCCGCCCTCCGAGCGGCTACGCTGGAGCGCGGGTGCGGGAGCCCGTACCAGGCCCGCGGCCCGCTGGACGGCCGCCTCGGCGCTGAGCGCTGGCGCCTTCGATGCGCGAGCGGTCCCGCCCACGAGCCGGCCGGCCGTGTGTGCCACCTGACCCGAGCGGCCGACGGCCACGGTGATCACGCCGTCCGCCACATCGATCCCGCCGATGCGCTGCTGGACGTACACGTAGGACTGCCCGCTGCGCTGACTCTGGTGCGCGCTGGACACGTGGAGGTCGGACACGTCGGCCTCGGAGAGGCCGAGGGCGGAGGCGCGCGACTGGAGGTGGTCGAGGGCGGTGCGGACCGCGGCGGGCGGCGCGTCCTTGGACTGGGCGGAGGCGGCGGTAACGCTCACGAGGAGCGCCAGCGCGGCGACGAGAGTTCGCATCAGGGGTGCGGGGCTGGGAGAACGACCGGGGAGGGCCGCCGCGAACATAGCCCTCGGCCGCCATTCTCCTGCCCGCTAACCTCCGCACTCTCCGGCACATGCGCTCGCCCTCCCGCGCGCTCCGATGTGCCCGCGTGGCTCCACTACCCCAACGGGCCGAGGTCTATCCCCGCGCCGCCTCGTGCGGAGCGAGGCAGCACGAACGGGTTCACCGCGCGATCGTCAGCCGTTGGATCCGCGTCTCCTCTCCGGCCCGCAGCCGCACGAGGTAGACGCCCGCCGCCAGCGCGTCCGCGCGCACCCGCGCGACGTGCGTTCCGGCGTCGGCTGGGCCGTCCGCTAGCGTCTGCACCACGCGGCCCAGGAGGTCCACCACCTCGAGCGAGACCGACTCCGGCTGCGCGAGCGCCCACGTGAGGGCGGCCTCGTGCCGGACCGGGTTCGGAGCAGGCGGCGCGAGCGTGACCGCCTCCGAGGCCGTCGGCTGGCGGCCCGTGTCCACGGTGAGCGTGAACCGCGCGGAAGACGACGCCGCGAGGGGCTGGAGCGGGGCGGCAGAGCCGCCGAGGGAGACGCGCGGCGCGGGCGGGGCGGAGAACGTGTACGCTGTCTGCTCGCGGAGGTCCACGGTGACACCGGTGCGGCGGTCGTGGAGCGTCACGCGCCAGTCAGCCGGGAGGTCCATCGCGCCGTCCCACCGGAGCGTCATCTCCATCGCGGCGCCGGCGCTGCGGAGCACGAGCGGCACCTCGAAGGAGGCCGTCTCCGGGGAGCGCGCCTCGTAGGCGCGGAGCACGTCGCCGGAGCGCACGCCGAGCGCGACGAACGCATCCGCCATCGGCGCCAGCTTGTCGGCGTCGTAGTCGTCCGGGCCCGCCTCGGCGCCCTCTTCGAAACCGAGTGCGAGGGCGCGGTCCCGCAGTACGCGGCCCGTCTCCGCCTCCGTGCCTTCCAGCTCGAACGCCAGAATGGTGCCGGCCGTGGTCTTCCCCGCAGACGCAGCGGCGGTCGCACTGGCGGGG
>DUBD01000109.1:0-16913 GCA_012960515.1 Bacteroidota bacterium | reverse complement strand
AGCGTCTGCCCGTCCGCGCTCCGGCGGGCGCGGACCACGAAGCCGTGCCACGGCGCGATGGTGCTCGCGGGGTACGACCAGCCCCCGGTCTCGGGGTCGTAGGCGTAGACCCGGCCCTTCTGCCCAATCGCCGAGGCGCCGGGCCAGGTCAGCAGATCGTCCACGGCGAGGGGATCCGGGAAGGGGTTGCCCAGCACGTTGAACCGGTTGCCCATCGCGTGGAGCGTCACGTCCACGTCGGCCGTGCGCACCGCCTGGGGGGCGGAGAGCACCGCCGGCAAGGCCACGGAGGAGGACGAGTGCGTCGTCGGCTCGACGGGCGTGTCGGCCACGTCGTAGAAGTACCACATGAAGCCGCGGCCCGGCGTGAGCACCTCGCCCGCGCCCGTGGAGGGCACCCAGTCCGTCCCGTCGTGACGGGTGAAGAGCGTGGGGGCGGGGTACGTGGGGTAGTACCCCGGCACACCGGCCACGAGGTTCAGGGCCGCGAGGTCATCCACGGTCGCGTCCGAGGGCGCCGAGAGCAGCCGCCAGCCCGCCGTGCCGCCGAGCGCGATGGTGCCGGCCGGCGGGTCCACCACGAGCGCGATCGGGATGGTCACGGCGGCGGCGTCCGGGTCGTTGCTGGTCACCACGAGGTCGGCGGTGTAGGTGCCCGCCGCCAGCCCGGTCGCGTCCAGGGTCACGCCCAGAGTCGCACCGGCGCCCGCGTCGATGCTGCCGGAGGCCGACGCGAGGCGGACCCAGGTGATGCTCGGCGTGGTGGGCGCGAGGAGGGTGAGGATGTGGCGGGCGTCCACCCCCGTCACGGCGGCGGCGTTGGCGGGATTCCCGTCCCCGCTCAGGTACAGCGTGCCGCCCGCGTCGGGGTCGGAGCCGTCTGTCCACGTGGCGCTGGAGCCGGAGGTGAGGTCCATGAACCACGTGTAGGCCTGGCCCTTGACCACGTCCACGGGGCTCCCGAGCGTGAGCGTGAGGAGCATCGCGCCGGAGGCGCCGTTCGTCCAGCCGAAGCTGGAGCCGTGGATCTCCGCCCCGCCCGTGCCTTCGCCCTCGTAGAACCGGAGCGTCGCGGCCCACGTCTCGTTCGGCGCCGCGCTGTAGTCGATCAGGAACGCGAGGGACTCCACGCGGCCAGTGCAGGCGGCGGTGAAGCTCTGCCCGTACTCCATGCCCCCGCTCGCGATGGCGAGCCCGCTGGAGCCGCTGTTCGGTCCCTGGGTCTCGCCGTCCACGCAGTCCAACGTCTTGAGAGCGCCGTCTTGGGAGGCGTGGGTCACCTCGGGCCAGGCGCCCCCGAACGGCGTCGCTGTGACGAGGGCCGTGCCGGCGCTGCCCCCCCTCGCGCCGGGCGCCAGCGCCGGGCCGCTCTCGTTCTGCAGCGAGGCCGACCAACTGAGCGGCAGCGCCCCGCTGGCGGCATCGTTGGACAGCGCGATGGACGCCGTGGTGGTCTCGCCCACCGTGAGCGACACGCCGATGGACCCCGGCCCGATGTCCAGGACCGGCGGCTCGCCCCCCACGCGGAACGCGGCGACCGCCGAGGCCCGCTCGTCCAACAGCCGGGCGTTGTCCGCGTACGCGGCGGCCCCCGTCGGCCCGACGCTGACCGGGGCGGTGGTGTCCGGGTAGTCCACGTCCGGATCCGACCAGTAGCCGACGCGCTGGCAGTAGGTCCCGGCGTCGTTGCACTCGGTGTTGTAGGCCATCACGGTCCGCCAGCGGCCGGCCGTGTTGACGTAGCCGTGGGCGTAGGCGTAGGGCGCGGTGTTGGAGTCCACGTAGATGTCGTGGCGTGCGCCGTAGTTGTGCGCGATCTCGTGCGCGAAGGAGTAGTTGCCCACGGCGCAGTCGTAGGCGGTCACCGAGACGGCCGTCGTCGCGCTCGCGTTGAGGTTCGCGAGGCCGCACGCGCCGTAGGTCCCGGAGCCCGGCCCGAGCAGCGAGACGAGGTCCGCGCCGTAGGCGTCGCGGTACGTCGTGGCGTCGTCGAAGGCGCCGTCGCCCGCTGCGCGGAGGCCGTCGAGGTCCGTGTACATGCTGCCGCTCGTGGCCGTGGCGGTCTGGAACGCGAAGGAGAGCGAGAGGCGGACCGCCATCCCCATCGTGACGAACGTCTCGTTGGCGGAGGCCACGACGGACTGTGCGAACGCGACGGGGTCCGCGTAGGCGCTCGCCACCTCCGAGGTGTAGGCCAGCACGATGTCCGCGGTGGTCCCGCCGCCCCGGTGGAACCGGTCGTCGGCCGCGGCGCCGTTCTCGCGCACGAACGCCTCGTAGCCGTCGGGGTGGTCCGGCACGCCGGCGAAGCTCTGCCGCGCGACCGCGTGGAGCCCGCCCGTCAACGGCCGGACGGTGTAGACCGCCGACGCCGTGCGGAGCGTGCCGGTGAGCCACCCGCCGCGCACCACGAGCGAGCCCGAGGCCGACTCCGGCCCAGGAGCGCCAGCCTCCCCCCCGCTCCAGGTGAAGTCCGCCGGCTGGCGGTGGGTGCGGGCGCGCGTGGCGAGCGTGACCGTCGCGCCGTCCGGGAGGCGGACCGAGACCGCGGACGCGGACGCGAGCGCCGCCGCATCGGCCGTCACGATTTCGACCTCGGCCGTGGCGGGCTCCGCGCGGAGGATGCCCAGGATCTCGGCCTGGCGCGGCGTGAGGTCCGCCTGCTTCGCGGCCGACGGGTGGAAGAGGGGCGTCTGCGCCGCCGCGGGCGCCGCCAGCGCGGCGAGGAGGAACGTGGCGGCGAGGGCTCGGAACAACATGGGCGTGGGGGCGGGCGCTCGCGCGGCGCCCGCTCGGGGCCGCCGCCAGCGAGAGGGCAACCCTCAGGCTATCGCCGCAGCCCCGGCGCGCCTTAACCGGTCACCGCGAGCGCCCGTTCGGCCGGGCTCGCTGTCGCGCAGGCTCTCCACTGGCGGCCACCGTCCGCGCGGGCGCGCAGAATCGTCCTGCGCTTCACCGCCTCCCGAGGCACCGGTGCGCCTCCTCCGCGTAGACTCCCCCGAGCCCTTTCCGCAAACGCACTCCCCATCATGGCCTCTGACCTCTTCGGTGCCCGCGATACGCTGACCACGCCGAGCGGCACGTCCTACACCTACTACCGGCTGGACAAGGTCGCTGAGGCGACCGGCGCCGACCTCTCGCGCCTCCCCTTCTCCATCAAGGTGCTGATGGAGAACGCGCTCCGCCAGGCGGACATGTCCGGCCCCGTCGGCGAGAACGACGTCCGCAACCTCGCCGGCTACGAGCCCGCCGACCCCGCCGACGTCGAGATCCCGTACACGCCCGCCCGCGTGCTCCTGCAGGACTTCACCGGCGTGCCCGCCGTGGTGGACCTCGCGGCGCTCCGCAGCGCGATGGCCCGCAACGGCGGCGACCCCGAGGAGATCAACCCCCGCGTCCCCGTCGACCTCGTCATCGACCACTCGGTGCAGGTGGACAGCTTCGCGCTGCCGCAGGCGTTCCAGATCAACGCCGACATCGAGTTCGACCGCAACAAGGAGCGCTACGAGTTCCTCCGCTGGGGCGCGGACGCGTTCGACAACTTCAGCGTGGTCCCCCCGGAGCGCGGCATCTGCCACCAGGTCAACCTGGAGTACATCGGCAAGGGCGTGTGGACCTCGCCCGGCGACGACGGCCTGCCCGTGGCCTACCCGGACACCCTCGTGGGCACGGACTCCCACACGACGATGATCAACGGCCTCGGCGTGCTGGGCTGGGGCGTCGGCGGCATTGAGGCCGAGGCGGCCATGCTCGGGCAGCCGATCTACATGCTCATGCCCGAGGTCGTCGGCTTCCGCCTCACCGGCCAGCTGGCGGAAGGCGTGACGGCCACGGACCTCACGCTCACGGTGACCCAGATGCTCCGCCAGCACGGCGTGGTGGGCAAGTTCGTGGAGTTCTTCGGGACGGGCCTCAGCGCGATGTCCCTCCCGGACCGCGCCACCATCGCCAACATGGCCCCGGAGTACGGCGCCACGATGGGCTTCTTCCCCATCGACCAGGAGACGCTGGACTTCCTCGCGCGGACCAACCGCTCCGAGGAGACCGTCGCGCTCGTGGAGGCCTACACGAAGGCGCAGGGCCTCTTCCGCACGGACGACACCCCGGACCCCGAGTTCGCCAGCGTCCTGGAGCTGGACCTCAGCACCGTCCAGCCGTCCGTGTCCGGCCCGAAGCGCCCGCAGGACCGCATCGTGCTGAGCGACGTGCAGCGCGAGTTCAAGGAGTCGCTCACGCGGCCCGCCAGCCCCCAGGGCTTCGGGCTGAGCGAGGACGCGCTGGACAACACCGGCCGCTACGCCGATGACGAGGGCAACGAGCTCGACCTCCGCCACGGCGACGTCGCCATCGCGGCCATCACCTCCTGCACCAACACCTCCAACCCGAGCGTGATGCTCGGCGCCGGCCTCCTCGCGAAGAAGGCCGTCGAGAAGGGGCTGGAGGTCAAGCCGTACGTCAAGACCAGCCTCGCGCCGGGATCCCGCGTGGTCACGGCGTATCTGGAGAAGGCCGGCCTGCAGGACTACCTGGACCAGCTCGGCTTCAACCTCGTCGGCTACGGCTGCACGACGTGCATCGGCAACTCCGGGCCGCTCCCGGAGCCCGTCGCGAAGGCCGTCACCGAGGGCGACCTGATCGTCTCCGGCGTGCTCAGCGGCAACCGCAACTTCGAGGGCCGCATCCACTCCCTCGTCAAGGCGAACTACCTCGCGAGCCCGCCGCTCGTCGTCGCCTACGCGCTGGCGGGGACCGTGGACATCGACCTCCAGAACGACCCGCTCGGCCAGGACGCCGACGGCAACGACGTCTTCCTCAAGGACATCTGGCCCAGCCAGCAGGAGATCCTCGACGCCATCAACACCGCCGTCACGCCCGAGCAGTACGCCGAGCTGTACGAGGGGATCGAGGAGAGCAACCCGCGCTGGAACGACATCGAGATCACCGGTGGCGCCGAGTACGACTGGAGCGAGGACTCCACGTACATCCAGGAGCCCCCGTTCTTCTTCGACGTGACGCCGGAGGTGCCGACGATCGAGCCCGTCACCGGAGCCCGGACGCTCGTCAAGGCCGGCCCCTCCACCACGACGGACCACATCTCCCCCGCCGGCGCCATCCCGAAGGGCGAGCCCGCCGGGCAGTACCTCCAGGACCACGGCGTGGAGCCGAAGGACTTCAACTCGTTCGGGTCCCGCCGCGGCAACGACCGCGTGATGACGCGCGGCACGTTCGCCAACATCCGCCTCCGCAACGGCATGGCGCCGGGGACGGAGGGCGGCTGGAGCACCTACCTCCCCACCGGCGAGCAGGGCTACATGTACGACGTGGCCCAACGCTACGCCGAGGACGGCACGCCGCTCGTCGTCTTCGCGGGCAAGGACTACGGCATGGGCTCCTCGCGAGACTGGGCCGCGAAGGGCACACTCCTCCTCGGCATCAAGGCCGTCGTGGCGGAGAGCTTCGAGCGGATCCACCGCTCCAACCTCGTCGGCATGGGCGTGCTCCCGCTCACGTTCCTCGACGGCGAGACGCTGGAGACCCACGGCCTGGACGGCACGGAGACCTTCGACATCCCCGTCACGGACGACGTGAAGCCGAACCAGACGCTCACCGTCACGGCCACGAAGGAGGACGGCAGCACGGTGGAGTTCGGCGTCCGCGTGGCGCTCAACACGCCCGTGGAGGTGGAGTACTACCGCCACGGCGGCATCCTCCACTACGTCCTGCGCGACTTCCTCAACAACGCGCTGGAGATGGCCTGAGCCCCGCCCGTTGCATCCGCCAGCCGCTGGCGGTGCCGGTCGGCACGGTCTCGCCGCCCCTGGAGCCTCGCGCCCCGGGGGCGGCGTCTGTTTCGCCGCGTCGGGCGGATGACAGGGGGCGCGGACGGTTCGCGCCTGTAGAGGCGTCCCCCCTCCGCTCCCATGCGCCCTGCCGCCGCTCTCCTCCTCTTCGCGCTCCTCGCCAGCGCCGCGCCCGCTCAACCGGTGCGCACCGCCTTCGACCCCGCCACCGACGGGTTTCTCTTCGACAACCGGTTCCGGAACCAGTTCACCCGAGACATCGAGACGGCCGGGCTGTGCGGCGGGATGGTCTACGCCGCCCTGGACTACTTCGCCGACGCCAGCCGCCAGCGGCCCGTGCAGTGGTTCCGCCCGGCGCAGGGCACCCCGCTCCGGCAGTACCTCTACAACCGCAACGTCCAACAGATCACGTCCAACCTGGACCGGTGGGTGGAGCTCGGGGTCAACCCAGGCGGCGCCCGCAGCGAGGAGTTCTTCAGCTGGGGCCTGGAGGGCTCGCCCTCGGGGCAGTTCGAGCGTGTGAAGGCCTCCATCGACGCCGGCCGGCCGATCCCGCTCGGGCTCCAGGGGTGCGGGCCGGACTGCTGCGGCCCGAACGGCGACCAGTGCAGCGGCAACCACGTCGTCCTCGCGATCGGCTACGAGGAGGGCGCGGGGCCGGACGGCAACCGGATCCTCGTGTACGACCCCAACTTCCCGCAGCAAACCCTCACGCTGGAACCGCGCCGCGGCGTCCCGGGCGGCCCGTTCTACACCTACCCCGAGTACGAGGGACGGACCAACGCGGAGGGCGTCGCGCTGGACCAGCGGTGGCTGACCTACTACGCGGACATGAACCACACCCCGCGGCGTCCGCCCGAGGGGCCTCGGGAGACGTACCCCGCAGACGGCGACGTGCACGGCGTGGTGCCAGTCGTCCGCCCACTGCGCGGTCAGCCCGTACCCGCCGGCCTCGCGCGGCAGGATCATGATCGGATCGTTCAGATCGCTCTCCGGACGTGGGACGGCCGGGCGTTCACCGCGCCAGACGTGAACGCCTCCAACCGATGGCTCGGCGGCTCCACGGAGATGGTGCGCCTGGACTTCGGGGAAGGCGTGGCGCCCGGCCGGCTGGCGGAGGTCGTCGTGGAGGCGCCGATGCGAGGGGGGATCGGCGGCGACAACTGGAACCTGGACCGCCTGGTGGTCTACGCGCTCCCCGGCGACCACCGCAACGTGGTGCGCGTGTTCGCCTCTGGCGAGGAGGACGTGCCGCTCCACCGCTTCACCGGCGCCGCCCCGACGTGGCGCGGCACGCTCCAGCCCCGTCCCGCGGACGAGCGGACCACGCTGGAACGCGGGACGGACCGCCCCGGCGCGGACTACCGCGTCTTCCCCGTCGCCGCGGACGCGTACCGCCAGCGCTGCGAAGCGGCCTGCCGCCTGGACGCGACCTGCCTCGCGTGGTCCTACCACCGCGACTCCGGCATGTGCCACCTCAAAGACGCGGTCCCCGCCCCCCGCTCCGCCGCGGGCGTGACCTCCGGCATCAAGCTCTCCCAGGTCCAGCAAGACCTCGCGCGAGACCGCACCGCCACGCCCCCGCCCTCCCGCGCGTTTTCTCCCACGGACCCGACCACGCTGGAGCGCGGGACGGACCGGCCCGGCGCGGACTACCGCTCGTTCGTCGTCGAGAGCGGCGCGTACCGGACGGGGTGCCAGCGCGTCTGCCAGCAGGACAGCCAGTGCCAGGCGTGGACGTTCTCGCTCTCCTCGAACCGCTGCTGGCTCAAGGACGGTCTCCCCGCGAAGCGCTCGAACGCGGATACCATCTCCGGCATCCGGATGAGCCTGCTCCGCGAGGACCTCAACCGGTAGCCCCGCCCCGCTGGCGGTGCGTCTCGCCGCGGCCTCACCCCGGCTGGAGCGTGCGGACGGACGCGCCCTCTACCATCTCCGTCTGCACCGTGACCGCCAGCGCGGCACCCGCGTAGTGCTGGCGCATCATCCCCACGAGGATGTGGGCCGCCTTCTCCCCCACCTCGTAGCCCGAGTGGCGGAGATGCGTCACCCGGGGGTACAGGAATTGCGGCGCCTGCCCGTCGGAGATGGCCACGATGGAGACATCCTCCGGGATGCGGAGACCTCGCGAGAGGACGTGGTGATACGCGCGCACGAGCAACTCGTCCGACATCGCGAACAAGGCGGTCGGCTCGTCGAGCGCATCCAGCGCTGCGCCTACCTGCGCCTCGAACTCGTGGAGGTGGCGGACGTGGACTGCCGCCGGCTCCAGCGCGGCGAGGCCCTGGTCCCGGAACGCCTGCGCGAACCCCTCTGCTCGCCGCTGTGAGATCCGCAACCGGTCGTCCGCGAAGACGCCCACCACCTGGCGGTGCCCTCGCTCCAGGAGGTACGCCGTGGCCCGTCGCGCGGCGCCATACCCATCGATGGCGACCGTCGAGTGACGATCCGTCTCCAGGATCTTGTCCAGCAGCACCACGGGCACGTCGGCGTCCGCCAGCGCGTCGAGGTGGGAGAGCTCCGTCGTCTCGGAGGAACGCGAGACGAGCACGCCGTCTACGGACAGGTTCAGGCACAGCCGCGCCAGCTTCCGCTCCTGCACCACGGAGTCGTTGCTCTCGAAGAGGAGCAGCGAGTAGTCGTTCTCCCGCAGGACGCCGTCCACGCCGCTCATGAGGGAGGGCGCGAAGAACATGTTCACCTCCGGCACCACGAGCGCCACCAGCCGCGAGTGCTTCGCGCGGAGGTACCGCGCGCGGAGGTTCGGGATGTAGCCCAGCGTCTCGGCCGCCTCGCGCACGCGCCGCTTGGTCTCGTCGGAGATGTCCGGGTGGTCCGCGAGCGCCCGCGAGACCGTGGACGGAGCGACGGACAGGAGCCGAGCGAGGTCTTTGACGGTGACGCGCTTCACGGGAAGAAGGGGAAGTTGTCCACCGCAATCGGTTGCGGAAACGGTTGCGCAATGTATTGCGGTGATTTCGATTGCGACGAGGATCCGCGCACCCCGAGCATTCCCCGGCCGGAACCGCTTCCGGATGCTCCTACTTTCCCCGCCCGTCCCCATGCTCAGAGCTACTCCCCTCCTGCTCGCGCTCCTCCTCGCGAGCGCCGCCAGCGCCCAGACGACCGTCCAGGGAACCGTCACGGACGAG
The DNA here is from genome assembly GCA_012960515.1 of Bacteroidota bacterium. Classification (GTDB taxonomy): domain Bacteria; phylum Bacteroidota; class Rhodothermia; order Rhodothermales; family Rubricoccaceae; genus Rubricoccus. The sequence goes on along the minus strand of DUBD01000109.1, from coordinate 7,960 downwards.
GCCGGCGAACCGCTCCCCGGCGCCACCGTCCTCGTGGAAGGCACCGCCACCGGCGACGCCACCGACCTCGACGGCCGCTACGAGTTCGTCGCCTCCCAGGAAGGCGAGGCCGTCCTCGTGGCCTCCTTCGTCGGCTTCGCCTCGCAGCGCGTCATCGTCACGCTGGCGGGCGGCACCGTCACCCAGGACTTCCAGCTCAGTCCGGACGCGCTCGGGCTCGGCGAGGTATTCGTGACGGGCGTCGTGAACCCCGTGTCCAAGCTCCAGAGCAGCGTCTCCATCTCCACGCTGGAGCCCGCCGCCATCGAGGCCACGGTCCCCCGCAACACCGCGGAGATCTTCCGCGCCATCCCGGGCATCCGCTCCGAGGCGAGCGCGGGCGACGGCAACACGAACATCACCGTGCGCGGCGTGCCCATCTCGGCGGGCGGCTCCAAGTACCTCCAGCTTCAGGAAGACGGCCTCCCCATTTTCCTCTACGGGGACATCGCGTTCGGCACCGCAGACGGGTTCCTCCGCGCGGACCCGACCGTGGCCCGGATCGAGGCGATCCGTGGCGGCTCCGCCTCCACGCAGGCGTCCAACTCCCCGGCCGGCGTCATCAACTTCATCTCCAAGAACGGGCAGGTCGAGGGCGGCAGCATCGCGACGACCTCCGGCCTGGACTACAACTTCCAGCGCGTGGACTTCGAGTACGGCTCGCCCTTCGGCGACGGGCTGGCGTTCCACGTCGGCGGGTTCTTCCGCTCCGGTGAGGGCGAGCGCCAGCTGGGCTACCTCGCGCAGCAGGGCGGCCAGATTAAAGCCAACCTGACGAAGTACTTCGAGACCGGCTACGCCCGGATCTACGCCAAGTACCTCAACGACCGCACGCCGACCTACCTCCCGCAGCCGATCGCCGTCTCCGGCTCCAACGACAACCCTGAGTTCTCCGAGGCGGGCACGCTCGGCATCAACGATCAGGTGATCGGGAGCCCGCTGTTCCTCGGCAGCTTTGGCCTCGGCGCGGACGGCGAGCGCCGCCGGATCACCCTCTCCGACGGCCTCCACCCCGTCTCGCAGGCGGTCGGCGCGGAGTTCGCGTTCGACCTCGGCAACGGCTTCGAGGTGGAGAACAAGGCGCGCTTCGCTCTCAACTCCGGCCGGTTCGTCTCTCCGTTCACCGCCGCCGTCGGTGACCGCGACGCCATTCTCGGCTCGCTCGAAGACGCCACCGGGCGCGACCTCTCGGACGCGACGCTGACCCGCGCCGAGAGCGGCGAGGCGGTCTCCGGCGACCTCCTCCAGGGCATCGTCCTCTTCGACACCGAGTTGGAGAACTTCAACACGCTGTTCAACGACGCCAGCCTGTCGAAGAGCTTCGCGGACCAGGACCTCGACCTCGCCATCACCGCGGGCCTCTTTACGGGCGTCCAGCGGATCAACATGGCGTGGCTCTGGAACTCCTACATCGCGACGGTGGAGGGCGAGAACGCGTCTCTCGTAGACGTCATGGACGACGATGGTGAGATGATCACCGAGGACGGGCTCGCCGCCTACGGCGCGCTCTTCTTCGGCAACTGCTGCGGCGTCCGCTACGACGCCACCTACGACACGAAGGCGCCGTACGTCGGCATCGAGTACAGCCCCATCCCGCAGCTCAACCTGGACGCCAGCGTCCGGTACGACTTCACCAACGTGAGCGGCGGCGGCTCCGGCGGCTTCGTCGGCACGGTGGACGTCAACAACGACGGCGAGATCTCCAACCCGGAGAGCCGCGCCAACTTCATTGACCAGGCGTCCCGCAACCCGGTGGACTACAGCTACGACTACTGGTCGTACTCCGCTGGCGCGAACTACACGCTCACGGACATGTCCGCCGTGTTCGCCCGTCTCTCGCAGGGCCACTCCGCGAAGGCAGACCGCGCCATCTTCCCGACCGGGAGCTACATCGGCGCGGACGCGCTCGGCATCGAGAACCCCTACGACCAGCTGCAGCAGGCAGAGCTCGGTTACAAGCAGCAGTTCGACATCGGCGGCCTGTTCGTGACCGGCTTCTACGCCAACACGACCGAGCAGGGCGGCTTCGAGGCCACCACGCAGGAGTTCATCGACAACGACTACCGAGCCTTCGGCGTCGAGATCGAGGGCGTCGTGGACTACGGCCCGTTCACCTTCCGCGGCGCGACGACCTACACCAACGCGGAGATCACCTCCGGTGGGAACGAGGGCAACACGCCCCGCCGCCAGCCGGACCTCCTGTTCTCCTTCGTGCCGTCCTACACGGCGGACCAGGGGACCGTCGGCCTGAGCCTCATCGGGCAGACCGAGAGCTACGCCCAGGACTCCAACGAGCTGACGCTGCCGGGCTTCGCGATCGTCAACGCCTTCGCTGAGGCGAACGTGACCGACCGCCTCTCGCTCGGCCTCTCCGCCAACAACCTCTTCGATTCCATCGGCATCACCGAGAGCGAGGAGGCGGCCATCCCCGGCAACGGGTACATCCGCGCGCGGAGCATCTCCGGCCGGTCCATCTCCGCGTCCCTCCGGTGCGGCTTCTAGTCCCCCGCCGCCGGGCGCGCTCCCTCCCGCCCGGCGGCTCCTCGGCCGCTCCGCAGCCCACCACCTGCGGGGCGGCCACCGGTTCGGCCCGCCGCGCTGGCGGAGCTTGCCGCCCGCCCCGGACTGCCCCTGCCTCTCGCCATGCCAGACTTCGCGCTCTCCACCCTGGACCTCGCCGTCATCCTCGTCTACGTCGTCGGCATCGTGCTGCTCGGCGTCTGGGTGGGGCGGAAGCAGGACTCCACCGACGACTACTTCCTCGCCGGCCGCTCGCTGGGGTGGGGCGTGATCGGGCTGAGCCTGTTCGCGAGCAACATGAGCACGTCCAGCCTCGTGGGCATGGCGGGCGAGGCGTACGGCGGCGTGGGCGTGGCGGTGTACAACTACGAGTGGATGGCGGGCATCGTGCTCGTCATCTTCTGCGCCTTCTTCCTCCCGTTCTACATCAAGACCGGCGTCTACACGATGCCGGAGTTCCTGGAACGGCGCTTCGACGGGCGAAGCCGGCTCTACTTCTCCGGCTGGACGGTCTTCCTCAACATCACCGTGGACACGGCCTCGGCGCTGTACGCCGGCTCGCTCGTGGTCGCGCTGCTGTATCCGGACCTGCCCATCGAGGTCAGCATCTACTCGCTGGCGATCCTCGCGGGCCTGTACACCATCCTCGGCGGGTTGAAGGCCGTCGTCTACACGGACGCGGTGCAGGCGGTGCTTCTGCTGGCGGGCAGCGCGGCCGTCGCGCTCATCGGCTGGAACGCGGTGCAGGACGGCGGCGGCTGGGAGGCGGTTACGGCCATCACCCCGGACGAGAAGCTCTCGCTCATCCTCCCCGCCAGCGACCCGAACCTCCCCTGGCCCGGCCTCCTCACGGGCGTCTTCATCCTCGGGTTCTATTTCTGGGCCACCAACCAGTTCATGGTGCAGCGGACCCTCGCCGCGAGGACGCTCAACCAGGGCCGATGGGGTGCCCTCTTCGCGGGCCTGCTCAAGCTGCCGGTCATCTTCCTGATGGTGCTGCCGGGCACCTTCGCCCGCGTGCTCTACCCCGGCCTGGAGCGCGCCGACGCCGTCTTCCCTACGATGGTGTTCGACCTGCTGCCCAACGGCATCCGGGCGCTCGTCCTCACCGCGATGGTGGCGGCCATCATGTCCAGCGTGGACAGCACCCTGAACTCCGCCTCCACGCTCGTGACGATGGACTTCGTCCGCCCGAACGCGACCTCCAAGCAGCTCGCCAACGTGGGCCGGCTCGTGACGCTCGTGTTCATGGTTTTCGCCGCCCTCTGGGCCCCGATCATCCTCGGCTTCGATACGCTGTGGGGCTACCTCCAGAGCTTCCTCGCGTACGTGGTCCCGCCGTTCGTGGCGCTGTTCGTGGTGGGCGTCTTCTCCAAACGGGCCACCTCCAGCGCCGCCTTCTGGAGCGTGCTCGCCGGGCACGCGGCCTCCGCCGCGCTCTTCGTGCTCGGCCCGGTCCTGGGGGTCATCGCGGTCCCCTTCCTCTACATCCCCGCCATCCTGCTGGCGGTGAGTCTCGCCGTGCTCGGCGCCGCCAGCCGGGCGCAGCCGGCACCGGACCCCGCCCGCATCGCAGACGTGACGTGGACGCCGCAGATGTGGCGCGAGGACACCGCCGCGCTGGCGGCGCTGCCCTGGTGGCAGAGCTACCGCGTGCAAGGCGCCGCGCTCGTGGCGCTGACCGTCCTCGTCGTGGTCCTCTTCTGGTAGACGATCTCTCCCCGGTCTCGTGAACGACACCGCCTCCCCCTCGACCGGCGCCCTCCCTCCCGCGCCGACCTACGCCGAGCGCTACCGCCCCCAGGTCCACTTCACGCCCCCCGTGAACTGGATGAACGACCCCAACGGGCTGGTCTACTACGACGGCGAGTACCACCTCTTCTACCAGCACAACCCCCACGGAAACACCTGGGGGCACATGAGCTGGGGCCACGCCGTCAGCCCCGACCTGCTCCACTGGGAGCACCTCCCCCTCGCCATCCCCGAAGCAGACGGCCTGATGGCGTTCTCCGGAAGCGCCGTCGTGGACTGGCACAACACCACGGGATTCGGATCCGAGGACACGCCGCCGCTCGTCGCCCTGTTCACGGGCCACCGGCCGGGCGTCCCCGCGCGAGAGGACCAGCGCCTCGCGTACAGCCTGGACCGCGGGCGCACGTGGACGCTTTACGAGGGCAACCCCGTGCTGGATCTGGGCCGAAGCGACTTCCGAGACCCCAAGGTCTTCTGGCACGCGCCCGACCGGCGGTGGGTGATGGCCATCGCGCTCCCCCACGAACGGCGCATCGAGTTCTACGCCTCGCCGGACCTCAAGCGCTGGACGCACCTCAGCACGTTCGGGCCAGGCGGCGCGACGGGCGGCATCTGGGAATGCCCGGACCTGTTCGAGCTTCCCGTGGACGGCGACCCCGCGCATACGCGGTGGGTCCTCGTCGTCAACCTCAACCCGGGCGGACCCGCGGGAGGCTCCGCCGCCCAGTACTTCGTGGGTCACTTTGACGGCACCACATTCACGCCCGAGCCCCCAATCTCCGTCGGGGACACGCACGCGCGGTGGCTGGACTGGGGCGCCGACTACTACGCCGCGGTCTCCTGGTCCGGCGCACCGGACGGAGAGCGGATCCTGCTCGGGTGGATGAACGACTGGCGCTACGCCAACGCCATTCCCACCGCCCCGTGGCGGAGTGCGCAGGCCCTACCGCGGCGCGTCGAGCTCCGCACCCTCGAAGGGCACGTCACACTCGTGCAGCAGCCCATCGCGGCCCTTCAGAGCCTCCGCCAGTCCGGCACGACGCTGGCGGGTCGGGTCCTCGCGCCCGGCACCCACCCGGTAGACGAACTCCGCGGGACGACCCTTGAGATCGAAGCCGAGTTCGCCCTCGGAACCGCCACCGCCTTCGGGCTGGCGGTCCGCGTCGGCGGAGGCGACGAGACACGGGTCGGGTATGATGCCGCGACGGCGACCCTCTTCGTGGACCGGATGCGCTCTGGGGACACGCGCTTCCACCCGGCCTTCGCGACGCGGCACGGCGCTCCGCTCCCCGCCCCGGACGGCCGCGTCCGCCTCCGCATCATCGTCGATGCCGCCTCCGTCGAAGTCTTCGCGGGAGACGGGCACGTAACGATCACAGACCAGATCTTCCCGGCGCCCTCCAGCGACGGCCTCGCCCTCTTCGCCGAGGGAGGAACGGCCCAGTTGCTCTCCCTGAAGGCGTGGCCGCTCGCCTCGGTGTGGCCCGCGCCGTCCGTTGTGTCCGCCCCCTCCCCCGTGCCCGACCCCTCCGCTGCCTCCGCCCCCATCCTCTGCGTCGGCGAGGTGCTCTGGGACTCCATGCCGGCCGGGCTCTTCCTCGGCGGCGCCCCGCTGAACGTCGCCTACCACCTCCGCCAGCTCGGGCGCGAGGTCCGGCTCGTCAGCCGCGTCGGGGACGACGCGCTGGGCCACGAGGTCCTCCGCCGGCTGGAGCGCGCGGGCCTCGCGACGGACGCCGTGCAGGTGGACCCGGAGCGCCCGACCGGCTTCGTGCGCGTGGAACTGGACGCCGAGGGCTCCCCGTCCTACGAGATCGTCCGCCCCGCCGCGTGGGACGCGATCACGCTCACGGACGCCCTCCGCGCGACCGCGGCCCAGGCGCGCGCCGTCGTGTTCGGCAGCCTGGCCGAGCGCGATGCCGTCTCGCGCGAGACCGTGCGGGCGCTCGCCGCCGCCAGCCCGTGCGCCGTGTTCGACGTGAACCTCCGCCCCCCGTTCGACGACGCCGACGCCGTGCGCCAGTCGCTGGCCGTCGCCCAGGCCGTCAAGCTCAACGACGACGAGCTCCGCACGATGGCCGGCTGGTTCGGCCTCGGCACCGGCGTGCGCGCCACCATCGACGCGCTGGCGGAGCAGTTCGGCCTCCGGATGGTGTGCCTGACGCGCGGCGGCGAGGGCGCGGCGCTCTGGCACGAGGGCCGGTGGACCGAGCACCCCGGCTGCCCGGCCGACGTGCGCGACACCGTCGGCGCGGGAGACGCCTTCCTCGCCGGCCTGCTGGCGGCCCTCCTCAACGGCGAGGACGACGCGGCGGCGCTCCACGGCGCGTGCACGCTGGGCGCGTTCGTGGCTGGCCGGTCCGGCGCCACGCCCGCCTACGACGCCGACCTCCGCGCCGCGCTCGGCCACTGAGGCCGCCAGCGGGGCGAGACAACCGGGCGGCTACTTTCCTCGCGTGCCCCCGCTCCTCACGACGCCCCGCCTCTCCCTCCGCCGCCTCACCGAGGCCGACGCCCCCTTCGCGCTGGAGCTCCTCACCGAGCCCGCCTGGATCCGCCACATCGGTGACCGTGGCGTGCGAACCGTGGCGGACGCCCGGCACTACCTCCACACCGGCCCGCTGGCGAGCTACGCCGCCTACGGCTTCGGGCTCTACCGCGTCGGGCTGCGCAGCAACGGGGCGCCCGTCGGCGTGTGCGGCATCCTCCGCCGCGATGGGCTGGACCACCCGGACCTCGGCTACGCGTTCCTGGAACGGCACCACGGCCGCGGCTACGCCACCGAGGCCGCCCGCGCCACCCTGGAGCACGCCCGCCGCGACCTCGGGCTGACGAGCGTGCTCGCCGTCACCACCGAGGCCAACGTCGGCTCCCAGCGCGTGCTGGAGAAGATCGGGATGCGACGGACGGGCACCGTGCTCCTCGCCGGCGACGAGACCCCTTCCCTCCTCTACTCCACATGACCCGCCGCTTTTTCCTTCTCGCCCTCCTGCTCTGGGCCGCGCCCGCCCTCGCGCAGTCCGCCGCCCTCACCGCTGCGCTGGACAGCGCCCGCGCGGTCGCCGCCGCCGCCGACCTCCCCGGGCTAGCGGTCGCGGTGAGCGTGGACGGCGAGACCGTCTGGTCCGAAGGCTTCGGCTACGCCGATCTCCCCTCGCGCACGCCCGCGACGCCGCAGACACGGTTCCGCGTCGGCTCCGTGGCCAAGCCGTACACGGGGCTCGCCGTCGCACAGCTCGTGGAGGCGGGCCGGATGGACGTGGACGCCCCCATCCAGACGTACGTCCCGTACTTCCCCGAGAAGCGGTGGCCCGTCACCACGCGGCAGGTGGGCGCGCACCTCGGCGGCATCCGCAGCTACCTCGGCGACGAGTTCCTGAGCAACGTGCCCTACCCGACCGTCGCCAGCGGGATCGCCATCTTCGCGGCGGATAGCCTGTTACACGAGCCCGGCACGGTCTACGCCTACTCCAGCTACGGCTACAACCTCATCAGCGCGGCCGTGGAAGGCGCCAGCGGGACGGACTTCCTGCGCTACATGGACGCTCACGTGTTTGGACCGCTCGGGATGACGCGGACCGTGGCGGACTGGGCGGACTCCCTCTACGCCGGCGAGGCGTCCTACTACACGCGGTCCAACGGCGAGACC
>DUBD01000108.1 GCA_012960515.1 Bacteroidota bacterium | reverse complement strand
CAGGGAGGGTCCAGCAGAAACTGGCGGAACATCGGCGGCGGGCTCTGCGCGAGGAGGCGGCGCCTGGTGGCGCGCGCGCGGTCCTCGTCCAGCTTCCGCTCGCACATCCAGATCCAGACGTCGGCCTCGAAGGGGTGCAGCCCCGGCACGCTCCGGCCGCGCATCTGGCGCTTGAGCTGTTCGAACGTCTCCTTCGCGGCTTCCACGTCTCCGCCGAAGATCCCCGGCTTGTAGTACAGCGACTGTCCGCGGACGAGGAGCACGTACGGGTCGTTCGGCGCGAGGTCGCGGGCGCGGTCCAGGATCCGCTCCGAGCGGCGGCCGTGCGTGGGGAGGTTGATCTTCGGCCCGGTGCCGGCACGGAAGGCCCAGAGCGCCGAGATGAGCGCCAGCTGGCGGGGCGACTGGACGCCGCGGTCCGAGGGGATGTCGCGGATGATGGACTGCTCGCGCGTCATCGCGAAGAGCCGGTAGGCCACGAGCAGCTTGTCCTCTCGCGTCCGCGCGAGGCGGTGCAGGCGGCGCACGTTGGCCACGTCCCGGCGGACGTAGTAGTGCGTCAGCGAGTCGCGGACGGGTGTCGAGACGGTCGGGGTCGCGGGCGGGGCGGCGGGGGCCACGGCGGCTGCGAGCGCGAGGGCCAGGACGTAGAGCATTGGAACGGAGGGCGTTCGGCGGAAGCTAGGGAGGGCGCCGGGACGGCTTCAAGCAACGACCATCCCGAGGCCCAGCGCGCCCATGACGCGTGAACCCCTCGTGATGGTTACGCGCCGGGCGTGAGGCGGCGGAAGAGCGGCGCCAGCCGGGCGAGGTTCCACCGCTCGTCGGGCCCAGGCGAGCCCTCCAGCAAGACGCGGGCGCGTCCCGTCTCCACGTCCTCCGGCCGCGACTGGCGGAGGCGCTCGAGCGCGGTGCCGAGGCGCTCACGTTCGCGGCCATCGGGGGTCTCGTGGACGGGACCGGCGGTGAGAAGCGCGGTCGGGCGGGCGTGGCCCCAGTCGGTCACGCGGAGGGCGAGCGGCCACCAGAGCGTCTCGGGCGGGAGCACGCGCGCGAGCCGGGGCAGGTCCGTGCGGAACGGCGCCAGCCCGGCGTCGGGCGGCCCCATCGCGCCCTCCGGGTACAGGAGCAGCAGGGCCGGACCGGCGGCCAGGCGACGGGCCGTCTCCCGGACGGTCCTCGCGCGGCGCCTCGCGTCGTCTGCCGGAAACGGCAGCGCGCCAACCGGACCGAAGAGCGGCACCTCGTCCCACTTCTCCATCCACACGACGAACGGGCGCCCGAGCGTGCGCGCTGCCAGCCGCTGCACGAGGTAGCTGTCGAAGTAGGCGTGGTGGTTCGCGTACGCCACCACGGGCCGGTCAGGCGGGAGGCTCGGCCCCTCCCCCACCCAGACGACCCGGCGGAACGACCGGCGGAGGTCGCGCTCGATGAGGGCACGCCCGAGACGGGCCGCCAGCGGGATGAGGACGGGGACGGACACGGGGCAAAGCTAGGCTCGGCGCGGTTTGGGGTCTGCGAGGGCTCTACCTTGCGGGTTCCTTGTTACCTCACCGTTTCCTCCGCGCGTGCGCTCCCGCTCCGTCCCCGCCTTCCGCCGCCGCGGTAGACGCGCCCTGCTGGTGAGCCTGGTCGCCGTCGCGGCGCTGGCGGCGCTTTTCGCACCCGTCGAGTTCGAGACATCGGTGCGGGGCGTGGGCCGCGTGCTGCCCGCCCAGGAGTGGGTGCTCGCTCGCACCCCCGATGGCGCCATCACGGCGACCCTCCGCGACCTCCGCACGGGTGCCGTCACCACGACCTACTCTGCCGAGCCCGCGCGAGGCGACGCCGTCCGGTTCGAGCTATCGCCCGTCGCGCATCGCGGCGAGGTGGAAGCGGGCGAGACGCTCGGCGCGTTCACCTCGGGCGAGGCCGCGCTCCGGCTGGCGGCGCTCCGCGGCGAGATCCAGACCGCTGAAGCGTCCCTCGCCCTCTCACGCGCCGGCGCCCGAGACGAGGTAGTGGAGGCCGCCGCCGAACGCATCCGGCAAGCGGAGGCAGAGCACGCGCAGGCCGTCCGCCTCGCTGCTCGCCAGCGCCAGCTGTTCGAGAACGGGCTGGCCTCGGCCATCGACCTGGAGCAGGCGGAGGGGGCCGTGGAGGTGGCCGCAGCGGCGATCACGGCCGCGCAGGCGGAGCGCGATGCGGTCGCGATTGGCCCCTTGCCGGAGTCGGTGGAGGTGGCGCAGGCGCAGGTAGACCGACTCCGCGCCGATGCGGAGCGGCTGCAGGAACGCCTGGCGATGGACCTCATCACGGCGCCCATCTCGGGCCGCATCCAGCGCGTGTTCTCTCCGGACACCCTCCTGTTCGTCGCGGATGCGTCCGCGTACCACGTCGTGCTGCCGGTGCGCTGGGAGGACCGCCACCGCGTGACGACGGGCCGGCGCGTCGTGCTGGACACGGGCGATCCCGAGCCGCCGCTCGCGCGGATCGTGGACGTGACGCCCGCCGCGGCTCCGCTCCGCGGGCAGGCCTACCTCGTCGCTACGGCCGAGGTGGAAACGGGCGCCGACCGCCTCGTGCCGGGCCTGCAGGTGCCCGTCGCGGTGGAAACCGAGCCGCAGACGCCGCTGGACCACGCGCGCGACCTGTTCGGCTGGTGATGCGGCGCGAGCTGAAGTACCTCATCGCGGAGCGCGACCGCGCCCGGCTGGCGGAGGCGCTCCGCCCGTACGTCCAGGCCGACGCCCACGCCTCCGGCGAGACGCCGACGTACACCGTCCGCAGCATCTACTTCGACACACCCGCCTTTCTGGACTACGCCGACAAACTCTCCGGCGACCTCTCGCGGCGCAAGGTCCGCGTCCGCGGCTACGACACGCTGGGCTCCGGCCCGCTCTTTCTGGAGGTCAAGCGGAAGGAAGGCGGCGCCGTCTGGAAAGATCGCGCCCGCGTCTCCGCACCTGAGGCCGCGCGGTATCTCGCGGGCGACCACCCCATGGACCCGCCCGACGCCCTCGCGCGGTTCCTCTACCGCCTCCGCGCCGAGCACCGCCGCCCCACTCTCCTCGTCACCTACGACCGCCAGCCGTACGTGGGCCGCTTCGACCCCTCGCTGCGCATCACCTTCGACCGGCGGCTCCGGTGCGCACCGTACCCCCGCCTCGGCCTCGAGGTCGCCGGGCTCTACTCCGACCGGCTGGCGCCCGTCCTGGAGGGCCACTTCATCCTCGAAGTGAAGTACGACCGCGTCTTCCCCTCGTGGATGCGCGAGACGCTCGCGCGGTTCGGCGCGGAGCGGCAGGCGCTCTCCAAATACGCGATGGGCCTGGAGGCCCAGATCCACGACGCCCCCTGGCGGTTCGGCCGCCCGGCGCGCGCCGCCCTCTCCTGAGCCCCGATGTTCCCGTTCGACCCGAACGACCCCTTCTCGACGATCCCCCTGGAGACGAGCGCCATCGTGCTCAACCTCCTCGTGGCGCTCGGCTGCGGCCTGACCGTCTCCCTGCTGTACCGCTGGTCCTACCGCGGCACGAGCTACTCCGCCACCTACGTCTCGTCGCTCGTGACGCTGGCGGTCATCACGGCCGTCGTCATCATGGCGATCGGCAACAACCTGGCGCGGGCGTTCGGGCTCGTCGGCGCGATGTCCATCATCCGGTTCCGCACGGCGGTCAAGGACACGCAGGACCTCGCGTTCATCTTCCTCTCGCTCTCCGTCGGGCTGGCGGCGGGCGTGGGCTTCCCTCGGCTCGCGCTGATCGGGACGGCCGTGGCCGGCGGCACGCTCTGGGCGCTCGGACGCTCGGGCTACGGCGCCTCGCGAAAGCTGGAGTACCTCATCGAGATCGAAGCATCGGGCGTGGCCGACGGCGAGACGCCGTGGGAGCCCGTCCTCGCGAAACACAGCCGCCGCTACCGGCTCCTCCACGCGCGCACGACGGGCTCGGACGCGCTGGACCTCGGCTTTCTCGTCACCCTGCGCGACCCGTCGGATGCGCCCGCGCTTACCGAGGCGCTCGGCACCACGCCCGGCGTGGACCGCGTGGCCCTCTACTACGACGAGGACCGGCCGCTCTAACGCGCCGACGCGAGCCGCCAGCGGCGCAGGCGGTAGCCCGGCAGTACCGCGAGGCGGACCTTCCGGCGGAACGGCACGAACGCACGCTGGGTCAGGTTGTCGTAGCCGTTGGCGCGCACCGCGTTGAGGATATCGCGGTAGGCGCGCTGCGCGGTCCGGATGCCCCACCGGCCGCGCCGGGGGACCAGCTCCGCGATCCCCGCCTCGGCCTCGTCGTAGAGCGCTTCGGCGCGGGCCATGAGTGTTTCCACGAGGTCGCGGTAGCGGGGCGCGAGGTCGGGCGGCAGCCCGTTGCCTTCCGCGGCTGCGAGCAGCGCATCGCGCGTGATGCCGGCCTCCGCCAGCGCGTCGGCGGGGAGGTAGACGCGGCCCAACTGGCGGACGTCCTCACCGACGTCTCGGAGGATGTTCGTGAGCTGCATCGCGACGCCCAGCGCGCGCGCGGAGCCGTCCAGACGGGGACGGTCGGCGGGCGTCGGCGCGAGGAACGGGAGCATCAGCGCGCCCACGCTTCCCGCGACGAGGTCCG
>DUBD01000107.1 GCA_012960515.1 Bacteroidota bacterium | reverse complement strand
GAGCAGGGAGTTGCCCGGCTGGTCCTCGATGAATCGGTCGAAGATGACGGGGAAGTTGCCCAGGCCGTAGCAGCCCACGCCGGAGGTCCCGTCGCACTCGGCCGTGCCGGTCCCGTTGTCCACGTTGCCGCTCCCGAAGAAGCCGAGGCCGTGGCCCAACTCGTGGAGGACGACCGAAACGAAGTCCACCCGGTTCGCGGGCGTGTTCCCGTCCGTCCCGAAGTACCAGCCGCTGAAGTTGCTGGAGAACTGCGCCACGATGTCGGTGCCGCCGCCGCCGAGGTCGGCCCCTGCGAGGGCGTCCGCCAGCGGGTCGCCGTACCACGTGTTGAAGACGGGCGCGTTGGCGAAGTTGCCCCGCACGAACGCCGCGCGCGCCGAGCCCAGCACGTTGGTCCCGAGCGGGCTGAAGCTGGCCTCCACGTTGATGGGGACGTCGCTCTCGAGGTGCGCGGCCCAGATGTCCACCGCGAACTGGAAGGCGGCCTCGGCCTGCGGCGTGAACCCGGTGTACGTCACGTTGAAGGTGGCGCCGCCCCCCGCGTGTTTGGCCGTCGGCTGGCGGAGCTCGTTGACGCCGTGGTAGACGTCGTCCGCGTCTGGGGCGTGGAGGACGCACGTGGTCTCCGGCCCCGGTGCCGAGATCATCTGCGAGGAACCGAGCGGCTGCCCCACGACGGGCAAGGCCGACCCGAGCGTGAGGGCGATGGCGAAGGAGAGTCGGCGCATGGCGTCAGGGGGGATCGTTGGGGATATGGTACACCGCAACGCTGGCGCGGTGCCCTAGCCCTCCTCCCTCCCGATCCGCTCGAGGGCCGCTTTCGCCCGCTGTTCCAGGGACTTATGGTAGTCGAACTCCGCGTCGTTCTCTAGCGCTCGCTCGTAGGCCGCGCGCGCTTCGGCGTACTCGCCCGCCGCCTCGTGCACCTCGCCGATGTGGTAGACGGCCCACGGGCCCCACTTTGCGAGGGGATCGCCGGGGCGGGCGACCGCCAGCCGGTAGTGGCGGAGGGCCTCGTGATCGTTGCCGAGGGCCTGGAACGCGCGCCCGGTGCGGTAGGCGGCCTCGGCGCGCAGCGTCGCGTCGGCCTCGCGGTCACCGAGGGCAGGCTGGAGGCGAGAGACGGCGGCCTCATAGCGTCCCCCGTCGTAGGCCGCGGCGCCGAGCACGATGGCCCGCTCCGTCTCCGTCAACGGGTGGTCCAGCCGCCGCTCGGCCTCGCGCTCGGCCTGCTGGTCGGCGTCGTTGTCCCGCGTGGCGCGGACGCGCCGGTAGTGCCGCTCCGCCGTGCGGCGGTCCCCGGCCAGCTCTCGCGCCAGCCCGGCGTGGAGCCCAGCCTGCGCGACGAGCGCGTTCCCCGGCGCCTCGCGGAGGTAGCGCTCCAGGTGATCGGCCGCCTCCTCGAAGCGGTCCTGGCGGAACAGCGCGATCCCGAGGTGGTGATCCACGAACGGCAGCGGCGCCACGTCGTCCTGGGCCACGAGTTCGGCGGCGCGGCGGAGCTGGCGCTCGGCGCCGGCGGCGTTGCGCTCCTCCAGCAGCATGACGCCGTAGAGGTAGCGGAAGAGGGCGCTCTCGGGCCGTGCCTCCACCAGCTCACCGAGGCGGTCGGTCCCGCCGGCCTGGCGCTCGTTGAGCGCGGCGTCCGCGAGGGCCAGGAAGAGGGTCGCCTCCGGTGCGGCGATCTCCGCCTCCGTGGCCGCCAGCGCGAGCGCGTCCAGGCCTTCCTGGATGGTCCCGCGGAAGCCCAGGATCGCCGCGATCCACTTGTACTCGCTCGGGATGGCGCCGGCCGCGACGAGGCACGTCCCCCGCCCGAGGTAGCTCTCCGTGAACGGCGTCGCCGCGTCGCGCGTGGTGGCTTTGAACTCGCCACAGGCGGAGTGGAACGCGCGCCCTGCGCTCGCGAAGCTCTCCTCGCGGACGTGCAGGATGGCGCGGTGGAGGTCGCGCTCGCCTTCGAGATGGGTCCGCCACGGGCCGTCCGGGGACGTCCGGAGCACGTCCCCGAGCGAGTCGTTGAGGGCGTAGAACCGCTGCGGGAAGGGCGGCCGCTCCAGCACGATGGCACGCCAGAGCGCCACCTTGTTGAGGCCGTACGCGCCCGCGGGGGACTCCGGCGCCAGCGCGCCGAGGCGCCGGAAGCCCGCCTCGGCCTCGTCCAAGCGCCAGTCCATCAGCGCCGCGTGCGACTGGCGGAAGAGGTCGGCGGCCTCGGCGGACGGCACGAGGCCGTCCAGCGCGCCGAGGTCCGCCTCCGCAGTCGCCTGCGCGACGGCCGGCGCGCTGAACACCGGCACGGCGAGGCACGCCGCGGCCGCGAGTGACCGCCAGCGCGGCGCGAGGCGGGAGCGGACGCGCATCAGATCATCCCCGCCTCGCGGCGGGACGGCACGGCCCCGGCGGTCTCCCCGACGACCCGCAGCGTGTCCCCGCGCCCCGTGCGGTCCGGCGGGAACAGCTGGTCCTCCGTCGCCGCGACGACCGTGGCCACCATCGCGTCGCCGGTCACGTTCGTCACCGTCCGGCACATGTCCAGGATGCGGTCCACGCCGAGGATCAGCGCGATGCCCGCCGCCGGCACGCCGACGGCCTCCAGGATGATGACGAGCATGATGATGCCCGCCCCCGGCACGGCCGCTGTCCCGATGCTCGCGAGGACGGCCGTCAGGACGATGGTGAGCTGGGCGCCGAGCCCGAGGTCCAGCGCGAACGCCTGCGCGATGAACAGCGTGGCGACGGCCTGGTAGAGCGCCGTCCCGTCCATGTTGATCGTCGCGCCGAGGGGGAGCACGAAGCTGGACACCTCCTCGCTCACGCCCAGCTCTTCCTCGCAGCGCTCCATCGTCACGGGCAGCGTGGCCCCGCTGGAGGAGGTGGAGAACGCGACGAGCTGCGCCGGCGCGATGCCGGAGAAGAACGTCTTGAGCTTCATCGGCGAGAGCACCTTGAGCACCGTGGGGTACGTCACGAAGGTGTGGATCGCGAGGCCGAGCAGCACGACGAGCATGTACTTCACGAGTGCTAGAAGCAGCTCCATGATGCGCCCCGGATCGTCGCCCGCGGTGCTCACGATGGTGTCCGCCAATAGCGCGAACACGCCAATGGGCGCGAGCAGCATCACGATATCCACGAGCTTGATGACCACGTCGTTCAGTCCCTCGAAGAAGGCCAACACTGGCGCAGCCCGCTCGCGTGGGATCTGCACGAGCCCGATGCCGAAGAGGATCGCGATGACGACGACTTGCAGCATGCTCCGGTTGTCCGAGAACGATGCGAAGGCGTTCTCCGAGACCGCGTCCACGAGGAACTGGAGCGGTCCGCGGTCCCGGATGCCCGCCTCCTCGATACTCGTCATGCGCGCGTCCACGTCGTCACCGAAGGCTTCGATGAGGTCATCGCGCAACTCCGGCGAGAACCCGCCGCCGGGCTGGATCACGTCCGCCAGCACCACGCCGATGGTCACGGCGATGGCCGTCGTCATGAGGTAGATCCCGATGGTCTTCCCGCCGATGCGCGAGAGCTTCCGGAGATCGCTCAAGCTGGCGACGCCCGTGATCAGGCTCGCGAGGACGAGCGGGACGGCGATGAGCTTGAGCGCCGTGATGAAGATGGTCCCGAACGGCTTGATCCAGGCCGTCGTGAACGCGCCCCAGCCGTTCTGCGCCGCGAGGACGCCGTAGGCGAGGCCGAGCAGGAGGCCGAGGATGATCTGCCAGTGCAGCTGCTTGTACCAGGGCTGCGAGTCGGGGGCGGCTGCGGGTGTGGGTTCCATGGAGGGGTGGGAGGACGGCTCGAAGGTAATGGAGGCGCCGGCCTGCTCGGACGCGTGCCGCCGCCGATCTCCTCACCCGCCCAGGCCGAGCGCGAGTCCCACGGCGGCCCCCACGAGCGTACACGCGAGGTTGACGCGGTCGTTGGTCATCGGGCGCCAGCCGCTGGTGAGTGGGAGCGGCGTGCCGTCTGTTTCGGGACGCTCCGTGCGTGTTCCGTCCGGGAGGACGAACCGGGCCTGGACCGTCGCGCCCAGCACGCTATCCGCCCACGCCCCGATCACGCCCGCCCCGCCCACGACGGCCAGCGTGGCTCCCATGAGGCCGAGCGTGACGGCGTCCCCCAGGAACGGCACCGCCACCGCCGCCACGACGAGCGCGCCCGCCAGCGCGCCGAGCGACCCCGCCAGCGACACGCCCCCGGACTCTCCTGGTGGGACCGGGCGCCAGCGGAGAACGTCGCGCGTGGCCCCTCCCACCCACGTCCCGATCTCGGTTCCCCAGGTGTCCGCCGCGGCGGCCGCGAACGCGCCGAGGTACCCGAGGAAGAGCACGCCCTGCCATCGCGCGGGGACGAACACCGAGAGCGCCAGCAGGACGCCCGCCACGCCTCCGTTCGCAGCGACCTGCCCCGCATCGCGCCGGCTTCCCTTCGCTGCGCGGGCCTCAGCGTCTCGCTTCCGCCGCCGCCCCAGCTTGGACAACACGCTGGAGGTAAAGAAGAACGTCAGCCCAGCGGCGGCCCAGCCCCAGCCCCCCACCGCCAGCGGCCCGAGGCCGAGCACGCCCCACGCGAGCACCCCCGCCGCGAGCGCGCCCGAGAGATCGAGGAAGCCCACCCGCCACGCGGC
>DUBD01000106.1 GCA_012960515.1 Bacteroidota bacterium | reverse complement strand
GGGGCGGGAGACGGGGGCACCATCGCTGGAGCGGGCGGCGGGGCAGGAGCCGGTGCGGGCTCCGGTGCGCTGGGCATCGGGGGCGCTGCCGCCGCGGCCGTCTCCGCTGCGGCCGTCTCGAAGCGCACGTCGTCTCCCGCGACGCGCACCGTACCGTCCATCCGCTTCTGCACCGTCTCGATCAGCCGTCGTGAGGGCTCGTTGGCCGGCTCGCCGAGGCCCACCACCAGCGCGGCGCCATTGAGCGACTGGCGGAAGGAGTCGAACGCCTCACCGAAGGCCTCGAAGGTGGAGAACTGCACCAGCGGCGTGAGGTCCTCGATCACCACGCGGTCCGCGCCGGACTTCGCAACGAGGCCCGCGAGGTCGCGGTAGGCCGCGCGGAGGCCGTCGTTGCCCTTCGCGGCGAGGTCCTTCGCGGCGGGGACGCGGAGCACGCGGAGGCGGCCGGAGGCGTGGAGCGCCGCGAGGTCGAACCCGGCGCTCTGGGCGGTCTCGTTGAGCGTGGCCGGCGGCCGCGGCGAGAGCAGCAGCGCGGTTTGACCGGCCGCGATGGCGGCGCGGACGGACTGCAGCGCGAGAGCCGTCCGGCCCGAGGCGGCGCGACCGACGAGGAGGATGGAGGCACCGGGGCGGAGTCCGCCCCAGGCGGAGTCCACGGCGCCGATGCCGGCGGGCGCGAGGGCGGAGGGGGCAGCGGTCATGTGGGGGAGGGAGATCTCAACGGGCGCGGGCTCAAATGACGTGCCATTAGCGGAAGCGCCTGCTTCTCGTTTTGAGAACGCTCCGCGCGCGTAGACTCGGGACGCGGGGAGAAAAGGTGCAATGGCCAGGGGAAATGGAAACACGCCGGGCCGCGTCTTCGCGGAAGGTCCGCCAGCGGGGCGCTCCCGGCGCGCTGGCGGCGGCGCTCGGCAGGGCGCACTCAGGAGAGCGGGCCGGGCCCGGCACCCCCGGCCGTACCTTCCCGACCCCTCCGCCCGTTCCCCCGATGGACGCTGATCTCGCTTCGATCCAGGACGCCCGCGACGCCCTCCACCGCGTTCGCGACGCGCAGCACCGATTCAAGACTGCCTCGCAGGAAGAGGTGGACCGCATCGTGGACGCGATGGTGGAAGCCGGCGCCCGCGAGGCCGAGCGGCTCGGCCGGATGGCGCATGAGGAGACCGGCTTCGGACGGCCCGAGAGCAAGACGCAGAAGAACCTCTTCGCCACGCGGACCCTCCGCGAGCGGATGGAGGGGATGCGCACGGCGGGCATCATCGCGAAGCACGAGAACGGGAAGGTCTGGGAGGTCGCCACGCCGATGGGCGTCGTGGCCGCGCTCGTCCCGAGCACCAACCCCACCTCGACGGCCATGTACAAGGCCATCATCTCCGCGAAGGCGCGCTGTGGGATCGTCATGAGCCCGCACCCACGCGGGGTCAACTGCACCGCCGAGGCGCTGCGCGTGGTGGCGGAGGCGGCGTACGCGGCGGGCGCACCGGAGGGCCTCTTCGCGTGCCTCACGAAGGTCACCATGGAGGGCACCAACGAGATCCTGGAGCACCCCATCACAGACGTCATCCTCGCGACGGGCGGCGGCGCGATGGTCCGCGCGGCGTACTCCAAGGGCAAGCCGGCGTACGGCGTGGGCTCCGGCAACGTGCCGGCCTACGTGGACCGCAGCGCGAACCTCGAGAAGGCGGCCTCGGACATCCTCACGGGCACCTCGTTCGACTGGGGCACGCTGTGCTCCACGGAGCGCTCCGTGGTGGCGGACGCGCCCATCCGCTCGCGCCTGCTCGACGCGCTCCGCCAGCGGGGCGGGCACGTCTGCTCGGACGCCGAGCGCGAGAAGCTTCGCGCCATCATCAAGCCCGGCGGCCGGTTCAACACGGACATCGTGGGGCAGAGCCCGCAGCGGATCGCGGAGATGGCCGGGTTCAGCGTTCCGGCCGACACCCGCGCGCTCATCGCGGAGGTGGACGCCGTGGGCAAAGACGAGCCGCTCTCCATGGAGACGCTCTCGCCCATCCTCAGCTTCTACGCTACCGACGGGTGGGAGCGCGGCTGCGAGCGGTGCATCGAGATCCTGGAGTTCGGCGGGATCGGCCACACGCTGGCGGTGCACGCGGGCGCGGAGCGCGTGATCGAGGCGTTCGCGATCAAGAAGCCGTCCATGCGGATCGTGGTCAATACCGTCGCCGCGCTCGGCTCCGTCGGCATGACGACGCGGCTGTTCCCCGCGATGACGCTCGGGCCGGGGACGGTCGGCGGGAGCATCACGAGCGACAACGTCTCGCCGCTCCACCTCATCAACGTCAAGCGCGTCGCCTTCGAGACGCAGCCGCTCAACGACGACGCGGGGCAGCCGCTCGCGCAGAACGCGCAGCGCGGAAAGACGTCCGCGCCCGCCCCGCGCCCGTCCCGCCGCACCGCCAGCGGGGCCGCCGCGAGCGGGGCCTCGTGGATGGAGGAGATCGAACGCCGCCTGCTGGACCGCGCTGGCAACCCACCGGGGGGCGGACCGCCTGCGCCCGGCGAGGCCTCGCCGGGCGCGACCGCCAGCAGGACGATCGCAATGCCGGACGCGCAGGTGGAGAGGCTGATCCAGCGCTTCCGGAAGTAGCTCCAGCGCTTCCGGAAGTAGCGCGATTCCCGGCTCGGCTGTGCGCGTTCGCCCACGCCGAATGCCCTGGCACACGGACGGGTGGCCGCGCGTAGACTCGCGGCATGGCCGAACTCGTCACCCCCGATCTCGCCGCTGGCGCCCTCCGGTTCGAAACCGGGGACCCCGCCATCGACCAGCGGCTCGCCAACGGCTGGGCGGGGATCCCGGACCGGCCCGACGTGCTGCTGCGCTCCGCGCAAGAGGCGCTGGACCTCGCGAAAGAAGCAGGCAACGAGGTGGCGGAGGCCTACGCGATGGGGGCCATCGCCTTCGGGCACTACCTCCGGAGCGAACACGAGACCGCCCTCCGGACGTTCACGGATGCTCTCTCGCGCATCGAGCCGACCGGCGACCTCTCCGGACGCGGCACGCTGCTCGGGGGGCTGGCGGCGGTCCACCTCAGCCTCGGGCACTTCGAGGAGGCCCTGGAGGCGACGCTGGATTCTCTCTCCATCGCGCGCGCCCTCGGCGACCGCGACCGCGAGGCGTGGATGCTCGTCGGGCTGGGCAACGCCGCGCTTGATCTAGGCGATGTCACCCGCGCGATGGAGAGCGGCGAGTCGGGGCTCGCGCAGTTCGCAGAACTAGAAAACCCGGCCGGGCAGGCCCGCGCCCACGGCATCATCGGGGGCGCGCTCATGCGGATGGGGCGGGGCGGTGAGGCCCGCGCGCACCACGAGTCCGCGCTCCGGTTGGCGCGGGAAGGCGGCATTCGCCTGGGCGAGGCGCGGGCCCTCCACGACCTGGGAGAATGCGCGCAACGCAGCGGCGACGGACGCCAGGCACTCCGCCTCCATCGCGAGGCGCTGGAGATCCGGCGCGAGGTGGGCAACCGCCAGGCGCAGAGCACGAGCCTGATCCACATCGGCCTCGCGCTGACGTCGCTGGGCCGCACGGACGAGGCGATCGAGACGCTGCACCGCGCGCGCGACCTCGCCGAAGCCGTGGGCGCGCAACCCCGCATCGCGCAGGCCGACGAGGCGCTGGCGGCGGCGTACGAGCAGGCGGGGAAGCCTCAGCGCGCGCTCGACCACCTCCGCCAGTTCCACGCGCGCCGCGAGGACCTGCTGGACGCGCAATCGAGGAGTCGTCTCCAGGCCCTCCAGATCCGCGCCGAGGCCGAGCAGGCCCGCCAGGAGGCCGAGATCGCGCACCTCCGCTCCGTGGAGCTGGCGGAGGCCAACCGCGAGCTGGAGCGGACGCTGAACGACCTTCGCCGCACGCAGTCCCGACTCCTGCAGCAGGAGAAGTTGGCGTCGCTCGGGCGGCTGGCGAACGGCGTCGCGCACGAGATCCAGAACCCGCTCAACTTCGTCGTGGGGTTCGCGGACGTGAACGTGGAGTACGCGAGCGAGCTGCGCGAGACGGTGGAGGCCCGGCGCGGCGAACTCCCGCCCGATCTCGCGTTGGAGCTCACGGACCTTCTCGGCGACCTCGCGGAGAACATCACCCGCGTCCGAGAGAACGCCGAGCGCGCCAGCGGGATCGTCCGCAGCCTGCTCGCGCACGGCCAGCCGGCCTCCGCCTCGCGCGAGACCGTGGACCTGCGCGACGTGGTGGCCCGCGTGGTGGACGTGGCGCTGGCGGGCTCTGGCATCCGCCCGGTCTGGGTGCCCGGCGAGGAACCGGTCTACGTGGACGCCAGCCCGCAGGCGCTGGACCGCGCGCTCGTCAACCTCGTGGACAACGCCCGGCGGGCCGTCGCGCAGCGCCTCGCGCACGACGACGCGTTCCGGCCGTTCATCTGCATCGCGCTGGACTGCGTGGACCAGCACGCCGTGCTCCGCGTGATGGACAACGGCCCCGGCGTTCCCGGCGAGGTCCGTGACCGCATCTTCGAGCCGTTCTTCTCCACGCGGCCGACGGGCGAGGGGACCGGGCTGGGGCTCCCGCTCGCGCGCCAGATCGTGGCCGAGGGGCACGGCGGCGAGATCACGCTGGAAGAGACCGAGACCGGTGCCACCTTCACCGTCCGCCTCCCGCTGGCGGCGGCCCCCGACGAGCCCGAGCCGTCGGGGAACGGGGGGTAGGGCGAACGGGGCGCAAGGCGCGAGTTTGGGGTGCACCTCTCGCGCCCCCGATGCCGCTCCGCTCCGTTCGTCTCCCGTTCGCGATCCTCGCCCTCGCGGCGCTCTCCGCGTGTGCCTCGGCCCCGCCCACCGCGACCGCCAGCGCGCCGTGGCCGGAGGAGCGACCCGACCCGGATCTGCAGGAAGCCGTCGAGAAGGCCGCGCGAGGCTTCGACGGGCGCGTCGGCGTGTACGTCCGCCACCTCCCGACGGGCCGCACGGCGGCGATCGACGCGGACAGCTTGTTCCCCACCGCCAGCACCATCAAAGTCCCGATCCTCGTCGCGACGATGGCGGCGGTGGAGCGCGGAGACCTCGGATGGGACGAGACGCTTGTCTTCCGCGAGTCCCTCGCCTACGACGACCACGGCCTCGTGGGGCTGCTGCGGGACAGCGCGCGTGTGACCGTCCATCGCCTCGCGGAAGCGATGCTTTCCGCCTCGGACAACAACGCCAGCTTATGGCTCCAGGACCTCTCGGGCGGCGGCGCGAGGCTCAACGAGTTCCTCTCCGCGAGGGGCTACGCTGGGACGCGCATGAACTCGCGCACGCCCGGACGCCGCGCCGACTGGGAGCGCTACGGGTGGGGCCAGACCACCCCGCGCGAGATGGCCCGGTTGTTCCGCGAAATCGTGGACGCAGACGTGGACGTGGTCTCGCCCGCGGCCGACGAAGAGATGCACCGCACGCTCACGCGCACCTTCTACGACGACGAACTCGTCGGGACGGTGCCGCCAGGCGTGCAGGTCGCGAGCAAACAGGGGGCCGTCTCGGACTCCCGCTCGGAGGTCGCGTACGTCCACGCGCCGAGCGGCCCGTACGTGATCGCCGTGTTCACGGATGGACAGACCGACACCGGCTGGGAGACGGACAACCCGGGCTGGGAGTTGATCCGGCAGATTGGCGAGATCGCGTGGCGCGCGTTCGAGCCCTCTAGCGACTGGCGGCCGGCACCGGGCGGCGAACGGTTCCGGCTCGGCGAGTAGCGGCTACCCGAAGACGGCGGATCGGGCGGCCGAGGTGGGGGTGAGCGCCCGCGCCAGGGAGACCCATGAGACGGCTCCGGCGGTGCCCCCAAACGACGACCGCCCCCACCGGGTGCGGCGGGGGCGGTCGCATCATCCTGTTCCTCAGATCTAGGCTCTGTCTCGTAATTGAGGAACGTGGCCGAACGCGAGCAGCGGGGCGGCTACGAGGCCGCGCGCAGGCCGGTACGGAATCACGAGACAGGCCCTAGGCGGACGGTGCCGCCTGCGCCTCGGGGCCGCTCCGCACGAGGTCGAACGGGAGCGCCACCGCAGAGGCGATGTTGGAGAGGTGGCTCGCCACGCGCCCGATCATCCGGGTCGTGAGCGTGAGCACCGTCGCGGCGTTGGGCGTGAGCGCGCCGTCGTGCGCGATGGCGCCGAGGAGGTCCGCCATGGCGCCCTTAAGCTCGTCGTTGGTGAGCATCACCTGGCGGGCGGCGTCGGCGTCTCCAGAGGTGACGGCCTCGCACGTATGCGCGAACACGGGGCGGACGCGGTCGCGGAGCTGGCGGAGCGTCTCAGCGTGCGGGCCCTCGCGCGGGGCGTCCGCCAGTCCGGCGGCCTTGGCGATGCTCTTGGCGAGGTCGCCGCAGCGCTCGGCGTCTTGGATGGTGGTAAGGAGCAGGAGGCTCCACGAGAGGTCATCCTGCGGGGAGACCGCGAGGTGCTCTAGGAGGTGACGGCGGACTTCGCGCTCGCCGGCGTTGACGGTCTCGTCCATCGCGCCGAGGTCAACGGTCAGGGGCGCGTTGTCCAGCGCGGTCGCGGTCGCGGCGTCGAACATTTCGCCGCTGGTGCGGAGCATCTCGCAGACGGTGCGGGTGCCCTGCGCGACGAGGGGGGAGGGAGTGGGGCGGAGGGCGTCGAGGAGCCACATAGGCGCGTACTGCAATGTTACTGAATTGTAAACAAGGTACAACGCCCGTGCGTTCCCCCCACGCTACAGATCCAACCGTTCGGCGTGGAAGTTCACCCGTTCGCCGTCTTGGACGGCGTAGTTCACCTCGATCGGGGAGCAGCAGACCTCGCAATCCTCCACATAGGTCTGCTCCCCTACGCTCGGGTCCAGGAGCATCGTGATGGGCGCGAGGCAGTAGGGGCAGTGGAAGGCGTGCTCGATCTCGTACATGCCGAGCGGACGCCTCTCTCTGCGGGGGGATCCGTCCCCCGCCGGCGATCTGTGGCGCGGGAGCCAGACGGCGCCGGAGCTACGCGGCGCGGGTGACGACCGCGGTCACGTGATCGTGCACGCGCGGGTCGAACGGGCTCGGCACGAGCTCGCCGGCGGGCGCCAGCTCTGAGATGGCCTCCGCCGCGGCGATCTTCATCGCGCTGGTGATGGCCGGGGCGCCCACGTCCAGCGCGGCCTTGAACAGGCCGGGGAACGCGAGCGCGTTGTTCACGCTGCGGCCGTCCGCGGCGAACGCGGCGCCGGCCTCGATGGCGGCCTCGGGCGTGATCTCCGGGACGGGGTTGGAGAGCGCGAGGACGATCTGCCCGTCCCGCACCATCTCCGGCGTGATCAGTCCCACGACGCCCGTCGTGGCGATGAGGACGTCGGCCTCGGCGGCGGCGTCGTGGAGGTCGGCGGTGCGGCCGCCGGCGCGCTCGAGCCGCTGGCGGGCGTCGTCGCCGGGGTCCACGCCCACCACGTCGAAGCCGGCGTCCATGAGGAGCCGCGCGATGGCGAGGCCGGCGGCGCCGAGCCCGACCTGCGCGCACGTCAGGTCGCGCCGGCCCTCGCGGCCGGTGTGGCGGAGCGCGCTGAGCACGGCCGCCAGCAGGACGGTCGCGGTGCCGTGCTGGTCGTCGTGCATGACGGGCTGCGGCAGGCGGCGGATCAACTCGTCCTCGATCCAGAAGCAGTCCGGCGTGCGGATGTCCTCCAGGTGGATCCCGCCGAAGCCCGGCGCCAGCCGGACGACGGTCTCGACGAACGCTTCGGGGTCCTTCTCCTCGATCACGAGGGGGACGGCGCTCAGGCCCACGAACCGGTCGTACAGCACGGCCTTCCCCTCCATCACGGGGAGCGAGGCGAGCGCGCCGATGTCGCCGAGCCCGAGCACGCGCGTGCCGTTGGTCACGATGGCGACGGTGTGGCCGAGGGCGGTGTAGGTCCGCGCGAGGGCGGGCTCCTGCTCAATGGCCTTGCACACCCGCGCGACGCCCGGCGTGTAGATGTAGCGGAGGTCCTCCAGGCTCTCGACCGGCGTGGTGCGGGAGGTGCGGAGCTTGCCGCCGGTGTGGCGCTCGAAAACGAGATCGCGCACGTCCTCCACCCTCGCCTCGGTCTCCGTCTCGATGGCCCGGAGCACCTCTTCCAGGTGCGGCTGGTCGTGGACCGAGAGGGTCACGTCGCGCAGGAAGTGGTCGCGGCCGATGTACCGCGTCTCGATGTCCCCGACGAGCGCGCCGTGCGCGCCGACTACGGCGAGCATGGAGCCGATCATCCCGGGCTTCTGCGGGTTGCGGACGGTAAGGACGACGTCGTAGTCCGGAATCCCGACCCGCGAATGCGGGGTCTCCTCCGGGGGCATAGGCGAAAGCATGCCCCCAAGCTACAGAGCCGGCGAGGCCGCGCGAGCGGATCCCACCGCCTCGGCGCCCGATTCACGAGCCGCGCGCTGGCGGAGGCGTTCCGCCAGCCCGGAGGGGGCAGCCGCCGTCAGCTGCCGCGGAGCTTCGCGAGGACGTCCGGGTCCAGCATGTCCGCGAGGCTCGTCCCGCTGGAGGGCCGCTTCTGGCCGCGGGGCTTGCCGCCCGTGCCCTTTGTGTGGCTTTTCGGTCCGCCCTTCCGCTTGTTCTTGCTCGGTTTGACGCTCTGCGCTTTGGGCTCGGTCTTCTCGCTCTCCGGCTTGGGCGTGGAGAGGTTGATCGTCTTTTGGACGACGGGCGGCGGCGCGGCGCTCTTCTTGCGGCGCGGGCGCGAGCCAGGCGAGGTCCCCGTGGCGAGGTTGATGGTGAAGCCGCCAGCGTGCGACTGGCGGTCGCCGTCGGGGCGGTCGGCGTCCGGGCGGGGGGCGTCAGGGGTGGCGTCGGTCGAGTCGGGCGTGTCCGGCATCGGTCGGCGAGGGGGCGTGGCGGAAGATCGCACGGCGCGCGCGGCCGTGCCGTGGAGGCGCGTCTAGGCGCCGGCCACGTCGAACCCGGCGTCTTCGACGGCCTCCGCCAGCTGGGCGCGGCTCGTCTGCTCGGGATCCATCGAGACCTCGGCGCTGCCGATCTCGACGGTGAGGACGGAGGCGCCGGGGACGCTCTCCAGCGCCGCGCGGACGGCGGCGACGCAGTGGGTGCAGCTCATGCCCTCAATCGTGAGGGTCTCGGTGGTGCGGTCGGTCGGCATCGGACGGTGGGAGGGTTCGGGGCGTCAACGCGCGACGGTCGGCGCGGTCCCGGGAGAGCGGGTGAACAGCGAGCGGCCCCGCCTCGCGAGGAGACGGGGCCGCGGAACGGGACGGAGGGCAGAGCTAGCGCACGACCGTCATCCGGAGCGTCTCGACCGTCGCGCCGGCCTCCACACGGACCACGTAGGCGCCCGCGCCGAGGGCGCCGAGGTCCAGACGGAGTGCGTGGGCGCCGGCACCGAGCACCTGCGGCGCTCGTGCGGCGACCTCGCGGCCGAGCACGTCGTAGACGCGGACGGCGGCGGCCGTCTCGGCGGGAAGCTCCACGTGGATCGTGGCGGCGTCCGTGGCCGGGTTCGGCGCGAGGCGGAGCACGCGGCCTTCCACGCGGAGTGCGGACTCGGGGAGCGCGGCGACGGCGCCCTTCATCTCGTCCGTGGCGATGCCCCAGAGCGTGACCGTGCCGCTGACCTCGTTGGAGACCACGAGAAGGGGCGCGCCGTTCGGGCTGTCCTCGGCGGGAACGAACGCCAGCCCCTCGGGGCCGAGGTCGCCGGCCTCCGCGCTCTCGGCGTCGGCGGAGAAGTCGCGGTTGATGAGGAAGGTGACGTAGAACGCCTCCTCGGGGACGGTCACGTCGTAGACCATGATGCCGGAGACGCGCTCCAGCCCGACGAACGCGTACAGCCGCCCGTCGATCTCGCCGATGACGACGCCCTCGGGCTCGGGGCCCTTGTTGTCGCTGCGGCTGTCGAAGGAGTCGTTGTCGTCGTTGTTGGCGTTGTGGGCCGCGCGGGGGAGCGCGCCGATCCGCGTGAGGTCCGCGATGATGGCCTCGAACTCGCCGTCGGAGTCGTAGACGCGCGCGCCGCTGGCGTCGTGGATGGAGAAGGAGCGGGCGCCGAGGGTGTAGAGCGCCTCGTACTCGCCGTCCTCGTCGGCGTCGCCGAGTGTCTCGGTGACGGTGAGGCGGCCACCGGCCTCGTCTTCCTGCAAGAGGCCCACCGGGACGGAGAAGGCGTCGGCGTCCAGCGTGAGGTCTTTGACGCGGACCTCCTCTTCGAAGAAGTCATACTCGCGGGCGTCGCCCTCGTTGGCGACGGCGAGGTAGGTCTGGCCGTTCGCGGTGAACGCGTCCGCGCCGTCCGGCTGGTAGATCCCGAAGACGGGGAAGCGGCGCTGGGCGCGCTTGCCGTCGCGGTCGCTCGCGTCCAGCCCCTGCGCCGACTGGCGCCAGTCCTTGAAGCCGAGACCCGCGATGGCCGTGATGGCATCCGAGGTGCCCGGGGAGGCGATGGCCGTCGCGAGGTCCACGATGGCGACGGCGTTGTTCTCCTGGATCGTGACGTAGGCCGTGGCGTCGTCCGGGGAGAGGGTGACGAACTCCGGCTCCAGGTCCTGCGCGACGCTCGCGCCGGGGCCGAAGACGCGGATGGAGGGCTGGCTCGTGATCTCGGCCTCGCGCGCGCCGCCCGCGTTGAACGCGGCGAACGTGACGGGGTAGGCCGTGTACGTGGCCACGTCGATGACGGTGATGGAGCCCTCGGGGTCCACGGAGCCGTCGTCGGAGGGCTCGCCCTCGTTGGCGACCACGGCGTAGGCGCCGTCAGACGTCAGCGCGACGGAGTCGGGGAGGTCGCCGACCGGGACGCTCGTGATGATCTGGCCGTTGGGGCGGAGGAAGACGACCTCGCCCGGGACGCCCGGCGTGCCCGAGGCCACGGAGACGGCGATCACGCCGTTGGCCGTCGCGACGCTCGTGGCGGTGCCGCCCGGGAGGGCGACGGTGCCGAGGAACTCGGGCGCGGAGGGGTCGCGCACGTCGAGCGCCTGCACCTCGTTGGCGTCGGCGTTGACGAAGTAGACGCGGCGCTTGACGGCGTCGTAGGCGGCGATCTCTGCGGCGCCTTCGCCGAAGATGCCGGTGGCGTAGGTGCCGAGCGGCTCGGCTGTGATCTGTGCCTGCGCGGGGAGCGCGAGGAGGGCCGCCAGCGCGGCGAGGGTGAAGCGGTGGAGCATGGGGGAGGGGGAAGAACGGGGCAGCCCCGATGCTCCATCTCCCCAGGATTATTCGCGTTACCGGGGGGTTAGCGTGCCGTTACCCCGCCATGAGCCCACCGTTACCGCAGCGTGACGTGCGCCCGGCTGGCGGTCCCTCTCAGCGAGTCGGTCCCACGCAGAACGCGGCCGCCAGCCCGTCAGGCGCGGCGCAGGCGCAGCGCGTTGCCCACCACGAAGAGGTCGGAGAAGACCATCGCGCCGGCGGCGAGCATGGGCGAGAGGAGCACGCCGAGCGAGGGCCACAGCACGCCCGCGGCCACGGGGATCAGGACCACGTTGTAGGCGAAGGCCCAGAACAGGTTTTGCTTGATGGTGCGGAGCGTGGCGCGGGCCAGGTCGGCCGCGCGGTCCACGCCGGCGAGGTCGCCGCGGAGCAGCACGATGTCGCCCGCTTCGATGGCCACGTCCGTCCCGGTCCCAATGGCGACGCCCACGTCGGCCACGGCCAGCGCGGGGGCGTCGTTGATGCCGTCGCCCACGAAGGCGACGGTTTGGCCCGCCGACTGGAGGTCGTGCACGACGCTCGCTTTGTCCTCCGGCAGCGTCTCCGCGTGCACCTCGTCGATGCCGAGCTGGCGGGCCACGGCGCGGGCGGTCGCCTCGGCGTCGCCCGTCACCATCGCGAGGCGGAAGCCTCTGGCGCGCAACGCCTCCAGCGCTTTGTGGGAGGTCTCCTTGATGGGGTCCGCGACGGCGAAGAGCGCCGCGGCCTGCCCGTCCACCGCGAGCCAGATCGGCGTCTTGCCGTCCTGGGCGAGGGCCTCGGCCCGCTGGCGGTGCGTGTCGGCGAGGGGGATGGAGAGCCGGTTCAGGAAGCGCGCCGCGCCGACGGCCACGCGCCGCCCGTCCACGTCGGCCTGGACGCCGTAGCCGGGGACGGCCTCGAAATCCGTCGCGGCGGGGATCGCGAGGTCTTCTGCCTCGGCGTGGTCCACGACGGCCCGTGCGATGGGGTGCTCGCTCGCGTGCTCCACCGACGCGGCCAGCGCCAGCGCCTCGCGCTCGCTCACGGCCTCCGCCAGCGGGACCAAGTCGGTCACGGCGGGGCGGCCCTCGGTGAGCGTCCCAGTCTTGTCTAGGAGAATCGTGTCGGCCTCGGCGAGGGCCTGCAGCCCGGCGCCCTCGCGCACGAACACGCCCGCTTGCGCCGCCCGCCCGGTCCCGACGAGCACGGAGATGGGCGTCGCGATGCCCATCGCGCAGGGGCACGCGATGATGAGCACGCTCACGCTGGCGACGAGCGCGTAGGTCAGCGGCGGGCTCGGCCCGGCGAGCAGCCAGACCGCGAAGGTCAGCACGCCGATCCCGAGCACGACGGGCACGAACACCCGTACCACGCGGTCCGCGAGGGCCTGAATGGGCGGCTTGGAGCCCTGGGCGTCCTCCACCATCTGCACCACGCGCGCGAGCGCGGTCTCGCGCCCGGTCTGCGTCGCGCGGAGGAGGAGCGTGCCGGTCCCGTTGACCGTGCCTGCCGCCACCGTCGCGCTGGCGGTCTTCTCCACCGGGACGGGCTCGCCGGTCATCGCGGACTCGTCCACGAACGAGCGGCCGTCGGTCACCTCGCCGTCTACGGGGATCCGGTCGCCGGGGCGGACGCGGACGGTCTCGCCGGGCAGCACGGCCTCCGCCGAAACCTCGCGCTCCGTCCCGTCGCGCACGACGAGGGCGGTCGGCGGCTGGAGGTCCAGGAGCGCGCGGATGGCGTCGCCGGCGCGGCCCTTCGCGCGGTGCTCCATGTAGCGCCCCGCCAGGATCAGCGCGATGATGGTGGCGGCGGCCTCGTAGTAGACGTTGTTGGCGCCCGCCGGCAGCACGTCCGGCGCGAACGTGGCGACGACCGAGTACCCGTACGCCGCCGTCGTCCCGATCATGACGAGCGAGTCCATGTCCGGCGCGAGGTGCCGGAGGGCGGCCCAGCCCTTCCGGTAGAACCCGAGGCCGGGCCCGAACTGCACGGCGGTCCCGAGCGCGAAGAGCGCCAGCCGAACCGCCCCGGTGCCGACCGTGGCGTGGAGCCACTCGTGGAGGGGGGGCACCATCATGGGCACCATCTCCAGCAGCCAGATGGGGATGGTCAGCGCGACCGCCAGCCAGAGCCTCCGCGCGATGCGGCGGTCCGCTTCGGCGCGGGAGTCGGCGGCGGCCTCGGCGCTGTCGTCCGTGACGGCGGCGGCCCCGTAACCGGCCTTCTCCACGCGCGCCACGAGGTCCGTGACCTCGATGCCGTCGGCGATGCGGACCGTCGCGCGTTCGGTCGCGAGGTTGACGGCGGCGGCCTCCACGCCGGGGGCGCGGCTGAGCACCCGCTCCACGCGGGCGCTGCACGAGGCGCAGGTCATGCCCTCCACGTGGAGGGCGACAGTCGTGGTCGGCTGGCGGTCGGGCTCGGCGGGGGCGTCCGCCAGCGGGGCAGTGGGCTCGGTCATGGGGCGTGAACGAGGTGGAGTGGGGTCCAGAGTTCCGCGCCTGTTTGTGAAGCCCGCGTGGAGCCGGTCGCTAGTTGAGTGTAGGGGCCCAGAGGAGGTGGCCGCTCGTGCTGCGTTGGGCGTGGGCGGTGGCGGTCCCCGTCGGCGGGGCTACATCGCCTCCACGGCGCGCTGCAGCCGGTCGCGGACCTCACCGGCCACCTCCGCCAGATCGGCGTTGTCGATGGCGGCCATGCTCGCCACGGGGTCCACGGCGGAGACTTCGGTCTGGCCGCTTCCCGTCTCGCGAAGGATCACGTTGCACGGCAGCATCGTGCCGATGTGCGGCTCGGCCTGCACGGCCCGGTGCGCGAGCGGCGGGTTGCACGCGCCGAGGATCTTGTAGCCGGGCATCTCCACGTCCAGCTTCTTCTTGAAGGTGGCCTGCATGTCGATCTCGGTCAGGATGCCGAAGCCCTCGTCTTTGAGGGCGGCGGTGGCGCGCTCTTCGGCGGTGGCGAAGTCGGCGTCGAGGGTGCGGGTGAACGTGTAGCTGGGCATGCTCAGAGGGAGACGGTAGCGGTTCGGAGGGAGGGGCTGGCGCCCGGGGCGGTCCAGGCGGCGAGAACGCCGGAGCCGTAGCGGACGATCCGCGGGATGCCGCTGGCGCGGTCCGCGGGCACCTCGGCGATGGTGAGTGGCGCGGCGGCATCGCCAGTTGTGAGCACGCGGCGAACCTGGAACCGGACGTTCGCAGCGTCGCCCGAGGCTTCGAGCCACCCCACGGCTATGTCCCCGTTTTCCAGCAGGGCGACGGTCACGCGGCCGATTGGCGTGCCCGCGTCGATGCGCGTCGGGGCGGCCCACGTCGCGCCGCCGTCCTCGGAGACCGCCAGCCGGACGCGGGGCTGGTCGTCGGCCTGGGTGAACCAGGCGAGCGCCACGCGGTCCCCGACGGCGTCCAGCGCGGGCCCGTTGACCGGGCAGCCCTCGATGCGCCAGCCATCGGCGTGCGGGATCACCGGGTCCGTCCACTCGCCGCCCACCCAGCGCACGACCGCGATGTCACGGATCTCGTCCTCGGAGCGGTCCCGGTAGGCCGCGACCGCCCCGCTGGCGGTGGCCGCGAGCGCGGTCGGGCAGCAGTCGCAGACGCGGCCGTCCACCTCCTGCCCCGATGTGGGGGTGCCGTCGGGGCCGAGCGTCGCGAAGCGGAGCGTCATCGCGCCGCCGTCGTGCCCCCCGTGGTCGCCGCCGGACTGGTTGCGTCCGTCGAGCCAGACGAGGCCGGGGACTCTCGCCTCAGAGCCGCCGCCAGCGGACGGCACGAGGGCGGCGGAGACGAACCCGTGCTCGGCCGGGCGTCCGTCGTCGTGGAGCAGCGCCGGGCGCGTCCACGACTTCCCGTTAAACAGCGAGGCCGCCGCATCGTAGGCGTACGGTGAGTCGCCCTCGGGGTGCATCTGGAGCCAGTGCGTGAGCAGGCGGCCGCGGCCGAATGGGACCACGCCCGGCGTATCGGCCCAGTTGACGAACCAGTCCCGCCCGCGGCCCACGACTCGTGCGTCGCCCCAGGTGGAATCTGCCCAGGTCGCGTAGGCGAGGACGTGCCCGTCGCCCTCGGGCTGGACCCACGAGAGCAGGGGCGTGCCGTCTGGCGCGAGGCTCAGCCGTGGCAGGGCGGCGTCTGCGCCTGCGGGCACGGTGTGTTCCGCAATGCCGAGCGCGTCGGAAGAGGAGTCGGACGAGGTGCCGGTCTCGCAGCCGACGATCAGAAGGGCCGCCAGCGCGGCGAGGGCAGAGCGGGTCATGCGCAGAGGATAGACCTGTTTCGGGGCGTCCTCCTGTGATCGCGCACCACTCGCGTTCGCCGTGTGCCCGGACGGCCTATGAGCGAATGCGGCCGCGCGCTGGCGGCGGCTCTCGCCGAGACTCACCGCCAGCGGAGCGGGCCTACGCCTCGGCCATCTGGCGGCAGCTCTGGGCGCAGCGGCGGCACGCGGCGGCGCAGGCCTGGCAGTGGTCGGCCTCGTGCTGGGCGCAGGCCTCGGCACAGCGCTCACAGGCCTCGGCACAAACGCCACACATTTTTTTATGCAGGGGCGACTGGAAGGACATCAGCGCGACGCTCGTGTCACACGTCATCTGGCAATCCAGGCACGCGCGGAGGCACTCCTCCATGGCGGGATCGCCCACGCACTCCGCGATGCACACGCGGCAGGCGGCGATACAATCCAGGCAGTTGCGGACGCACTCCTGCATCGCGCCGGACAGGGTGGAGAGGCCGTAGAGATCGGTGGAGACGGGAGACATGGAAGAAGGGAGAGGTGAGCCCCTCGTATGCGCCGGGCTCCGCCGCGTTCGGCCCGAGCACTAGAATCGGGGACGCCCCCAGGCGTGCTCACGCCAGGATCTCTTCCAGAATGGGGCAGTCGTGGCGGTGGGTCTCCGGGCCATCGCAGGCCTCCACGAGCCGGGCGAGCGCGTCGCGCTGGCGGGCGAGATCGGCGAGGGCCCGCTCGGTCTCCGCGAGGCGGTCGGCCGCGGTCTGGCGGACCGCCTCGGCGTCGTCGGCGGGCGCGTCCGCGAGGTGGAGAAGCGTGCGGACCTCCTCCAGCGTGAACCCGAGGGCTTTGGCGCGGAGGATCGCGCGCATCCGCGCGACGGCCCCCGCGTCATAGTCGCGGAAGCCGCCGGCGGTGCGGCGGGGTCTGGGGAGCAGCCCCCGCTTCTCGTAGAAGCGGAGGGTGTCCACGGAGGCGCCGGTCGCCTCCGCCAGCGCGCCGATGGTCATCCCTGGTTGCCTTCGACGGAGGCGAAGACGGCCGCCTCGCCGCTGTCGTCCACGATCAGGATGTCGTAGGCGTCCACGCGGTCGCCCACCTCCATGCCGGGCGAGCCGATGGGCATGCCGGGGACGGTCAGGCCGCGGGCCTCGGGCTTGTCAGCCAGCAGCTGGCGGATGTTCTCGGCGGGCACGTGGCCCTCCACGAAGTAGCCCTCCACGACGCCGGTGTGGCACGAGGCGAGGTCGCGCGGGACGCCGAGGCTGTCCTTGATCGCGGTCATGTTGGTCACGTCGCGCGCCTCCACGCGGAAGCCCTCGGCCTCCAGGTGCTCGCCCCAGAGCGAGCAGCAGCCGCACGTGGGGCTTTTGTAGACCGTGACGAGCGGGGCGTCCGGGTCAGGCGTGGGGGCCTCAGAGGTGAGGGCGGTGGGGGCGACAGGCGTGTCTGCGGCGGCGGGCGCGGGGGCATCCGCGGGGCTCTGGCAGGCCGCGAGGGCGACGAGCGCCAGCGTGAGGAGGGAGAAACGGAAAGCGGTCATGGCTGCGGGAGGGTGTCCGGAAGCGTGGTGTTGTCGGGAATCGGGGGGGGCGCCGGCTGGTAGTTGACGCTGTCCGCGACGGCGTCGGCCGGGGCGCTCGGCGGCGGGGGAGGCGGCTCGCTCTCGCAGGCGGCGAGGGGCGCGAGGGCCAGAACGGCACCGAGGAGGAGCGGACGGGGACGGGCGGGGCGGGGCATCGGGAGGCGTGGAGATGGGAAGAGAGTCTCGCTCCGTCCCACCGCCAGCCGCGCGGGGAGGTCCCGCCGGACTCCCGCTCAGGTCAGCAGCCGACCCAGCCTCAGGTGCACGCGCATCCGCTCCGTTCGCGGATGGGCAGGGTGCGCGCGAAGGCCCCCCTCGGGCGCCTCGCGTTCGGTCTCGGCGACCACGACCCGTTTCGGCGGATCGATCCCCACGGGCGCAGGAAGGACGGGGATCGGCTCCGGGGCCGGCTCGCAGCACGGCGCGAGGCAGTCGCTTCCGGCCGGGGCCTCGCCGTGGCAGGCGAGCGCGCCGGAGACCGCATCGCGTTCGTGATCCTCCCCGGTGTGACCGCACAGCGCCATCGCCGCCGGGCCCGCGAGGCACGCGAGGACCAGCAGGCTGGCGAAGTGGGAGGAACGACGGAAGCGGCGGAGCACCGGGGGCGGCCGGGTATCTTTGTCGCCAACGTACAACCGCTTCTGCTGATGCCACGGCTCCTGCTTCTCCTCTTCGTCTTCGCCGCGCTGGCGGTCCCCTCGCGAGCCCAAGACGCGGACCCCGTGGTCCTCGTGATCCACGGCGGCGCCGGCACCATCCTGAAGGCCAACATGACCGACGAGCGCGAGGCCGCCATCCGCGCCTCGCTCGAGGCCGCGCTCCGGGCCGGCCACGCCCGGCTGGCGGAGGGCGCCAGCGCGCTGGACGCCGTGGAAGCCACGCTCCACCTCCTCGAAGACGACCCGCAGTTCAACGCCGGCCGCGGTGGCGTCTTCGCCTCCGATGGCACCGTCCGCCACGACGCCAGCGTCATGGACGGCGCGACGGGCATGGCCGGGGCCTCGTCCAACACGCTGCACGTCCGCCACCCCATCTCCCTCGCGCGGAAGGTCATGGAGGAGAGCCCGCACGTGCTCCTCACCGCAGAGGGCGCCGAGGAGTTCGCGCTTCTCCACGGCTTGGAGATGGTCCCGAACACGTACTTCCACACCGCCAGCCGGCGGGCGGCTCTGGACCGCGTGCAGCAGCGCGAGCGCGAGGCCATGCCCGAGACCGGCGCCGCGGGCGTCCCGATGCCGGAGGACTGGCAGATGCGCGGGACGGTCGGCGCGGTGGCGCTGGATGCGGCGGGGCACCTCGCGGCGGGCACCTCCACGGGCGGCATGACCAACAAGAAGTGGGGCCGCGTGGGCGATAGCCCCATCATCGGGGCGGGGACCTACGCGACGGACGCGACGTGCGGCGTCAGCGCGACGGGCCACGGCGAGTTCTTTATCCGCCTCGCCATCGCGCACGACATCGCGGCGCGCGTGGCGTACCTCGGGGAGTCTTGCGCGGAGGCCGCCGAGCACGTTATCGGGACCACGCTGACGGAGGCCGGCGGGACCGGCGGCGTCATCGTGCTGGACACCGAGGGCACGGCGTCCATGCCGTTCAACACTGAGGGCATGTACCGCGGCACCATCACGCGCTCCGGCGTCGTCACGACGGGGCTCTACGGCGAGTAGGCGCTGACGCACCGCAGGCACCGCCCCGCGCGATCCTTCCGCCAGCCCGCCGACCCATGCTCAGCCCCCTGCCCTACGACATCGCCGCCGCCGAGGCGCACCTCCGCGCCGCGGACGCCCGACTGGCGGCGCTGATCGACGAGATCGGGCCGGGCGCGAACGGGTTCGGCGTGCGTCCGCTGGAGACCGTCCCGGCGCTCGTCCGCGCCATCACCTACCAGCAACTCTCCACGAAGGCCGCCGCGACCATTCACGGCCGCCTGCTGGAGTTGCTCGGCACGCCCGACCCCGAGGCGCTGCTCGCCCAGCCGGACGACGCCCTCCGCGCCTGCGGCCTGTCCCGCGCGAAGACCGCCGCCGTGCAAGACCTCGCGCGCCGCGCGCTGGACGGCACCGTCCCCGACCGCGCCGCGCTGGCGGCGATGCCGGACGAGGAGGTGATCGAGCGGCTCACCGAGGTCCGCGGGATCGGCGTGTGGACGGCGGAGATGTTCCTGCTGTTCACGCTCGGCCGGCCCGACGTGTGGGCCGCGGGCGACCTCGGCCTGCGCGAGGGTTTCCGCGTCATGACCGGCGCGGACGACCGCCCCACGCCGCGCGAGTTCGCCGCCGCCGGTGAGCCCTTCCGGCCGTGGCGGAGCGTCGCCTCGTGGTACCTCTGGCGCGCGACGGAGTTGGGCCGGTGAGTCCGCGTGACGCGGGGCGCTCCTGTGGCGGCCCGTTCACTGCCCCTCTTTCCCGCCCGATGCGACTCGCCCCGCTCCTCGCGCTTCTCTTCGCCG
This sequence comes from Bacteroidota bacterium, assembly GCA_012960515.1. GTDB lineage: Bacteria > Bacteroidota > Rhodothermia > Rhodothermales > Rubricoccaceae > Rubricoccus. The sequence continues at coordinate 8,755 of DUBD01000106.1, read as the reverse complement.
CGCCGCTCGTCGCGCAACCCGCCACCGGCTACGACCGGCTGGCGGACGACCTCCGCCAGTCGAGGATGGACGGCGACGTGGTGGCTCAGTTTGAACAGGCGTGGGACGAAGCCGTCGGGGACGGGCGGTACGCGCGGGCGGACAGCATCGCGGTGCTGGCGCGCGTGGACGCGGAGGCCGTGACGGGCGTGGCCTACGATTCCCTCGCGTTCCCCACGCCGGCGGACGCCCTCGCGCTCCGCTTCCTCCGCGGCGATCCGGCCGCGCTGGACTGGATCGCGGACGGTGGGCGCTGGTGGGGCGGCTTCCTGACCTGGGACGGAGAGGCCGTGCTCACCTACCAGATGGGCCGCGAGGCATGGCTCGTCTGGCCGCGAGAGGCCACGCGCGAAGCCATCGGTCGGGACTCGGCGCGCGCCGTGGACCTCCTGCTGAGCGTCGGCGCCAGCGGGGCGGACGTGGCGGCGGCGCGGCTGGCGCTGGCGCGCCTCGGCGCCGAGGTGGAGTGGGGCGCCTCGCGCGTGGAGGTGGAGGGACAGGACGAGCTGAACCGGGCGGCGGACCGCTTTCTCGCGGAGCATCCGCAGAGCCGCTACCAGGCGTTCGTGCGCCGCGAGATCCGCCGGCGCTACGCCGAGATCGCCAGCGCGGCGCTCTACTTCGACTTGGGCGGCGCCGGGGCCGCGGGCTCGCTGGGCGAGGGTACAGATGTGAGCATCGCGATCGGGGCCGGGGCGGGCGTGCGGCTTCCGCGGTGGCACGCAGGGCTCAGCATCCGGGGCGGGCAGCTTCCGTTTCAGCGGACCGCCTTCAGTCCGCGCGGCACCATCGAAGACGGCGAGTCCCTGTCGGCGCTTCTCTTCGGGCTGGAGGCCGGGCCGCGCCTCACGCTCGGCCCGCTGGACGCGCTCCCGTACGTCGCCGGCGGCTACCTGCTCCAGACCATGGCCGCTCCGAGCGAGGACCAGCCGGTCTATTCCACCTACGAGCCGCCCGACCGGCTGAGTTGGGGCTACGGCCTCGCGCTGGAAGTGAACCTCGGGACCACGCCGGGCGAGTTCACCGGCCGCGCGATCCGGCTGGGCGTCCACCGGCTGCACCCACAGTTGAGCGGCGCCTTCGCGGACGAGTTCTCCGGCGCGATGACGACCGTCACCGTCGGGTTCTCGTCCAGCCTGCTCGCGGAGGAGCGCGTGGACTGACCCCGCCCCGCTGGCGGTTGGCCTCGCCGAGCGCGGGCGCCAGCGGTCAGAGCCCGAGGCGGACGCGGAGGACGGGCTGGAGGCCGGGCGCGGTGCGCGTGACCGCTTCGTAGCCGCCGGGCGTCTGGCGGAGGCTGCGGTCCAGCGCGTTCGCGCGGTCCAGCGCGTTCGTGACCTCGGCGGAGACCTCCAGCCGCGCCGCGCCGACCCGCTGGCGGAGCGCGAGGCCGAGGTCGAGGTCCAGCCACGCCGGGAGGGCGTCGGAGCCGGGGCGGGAGAGGTCGAACGGGGCGAAGGGCCTCGCGCCGTCCGTGCCCGCCAGCACCTCGTAGTAGGCGCGGCGGAAGGCCCACGTGCGGCCCCAGACGCCGCGGCCGCGGACGCGGAACGTCAGTCCGCTGGACTCCGGGCGGCCGAGGACGGCCCACGCGGCGCCGAGCGTGACGGCGTGCGGCTCCTCCCACGCCGCGGGCGCCCACTCGCCGCGGAAGCGGGTCGCGAAGCGCTGCTCCGCGAGCCCGAACGCGTAGCCCGCCTGCACCGAGAGCCGCGAGCCCCGCCGCTCCACCCGCACGCCGATGCCCGCCGCGCGGCCTTCGCCGGTCTTGACCCAGTCGGCCTGACGGCTGAGCGGTTCGCCAGCGGGGTCGAGAAGGGCGGCGTAGTCCAGGGTGAGCAGGCGCGGCTGGGACTTGAGATAGCCCTCGGCGCGAACGGCCCAGCGGGGGGACGGCTGCCAGAGCGTTTCCGCCGCGAGGTGCACGGCCTTCGGCGGCGCGATGCCATCGGTGGGGACCCAGACGGCGACCTCGGGCACGAGCGCGCTGGGGCCGACGGTCGCGAGGTCGTAGCGGACGGCGAACTGGCGGTAGAGTCCGGCGGCGAGGCGGCCGGAGAGCGTGCCGCCGCGCGCGGTCTCGCGGTCGAAGCGGAGGGCGGCGCGGGGCTCGGCGAGCGTGGCGCCGTCCGGGAGAAGCGTGAGGCGCAGGCCCGGCTCCGCGGTCCACCCGCGGCCGAGCGCGATCTCGTCGTCCAGCGCGAGCGCCAGCCGCCAGAGCCGGGCGTCCGCGTCCAGATCGCGCAGGGCGACGGACGTGGGGCCGGAGGCGTTGAGGTGGAAGCGGGACGAGAGGCCGGTCGCTTCCAGCGCGGCGTAGGCGGTGTGGCCGGGTGCGAGGCTGATCTCGGCGGAGGTCGTGAGGCGGATCTCGCCCAGGCGGTTGCCCTCGTCGCCGGCGTCGTGCGCGTCCAGCGCGGTGACGAGCGCGGCCTCGGCCTGGGCGGTGGTCTCCTCGCCCGAGAGCCCCGCGAGCGTGCCGTCGGCCTGCTCGAAGGCGTGCGTGAGCGTGTGGCGGCTGGCGGCGAGCGTCGCGCCGAGGAGGAGGCGCGGCCCCGCGAGCCACGAGTAGCGAGCGGAGAGCGCCGTGTTGGTCCAGCGGTACCGGTCGCGCGAGAGGAGGAGCCCGCTGGGGCCGTCCACGCCGTCCGCGTTGGCGAACAGCTCCGTGCCGACCTCGCTCGTGCCTCGGTACGCGGAGAGGCGGAGCGTGCGGAGGTCGTCGAACCGGATGCGCGAAGCCGCGTGGAGGTCCGAGAAGGCGACGTCCGAGCCGTGGCGGTGGACGGCGTAGGACGGAACCGAGGGCGCGCCGGTCAGCGAGGTCGCGAGAACGGGGTCCACCGTATTCCACTCGCGCAGGGCGGTGTCCATCGCGCGGGGGCGGGCCACGTCCCACAGGCTCCGCCGCCCCGTGACCGCCGTCGTCACCTCCGCGCGCCCGACCGGCTGGCGGACGCTCCCGGCGAGCGAGGCCGCCAGCGGGTCGGCGAGAGTGGTGAGGCCGGGGGCGGGCGTGGCGTGCTCGGCGTCCAGCACGCCCGCGAGGAAGGAGCCGTGCCGCGCGCCGAAGCCGGCTTTGCGGACGGTCACGCGGCGCAGCGCGAGCGGGCTCATCGCGCCGAGCGCCGTGCCAATGGCGACGGGCTCGTAGACGGTCGCGCCGTCCAGGCGGAGGAGGTGCTCGCCGGTCTCGCCGCCCTGGATCGTGAGGCCGTCGCGGAAGTCTGGCGGCGCGATGCCGAGGACGGCGCTCGCGGGCTGGAGGGCGTCCGGCGTGGGCGCGGAGGCCGTCGCGAGGGCCTCGGGCGGGGCCCAGTCTCCCGCGCCGAGCCCGGCGGAGACGGGCCGCGCCTGGATCCCGTCCACCACGACGGGCGCCGCTTCGATCTGCTCTCGCGCCAGCCGGATCTCGCGCACCGCCCGCCCGCCCGGCGCGATATGGACGGTCTGCGTCGCGGGCGTGTAGCCCACGTACGAGGCGGTCACGGTCTGCGGCCCCGGCAGGACGCCCGCCACGAGGAACGCGCCCGAGGCGTCGGCAGCGGCTCCGGCCCGCGCGTCGCGGAGGACAACGTGCGCGAAGGGCAGGGGCTCGCCGGTCTCGGCGTCTACCACGCGGCCCGCGAAGGCGCCCGTCTGCGGCTCGCGCTCCACGCGTTCCACGAGCACGTACGTGCCGGACGAGCGGCGAACGAAGTCCAGCCCTACGGCCCGCACGATGCAGCGCAAGACGGACTCCGGCGCTACGCGCTCGCCCCCGCACCAGACGCGATCGTCGCGCACGAGCGACGAGCTGTACACGAGGTCCATGCGCGCGCTCTCCGCCAGTTGGGCGAGGGCGGCACGGGCCGGGACGCCGCGCAAGACGAGATCCACGCGCTCGGCGGGCTGGGCCGAGGGGGCGGTGGCGGCGAGGAGGGCCGCGAGGAGGGCGCAGGCGCGGAGGGTCAACGCGGCGCGGCGGAGGAGCGAGAGGGGGCGGGTGCCCGGCGGGTCGGTGCCGCCGGGCTGGCGGTGACGGTGAAGCCGCGGCTGGTGGCCTCGAAACGGAGGCCGTGCGCGGCGCAGAGGTCGCCGAGAACGGTCCGCACGTCCGGGGCGCGGGCGTAGAACGCGGTCACATCGGCGTCTGCCGGGACGTTCCCGCCGGCGTCGATCTGGACGTCGTAGCGGCGCTCGATCTCGCGGAACGCGTCCGCCAGCGGGAGGTCGTCGAAGGCGAGGCCGCCGGAGGTCCACGCGAGGGCGCGGCTGGCGTCGGCCGGTTGGGCGGCGGTGGGCGGGGCGTCGCTGCCGGCCACGACCGTGCCTTCGGCGGCGCCGAGTTGGACGGTCTCACCCGCCGCGTCCACGCGGACCGAGCCCTCTTCCACGGCCACGCGCGTCTCGCCCTCGCGCCAGTACGCGCGGACGCCGAACCGCGTCCCGAGCACTTCCACGCGGGCGTTGAACGTCTCCACGATGAACGGCGCGGTGCGGGACTCGACCTCGAAGGCGCCTTCGCCCACGAGTGCGACCTGCCGCTCAGACGGCGCGCCGATCCACGAGCCGAACCGCTTGGCGTACGTCAGCCGCGCGCCGGGCGCGAGCGTGACGCGGCTCCCGTCCGGTAGCACGACGACCTCGGTGGAGCCAGGCGCCGCCTGCACGCTCACGGGCGCGACGAGCGTGGGCAGCGCGACGAACGCGACGACGGCGACCGCCAGCGCAGCGAGCCCGGTGCCGATCCAGCGGCGGGGGAGGGGGCGGGAGCGCCGGTCGGGGGCGCGGCGGGGGGAACGGGGCGGCTCGGCGTCCAGGCCGAGGCGGGAGGAGAGGCGGTCCCACGCGGCGTCCGTGTCGGCAGGCGGGGCGGGGGGCGGCGCATCCCCCAGGCGCGCCCAGACCTGCTCCAGCTCGGCGCGCTCCTCGGCGGAGGCGTCCCGGAGGTCAGGGGGGAGGACGGAGCGGGGCATGGCTAGGCGGTGGGCGGGTCGAAGCGGTCCAGGCGCTCCCGGAGGGTACGGAGCGCACGGACGAGGTGGTTGTTGACGGTGCGGGGGGAGACCCCCATGACCTCGGCGGCCTCGTCGTGCGAGAGGCCTTCGAAGCGGGTGAGGCGGATCGCCTCGCGTTGGCGGTCCGGGAGGGCGGCCACCCAGGCGCGGAGGCGGTCTCCGGTGCCCGCGGCCTCCGCCAGCGCGTCGGGCGTGATGACGGGCGGCGGGGCGTCGGCGGCGAGGCCGTCCAGTTTGTCCTGGCGCGTGGAGCGGTCGCGGATGCGGTTGAGGCCCAGGTTGCGGACGGTCTGGTAGAGCAGCGCGCGGACGCTCCGGGCGGGGTCCAGGCGGGCGCGGCGTTCCCAGACCCGCACGAACGCCTCTTGCACCAAGTCGTCAGCGGCCTCGCGGCTTTCCGCGAGCGTGCCTGCGAATCCGACGAGCGCCGGGTGCAGCTCGCGGAACAGCGCCTCGAAGGCGCGGGCGTCGCCGCGACGGATGCGGCGGCTCCACTCCGCGAACGGGGGGCTATCGGAAGGAGGGGGCTCGGTGCGGTCCGGACGCGCGGGCGGCATCGGGCGGGGGGAGGCGACGAGGGCGAGGGACATCGGTAGGGGGACTCGCAGGGAGTACCCGCCAGCCCGAACCGATGACCACCGCCTACCGATCCCTTCGCGCTGGCGGCGGCTCTCGGCGAGCGCGACCGCCAGCCGGCCCTGCCCAGGGCTGGGAGTGGGAGCGTCGCACCTGGACGCCCGCCCGTCCGTAGGCTGTGGCCTCCCTACCTGCCCCGCCGTATGCCCCGTCTATCTGGACGCCACGCCCTCGTCACTGGCGCCGCCCGCGGCATCGGGGACGCCATCGCGCGAGCCTTCGTCGCCGAGGGCGCCCACGTCCTGCTCACCGACATCCGCGACGAACTGGGTGTGTCCGTCGCGGCCTCCCTCGGGGACCGCGCGGCGTACCAGCGCCTGGACGTGCGGGAGGAGGCCGACTGGATCGCGGCGATGGACGAGGTGGACCGCCGCTGGGGCCGGCTGGACATCGTGGTCAACAACGCGGGCATCACCGGCTTCGAGGAAGGCGTGGTCCCTCACGACCCCGAGAACGCGGATCTGGAGGACTGGCGCGCGGTTCACCGGACGAATCTGGACGGCGTGTTCCTGGGCTGCAAGCACGCCATCCGCGCGATGCGCCCGCACGGCTCCGGCGCCATCGTCAACATCTCCTCACGCTCCGGGCTCGTCGGGATTCCCGCGGCGGCGGCGTACGCCTCTAGCAAAGCCGCCGTCCGCAACCACACGAAGTCCGTCGCGCTGTACTGCGCCGGGCAGGGGCTCAACATCCGGTGCAACAGCGTCCACCCCGCCGCGGTGCTGACGCCCATCTGGGAGCCCATGCTCGGCGACGGCCCCGACCGCGAGGACCGCGCCCGCGCGCTCACCGCTGATACTCCGCTTCGGCGGTTCGGAACGCCCGAGGAGGTCGCCTCCGTGGTGGTGCTCCTCGCCTCCGATGAGGCCGCCTACATGACCGGCTCGGAGATCACCATCGACGGCGGGCTGCTGGCCGGCTCCGCGGCGACGCCCACCCAGGAATGACGTGTTCTGCTGGCGGTGGCTCTCGCCGCGTGCGACCGCCAGCGGGGCGGGGCTAGGCTCTGTCCGTTGATTCGGAGCGAGGCCGAACGCGAGGGCCGGGGTCGGCCGATCTGGATTCGCCGGACAGAGCCTAGAAGTCCACGCGGAGGCGGACGTTGAACGTGCGGGGGGTCAGCCGCGTCGGCAGGGCCTCGAAGTAGCGGGCGTTGCCGCGCTGGAGCAGGTTGTAGGTGTTCGCGATGGCGTTCGTCTGGTCGAACACGTTGAGCACCTCGGCCGTCGCGAGCAGCGTCATCGGCGCGCCGGAGATCCCCTTGCCGATGATGAGCCGCTTGGTCAGGCCCACGTCGAACCGGGTGTAGGAGGGGAGGGCGGACGCGTTGCGGGCCCCGTCCACGAAGAACTCGTTGCCGGTCTCGCCGTCCACGATCACCGCCGGGGCGGTGGTGGGCAGGCGCGAGCCGTAGAGCGCCCGCAGGTGGAGGCTCCAGGTGTCGTCGCCGGGGATCCGGTCCTGCACGAACACCGAGAGGTTGTGGCGGCGGTCGGTCGGTCGGCGGACCCAGTCGCCGCTCCCGTTGCGCTCGTACTGGAGCACGGCGCGGTCGTACGCGGCGTCCGTGCCGAAGTCCTCGCGCTGGGGCTCGTAGAACCGCTCCTCCGTCAGCAGGAAGCCGTAGTTGACCCAGCTTTCCAGACCCGGCACCAGCTCGCCGCGGAGCTGCACGTCCAGGCCGCCCGCGTAGCCCTCGGAGTCGTTGAGGCCGGAGTAGCCCACGCGGACGTTGTCCACCGTGTACGAGACGAGGTCGGTGAGCCGCTTGTAGTACGCCTCCGCGCGAAGGGTCAGGCGCGTGCTCGTGAAGAGGTGCTCCACGCCGAGGACGGCCACGTCGGCCCGCTGGCTCTTGAGGTCGTCGTTGATGGAGATGGTCTGGATCCCGGGCTCGGGGTCGCCGCGGAGTTCCAGGTACGTCGGGGCCTGGTGGTAGACGCCGAGGGCGCCCGTGAACGAGGTGGTCTCGGAGGCGCGGAGCACGGCGGAGAGGCGCGGCGAGAGCGTCCACTCGTCCGTGAGGTCGTAGTAGTCCGCGCGGAGGCCGGCCGTCGCCACCAGCCGGCCGCGCTCGGGCAGCACGTCCAGCGCCTGCTCGCCCCAGACCCCAACCTGCACCGCGCTCGTGTCGAACGCGGCCTCCAGGACGCCCTGCTCGAAGCGTTCCTCGGCCCCGGCGTTCGTGGTGTAGATGATCTCCGAGCCCTCGTCGATGCGGTCGAGGTACCAGAGCTGGCGGACCTGCCAGCCGAGCTCCGTCGCACCGCGGCCGAGGAGGAGGCTGTAGCGGCCGCCGCCGGTGAGCGTGACCACGTTGACGCGGTTGTCCGCGAAATCGCGCTGGGTGAAGGGGGCGCCGTCCGGGATGCGGTCGAACTCCCCCGGAGGCGCGCCCGGCTGGCGGACGACGTTGGCGAACTGGACGCGCGAGGCGATGTCGATGTCCTGGAACTCCTCGGTGTCGTAGCCGGCGGCGGAGTGCTCCAGCGTGAGCGCGGCGGAGACGGGTGTGGTGAGGCGGAGCCCGCCGAAGAGCACGTTGTAGCCGTCGTTCTCTGAGCCGTCGTAGTCGAACGCGGCCGTGCGGATGTAGTCCGGGAAGATGCCGAACGTGGTCACGCGGCTCTGCGGCTGGAACCGGAACCGGTGCCGCGCCGCCAGCCCGACGGCGCGGAGGCTGGCGCCGCCGCCGAGGTCGAGGTGCGCGAGGCCCTGCACGTCGCGGAAGTCCGGGTCGTAGTCGCCCTTGAGCTCCTGGCTCCCGAGGAACGACTGCGGCCGCGAGAGGCGGCCGGCGACCGCCACGCCCAGCGGGCCGGCGGAGCCCTGCACCGCCGCGCCGGCGTCCAGCGAGGAGGCGTATGCGGTGCCGAGGATGGCGCTCTCGGGGCGGGCGTAGCGGACGTCCAGCACGCTCGCCAGCTTGCCGCCGTAGCGGACCGGGAAGCCGCCAGCGTAGAGCGTCATCGCCTCCACCAGGTCGCCGTTGACGAGGCCGAGCCCCTCCTGCTCGCCCTGCTGCGTGCGGATGGGGCGGTAGACCTCGAAGCCGTCGATAAAGAACTGGTTCTCGTTCG
>DUBD01000105.1:4186-4755 GCA_012960515.1 Bacteroidota bacterium | reverse complement strand
GAGATCCACGTTCGCGTCCAGGTGGTCGTACTCGGCTCCGGGGGCAGCGGGGAACAACCCGCTCGGCCATTGCAGGTCGAGCCAGACCGCGGCCGTCTCTCGTGCGAGGTCGAGCGCTCGCCCCTCTCCCACCCCCGCATCGTGGAGGTCCGTGAGCAGGTCCAGCGCCGAGAACGCCGCCTTGAGCGTCGGCTCGTAGCCGTTGAGGTCGCGGTCCAGAAACGAGAACGGGAGACCGGCGCCATAGAAGTGGCGCACGAACCCCTCCAGCCACCGGTCCACGGCATCTCGCCAGCGGGTCTCGCCCGTCGCGTCCGCCAGCGTGAGGAGGCCCCACAACAGGTTCGTGTTGTCTTTGAAGAGCCGGGCGCGCATGGTGGAGGCGCGACGCCGGAACGGTTGCAGGACCGGGAGCCGGACCGAGTGCCGGGGTTCGAAGACGCCCGCTTCCTGAAACGTCTCGGTTTCCACCCAGGCCCGCGCGAGGTCCCGCGCCCAGTCCAGCGGCTCCGGCTCCTTGGTCATCGCGGCCTCCTCCACCCAGAGCTCGATGTAGCCGCCGTTGAAGG
>DUBD01000105.1:0-4125 GCA_012960515.1 Bacteroidota bacterium | reverse complement strand
GGAAGTGGTCGTGCAGCGCGCGCGAGGCCGTCTGCACGCGGCGCACGAGGGCCTCGTCCCCGTCCCGCTGGCGGGCCAGTTCGAGGAGCCCGAGGAGCCAGTCGTGGTTGAGGAACAGGCGGACGCGCCCATCGCGCCGGTACAGTCCGTTCCAGAGGTGGGGCTCGGCGAGGGCGAGTTGCTCGTCCACCACGTCCGACGCGCCCAGCTCCTCCAAAAACGGCAGGACGTCTCCGAAGTCCGCGATCACCGGCACGCGGCGGTGGGCCGACCCGTCAGGGTGGACGGAGATCATGAGCAGTCCGTCCTCGCGGCGGTATGCCGTCCGGAACCGGTGGACCGTCTCCTGGACCCAGGCGGGACGCTCGGCGAGAGGAATAGGAGCGACGGCGGTCATTAGTAGTAGTGCTCTGCGAGGCGGATGCCCAGCGGACGGAGCACGCGACGCTCCACTTGAAAGGCGACAAAACGGGCGGCGTCCCGTGGAACGGAATACCAGAAAAGACGCGAGGCCATGCCACGCGGCGCGCGAACGTCCCGCGGCGGGATCGCGCGAGGCGACCGCCAGCCGAGGTGGCGGGGCTCCCCCTTCATCTGGGACCACGCCTCCGGTGCCGGCGCCTCGGTGGCGAAGACGAGGAGCCGATCCCCACTCGGAACCACCAGATCGCACGTCCCTTCCCCTCGGATGTCTGCCAACACGGCGCTCCCACGGGCCATCCCGCCGGTCCGGATGCGTGCCCGGACCGCCCCGGTCTCTGCGTCGAGCACGAGGAGGGTGCCGTTGTTCGAACCGGCGACGACCTGCTGGCGGCCGTCCCCATCGAGATCCGCGACGAGCGGGGTCGCGTACGAGCGGCAGATGGCGCGGCCGGTGAAGTACGGACGGTCCGGCGGGCGGCAGAGGGGATCGTGGACGCACGCGTCCGTCGGGCCGAAGGGGACCCGCCAGCGCTCGGCGCCGGACAAGTCAGTTGCAATAACGGAACCTGAGGCCAGCGAGCAATAGAACGCGAGAGGCTCCCCTCCCACCTCCGCGACCGTCGCGGCTCCGTCCACGCCGCCGCCCGCTGGCGCCGTCCACCGCACGCGCCCGGACCCGGGCGCCAGCGCCACGAGCGCATTGTCGCCCGTCCCGCCGGTGTGCTCCCCGCCCCCGATCAGGAGGATCGGCTCCTGGTCTGAGAGCGCGAGCGTGGGCGATGAGTCGGGATCGTAGCGGAGCGGCGTGAACCAGCGAAGGTCCCCGGTTGCGGCGTCGCAGCAGTAGACGCGATGCGCGCGGACGCCGAACACGATCTCATCGCGACCGTCACCGTCCACGTCCGCGAGCAGTGGAGAGGACACAGCGCCCGCGTCCCGCCCGCACTGGTAGACCTCGTGCTTGGGCAGCGACCGGTCGAACACGACGGACCCGCTCGCGGTCATGCGGACGATTCGTGGGCCGTAGACCGGGAGCACGATGGCGAGCGCCCCCTCGACTGGGGCGACCGCAGCCGTCGCGCGGATCATCGCGCCGAACGACTGGCGCCAGCGCTCGGCGCCGGTGGCGAGGTCCAGCGCGACGAACGTGCCGCCGTGATCGCCGATCAACACGGTCGGGTCCGGCAGGTCCGCGAGGGTGGGCGAGGCCGTGATCTCGTGCCCCATGCGCACCTCCCACGCGATCTCGCCCGTCGCGGTAAACGCGCGAACGACGCCAGCGCGATCCGCGGAGACGATCCGGTCCGGCGCCAGCGCGGGCGTGGACCACGTCTCTGCCGTCAGCGGGAGAGTGTGAGTCGGCGTCCAGGTCACGAGGCGGACCAGTCGAACGCCGCGCCCAGCCGAGCCGCCAGCCGGGCGTTGTGGGGCGCGTAGTAGTCGGCGAGGAACTGCCGCACATCATCCGGGACTTCGCGGCGGTTGGTGCCCGGGTTGCGGACGGGGAACGACTCGGGCGCCCACGGCGCCAGGCCGAGGAACTGCAGCGTCTTCGCGAAGGTCTCGGCCGGCCGCTCGAACAGGTCGTCGCTGCGCAGCACGAGGGTCCGCGCCTCAGGGTAGGACTCTGCCCAGCGGTCCAGATGCTCCGCGTAGTGCCCGCGCGAGAGGTAGTTGAAGTGCATCAGCGCCTCGGACTCATACGCGGGGTCTGCGATCGCCTTCTCCGCCTCGCCCGCCAGCCGCTCGGGCTCGGCGCGGAACGCGTCCAGCACGTCCAGCGGCTCGCGGCCCTTTCGGCGGTTGTGGAAGTAGTGCGAGAGCGCCCGCTCCGCCGGATCTCGGAGCACCGCGACGATCCGTGCCTGCGGCACGAGGGACGCGGCGCGCGTGGGGACGGCGGGATGGTCCAGGTAGCTCGTGCTCGCCTCGCCGGTCAGCACGGTCCGCCCCTCGGCACGGTCGCGGGCCCGGCGCATCGCCGCGCGCGTGGGGAACCAGCAGCGGTACCACCGCTCTCCCCGCGCGTACCGGCGGTCGAAGTAGAACAACTCCTTCGCGCCGACGCCGAGCACGTCCGGGTGCTGCGCGAGGTAGTGATACAGTGAGGTGGTCCCCCCCTTCTGCACGCCGATCAGCAGGAAGTCCGGGAGGACGTGCACGCCCCCGCGGAGGGTGGCGAGACGGGGGCCGGGGCGACGGGAGAAGAGCGTATCGAGCATCAGGTGGTCACGGTCGGCGAAACGCCTTCGGTGGAGTAGCCCCAGTAGGCGGAATATGCGGCGAGGCGCTCGAATACCGCGTGGGCCGCCGCGAGCGCCTCAGCGTCGGTCTCCCGCGTCCACCGCGCCACGCGCTGGTCGGTCAGGTCGCCGCCATGGAGCGCCGCCTCCGACTGGCGGAGCGACTGGCGCGAGGTGAACTGCCCGACGCTGCCCGCGCCTTCGACCGGGCTCTGGACATGCGCCCGGACACGGTCGAGCACGCCGGGGTCGCGGCAGAGGTCCTCATAGCGGATCGCGAGCGCGCCGGTCGCCTCGATCAACGCCCGCTGGAGGCCGAACTGGCGGAGGATCTCGGCCGCGAACGCCTCGGGGCTGGGCAGGTCGTTGCCCTTCTTCTGGACGCGATGGCGGTGCGAGAGGTAGACGTCTCGGGGATCACGCCCGATGGCGACACACGCGAGGTCCGGGAACGCCGAGACGACGTGCTCCCAGCCATCGTGCCGCACTTCCTTGATTCCGACCTGCTCCACGCACCCCGCCAGCGGACGGGCAATCCGGTCGCGAAAGACCCGGGCGGCGTAGCCCGCCCAGTGCCCTGTACCGGCACCTCCGCTCGGGTGGCCGCCTTTCCCAACCGCTCGAAGTACGCTCATGCGCCGCCGGGGCCCCGCCAACTGGCGGTCCGGGTCAAGGCCGAGCCGGACGAGCTCCGCGCGGTCGGCCTCGCGGAGCACGATGCGATTCGTGCCAAGGCGTGGCTCGCGCAGAATCACGGCCTGGTCTGGGGCGGAGAGCGCCTCGGAGAGCGCCGTGGAGCCCGTGCGGATGAGCCCGGCGACGTAGACGAAGGGACGCGGCATTTCGCTTACACCCCTGCCGGTTTGCGCCGTCCGATCTGGAGCGCCAGCAGCACGCGCTCGGCCGTATCCGCGACGGTCCGGACACGCGGGTTCTTTTTCCCGAAGGCGTTGAGCACGTCGGCCACGTCTTTGCTCAGCCGCTCCCCGGCCAGCAGCCCGAGAACGACGAAGTACACAGCAGCGCCCAGAACGGCTGCCACGGCCATCATCCAGACGGCCGGGACGAGGTCCAGAAGCCCCCACATCGCCGCCCCACTAGCGACCGCCGCGCCCGCCGGGGCGAGCAGGGGCGCCCACCACCGCGGCTGGATGTAGCGGTGCAACCGGTGCGCCGCGTGCCACACGACGGCGGCCTGCGCCACGAGCGTCGCGATGGCGTAGGAGATCAACCCGATGGGCTCACCGAGCACGTTGTCCCAGAACGGCCCGGTTGTCTGGCTCGCCAGGAGCCAGATGCCGGCGGCCTGCCCCACGAACATGATCATCGCGTTGACGAACATGGTGACGCCTTCGCCGAGGGCCTTCAGCGCCTGCTGGTACGAGTTGCCCACCACGCGCAGTAGAAAGGCGGGAGCGAGCACGTAGAGCAGCGGGAGCGCGGGGAGGCACTTCTCCCC
>DUBD01000104.1 GCA_012960515.1 Bacteroidota bacterium | reverse complement strand
GGTTGAACTCCACGTTGCCCACGCCGTCGGCCTCGGTGTAGGCGCGGAAGGGGGCGGCGGCGCGCTCGTCGTACCTCGCGAGGCCGCGGTTGGTGGAGATCCAGAGCCGCCCGCGGTCGTCCTCCAGGATCGCGTAGACCACGCTGCTCGGCAGCCCATCGCGCGTGGTGAAGTGGTCGAAGCCGCCCGTCGCGGGGTCGTAGCGGTCCAGGCCGCTCTGCGTGCCCACCCAGAGCCGCCCGCGACTGTCCACGTGCGCCGCCAGCGCGGCGTCGTCGGAGAGCGAGCGGGGGTCCGTGGGGTCGTGGCGGAAGGCGCGGACCGTGCCGTCCTCGCCCCGCTGGCGGAGGCCCTCGGCGGTGGTAATCCACGCACTGCCCGGGACCGTCCGCACGGCCTCGATGGAGGTCGCGAGGTCCGTCACCGCCACCGTGCCCGACGGCGAGCGCCGGTACAGCCCGCCGATGTGACCGAACCAGAGCGTGCCCGTCGAGTCCAGGTGGAGGGCGTTCGCGCTCGGGCCGTAGCCGTCGCGCGGGCTCTCGCGGTAGAGGTGCCGCCGGACGCGCCCCGGCCGGTCCAGTGCGATGGACGCCAGCCCCTCGCCCGTCCCGATCCAGACCGTCTCGCGGTCCGCCGCCAGCGACCAGACCCAGTCGTGCGGGAGCGTCGCGGGGTCCGCGGGATCGTGGCGGTAGCGCGTCACGGCGCCGTCCGGCGCGATCCGGTTGAGCCCGCCGCCCAGCGTCCCGATCCAGAGCGAGCCGCGCGGGTCCCGCGTGATGGAGAGCACGATCCCGCTCCCGATGGTGTCCGGGTCGTCCGGGTCGTGTGCGATGAGGCGGAACGGCCGCCCGCCGGGCGTGGCGCGATGCAGCCCCCAGACGGTCCCCGCCCAGAGCGTGCCCGCGCGGTCTCGGTGGAGGCCCGTCACCCAGTTCTGCGTCTCGATGTCGCCGGGCAGACGGAGCGAGTGCCGCGCGAGCGTCCCCGCGCCCTCATCGCCTGGCGTGTAGCGGTAGACGCCGTTCAGCGACGCCATCCAGAGCCCGCCGCCGTCCGGAAGCAGCCGCGTTGCGCCGAAGCCGTCGCCGTAGCCCGCGATCTCCGGGCGCGCAAGCGGCAGCGTCTCCACCCGCTGGCGGCTGCCGCGGAGGCGGCCGAGCCGCGAGCCCGCGATCCAGAGTGTGCCGTCCGGCGCCTCCGCCATCGCGCCGTGGTGCGGGTTGTTGCCGATGTCGCCGGTCCACGGCTCGTCGAACGGGACGGCCCGCGCCGCGCCGCCGGTGTAAACCGCCAGCCCGCCGGCGGAGGCCACCCAGAGCGCGCCGTCTCGCGTGGCGATCCCGACAGTAGCGGGCGCTCGGTGGAGCCGTGGGCGGGCGCGGACGAACCGGTCGGCCTCCCGCGAGAAGCGCCAGAGGTGCGTGGAATCTGCAAGCCACGCCTCCCCGTCCGGCCCTACCATCAGCAGCGCGCCGGCGTGCCCGTAGCGGCGGACCGCCTCGTGCCCCGGCCCGATGAGCCGCGCGATGCCCTTGGGCGTCCAGTCCGTGGCCTCGGCGCGGACCCAGAGGTCCCCGGCCCCGTCCTCGACGAGCTGGCGGACGATGTTGCCGGGCAACGAGGCGCGGTCGAAGGGGTCGCGCCGCCACGTGCGCATCGTCGTGCCGTCCCACCGCCCCAGCCCCTCGCGCGTGGCGAACCAGAGGAAGCCGCGGCGGTCCTCGCGGATCTCGTAGACGGACGACTGCGGCAGCGCCGCCTCCACGCGGGCGGCCCGCTCGAACGCGATCTCGGCGCCGGCTTCGGACTGCGACCGCCCGCCGGGGGCGACCGCCAGCGCGGCGAGGAGCAGGACGAACGCGCGAGCCACTGGGGGATGCAAGGGCAACAAACGCAGCAACGTACACCTCCACCCCCAATCTCTCGCCGTCCCGCTGGCGGCACCTCTCGCCGCGCCGACCCGCTCAGCTTCGGAGCGAGTACCGCACGAGGAGGCGGCGGCCGTCGTGCCAGCGGACCCAGCCGAGCGGGCCGGCCTCGGATTCCGGGGCCTCCGCCCACGCCACGCGCGCCCACCCATGGCGCACCTCCAGCACGTGGAGCGGGCGCCCGGTCTCCGTCATCCCCACCGTCTCGCCGTCCGGCGCGAGGTGCAACGGCGCCGCCTCGGGCGTCTCGATGGAGTGGACCTCCAGCCAGAACGCCGCCCACGGCACGAACCGGACCGCCTCGCGCTCCACCCACATCGTGCGCGGCGGCCAGCGGACCTCGCGACCGTGGACGATCACCTCGGCGCGCTGGCGGGTCACCCCGACGACGCGGAGCCACACGGTGACCTCCTCCACCTGCGCGACCTCCGGGTCCAGCCACGGCGGCGCCGTCGCGATCTCGAAGTGGTGCGGGCCTTCGCGGACGGTCAGGCTGTCCAGCGGGTCCTGCGCCTCGGCGGAGCCGAAGAAGTAGAGCGGCCGGTCCGCCGCCAGCCCCGCCGGCTGCGCGATGCCGAGGCCGAGCGGCGCACCGTCCGGCTGCGCGCTGGCGGCACCGATGAGCGAGACCGCCAGCGCGGCGAGGAGGAGCGGGCGCATCACTTGACGTAGGGCGACGCGTCGGGCGGGTCGCTGATCTCCGCCCGGCCCTGGTTGTTGACGCACGCGAGGGCCGAGGCCGGCTGGGTCAGCTCGCCCGCCGTGCACAGATTCCACGGCCCGATGCTCACGGGCGCCGCCACCATCCGGAACCCGTCCGGCGTGTTCATCCGGGCGGCGTACCCCCCGGAGTTGGCGCGCGTCTTGACCGTGACGAGGTAGTGCCGGTCCGGCGTGAGGTAGGCGACCTCCGCCGACCCGTAGAAGATTGGAGCCGGGCGGAATCCGTCCAGGTAGGAGCTGGTCAGCCGGTTGAACTCCGTCACGCGCACGTCGGGGTCGCCGGCCTGCATCCGGTACTTCTCGGGATCGAACGGCCCCCAGCTGTGGCGCTGGTCTCCGCCCTCGGCGCCGCGCGCCCCGAGGCCGCCGAACGAGCGCACATCCACCAAGCCGGAGACGTTGCAGACGACGCCCACCTCTAGGTGTTGACCACGCCCCCAACCGAAGGCGAAGTCCACCTGTCCGTTCCACTCGCGGTCCACGGGATGGCGGCTGTTGAACCCGAACTCCCGGCCCGACCCGCCGAGGCGGACGAACGCGCTGTCCATCGCGGTGCCGGGGCCCGTCGCGAGGTAGTCGTAGGTGGGGATGAGGTGGTTCTGGAGGGCCTGGAGGTGCCAGTAGTCCAGGATCGCGCGGCGGTCCGCGGCGACCTGCTCCCGATCCCGGCAGTGCTGGAGGGCGGCCATCTGCACGCTGCTGTCGATCTGGGGGCCGGAGAAGAACTGGAACGCCTCGCCCTCGCCGTCCTCCGGCGTCTCCTCGTGGTCGAACGGGCTGGTGCAGCCCGCCTCGGGATAGTCCGTCGCGCCGTCCCCGTCGTTGTCGATGCCGTCCATGCACGCGGGCGTGAGGTGGGCGGGGTACGTCCCGAAACCGTCCGGGAGGTCGGCAGGGTCCGTGACGACGTTCAGCTCGCCCGCGCGGAGGCGGGTCAGGTTCGCCTCGGCTCGCGCCGCGTCCGCGCCCTCGCGGTTGGTCCACGCGGCGCACGCGGCGGTGCCCTCGTTCTGGAGGAAAACGCCCGTCCCCTCACAGGAGGCATCGACGGCCGCGCCGTAGCACGCGCCGCCGAAGTCCGAGAACCCGGAGACGCAGGTGGTGCTCACCTGGGCGCAGACGCTCCCGACCGAGAGCCCCGAGGCGCACCCGCCCGTAATGGGGCTGCCGCCTCCGGCGTAGCTGGCGAGGATGGCGCGGGCCTCCTCGGCCTGCGGGGCGGTCTCGTCGGTCCAGACGAGGCAGGGGCCGCCCGCGCTCACGCCCGTGCTCGTGCACCGGTCCGCGGCCTGGAAGAAGGCGTGGGGCAGGCACGTCTCGCCCTTGAGCGAGAACGCCCCGCTCGTGGCGGGCATGTCGGTCTCGCACGAGGCGTCGATGTGGACGCAGAGGGCGGCCTGCCCTTCGTACGTGAGGCCGGTGGGGCACTCCTGCCCGCTGGCGGTGGCGCTCAGCGCGACGACGACGGCCGCCAGCGCGGCGAGGGGGAGAAGGCGAGGCATGGCGGTCGGGGGCTAGTTCATCCGGCGGAAGCCGACGCGGCGGTTCTGTGCTCGGCCCTCGGGCGTGTCGTTGCTGGCGGCGGGCCGGCTCTCGCCGAAGCCGACCGCCGTGAGGCGGCTCGCGGGGATGCCCGCGCCCACGAGGTAGCGTTGGACCGCCTCGGCGCGGCGCTCGCTCAGGTCCTGGTTGAACGCCTCCGTCCCGTCGCTGTCGGTGTGGCCCTCGATCTGGACCGCCCCGGAGGTGCCCCGGATGAGCGCCGCCATCTCGTCCAGGATGCCGGTGGATTCCGGCCGCAGCCGGTCGCTGCCGAAGTCGAACCGGATGGCCGTCGTCTCGATCAGGTCGTCGTCGCCGAAGGCGTCCGGGACGTTGTTCGGCCCGCCCTCCGCGATGCGGATGTCATCGAGGTAGAGCGAGTAGCGGTAGACGCTCAGGAAGACGTGGAGCTTGCTCGCGCGGGGGAACGGGAATCCCGGCGCGTTGGAGACGCGCTCGTCGTTGACGTACATCTTCCAGTAGTCCCCATCTGCGGAGATGCGCACGTCCAGCCACTCGTCCGGCGGGAAGCCGCGGTCCAGCATTTTCTGCAGCAGCCGCGCGCGCCACGCGCGGTCGAACGCCGCGC
>DUBD01000103.1 GCA_012960515.1 Bacteroidota bacterium | reverse complement strand
GGACTCCCGCGATGTCGTCCGGCGGATCTCGATCCGCGGCATCGGCGCCATCAAGGACCCGACGTGGAGCCCAGACGGCTCGCAGATCGCCTTCGCGGGTGTCGCCGGCGGCATCACGGACCTCTACTCCGTGGACCTCGCCACCGACGAGGTCCGCCAGCTGACGAGCGACCGCTACACGGACCTCCAGCCCAACTGGCACCCGGACAGCCGCCGCCTCGCTTTTGTGACCGACCGCGGCCCCGGCACCGACTTCGAGCGACTCGTCTTCGCCCCCGTCCGGCTCGCGCTTCTTGACACCGAGACCGGCGAGATCGAGGTGCTCAACCCGTTCCCCGGCCGCAAGCATATCAACCCGGCGTGGAGCCGCGACGGCGAGAGCCTCTATTTCATCTCAGACCGCGGCGGCTTCAACGACGTCTTCCGGCTGGCGGTGGAGACGGGCGAGATCTTCCAGGTGACCGAGTTGGCGACGGGCGTCGCCGGCATCGCGGACCTCTCCCCCGCCCTGTCCGTCGCGAAGGGGACGGGCTCGCTCGCGTTCTCCGTGTTCGAGGCACAGCGCTATTCCGTCTACCGCGTGGCCGAGCAAGACGCCAGCGGCACGCCGCTTCGCCCCCTCACCGCGCGCGTGGAGGCGGACATCCTGCCCCCGGCGGATGCGATCGGGCGGAGCACCGTGGAGGGCTACCTCGCGGACGCCCAGGCCGGCCTCCCAGCCGCCCAGGCCTTCCCGACACGGGAGTACCGGTCTCGGCTCTCTCTGGACTACGTGAGCCAGCCTCAGGTGGGCGTCGGGTACGGAGGCGGCTACTACGGCTCCGGGTTCGGCGTCGCCGGTGGCATCCAGTTCCTCTTCTCCGACCAGCTCTCCGACAACGTCCTGGGCGTCGCGGTCTCCGCGAACGGCACCTTGAAAGACCTCGGAGGACAAGCGCTCTACGTCAATCGTGGCAAGCGCCTCACCTACGGCGGACTCGTCGGCCAGGTACCGTACCTGCAGGTGTTCGCGGGCTGCGCCCCGAACGAGGAAGGGGGCTGCCCTGGTAGTGAGGGGGGGCCGGGCGGCTACCTCACCCGGTACTACTACCGCACCTACCACACGCAGGCCCAGGCGATCTCCGCGTACCCCCTCAATCAGAGCCAGCGGTTCGAGGCGCAAGCGGGCTACACCCGGATCGGGTACGACCTGGAGTACGACCGGATCGTCTCCGCTACGCGGCGCGACGAGAACGGTGACCGGGTCGCGTGCGACTTCGGATACGAGCCCTGCCTGATCACGGGGCGCGAATCTGCCGAGGCGGACTACAACTTCCAGGCGCTCCACCTCGCACAGGCGGGCGGCGCGTTCGTGGGCGACTACTCCTACTTCGGCTTTACCTCTCCCATCCGAGGCACCCGCTACCGCTTCGGTGTGGAGGGCACCACGGGCAGCCTCACGATGGTCACGGCGACGGCGGATGCACGGCGCTACCAGATGGTCCGCCCGGACATCCTCCCAGAGCGCGTCCCCCTCACCCTCGCCGTCCGCGGCCTCCACTACGGCCGCTACGGCGAAGATGCCGCGGCGGAAGAGCTCAGCCCGCTCTACCTCGGCTACGGCACCTTCGTCCGAGGCTACAGCTACAACTCGTTCACGGCGGAAGAGCTGGGTGCATTCGAGGGGCGGCTGTTCGGCTCGAAAGTGGCCCTCGCCAGCGCGGAGGTGCGCATGCCCCTGCTCGGCGTGCCCCAGTTGGGTCTGATCACGTTCCCCTACCTGCCCAGCGAGCTCGTGTTCTTCGCAGACGCCGGGATGATCTGGGGCACCATCGACGAGCGCTTCGTGAACCCGACCGGCGAACCGATCAGCACGTCCTTCTTGGATCAGAAGCCGATTTACTCTGTCGGCGCCTCGGTCCGGACCAACGTGCTCGGCGCGATCATCCTGGAGCCTTACATGGCCTTCCCGCTCTCGCGTGACGACACGGGCGCTGTGTTCGGCCTCAACTTTACGCCCGGCTGGTAACACAACCGTCCGCTCTCGGACTTTTCCGGGCGGTGTGCGATGGGGGGGAGTAGGCTGTAGGGCCGCTCCCCACCCCGCATGTACCGCCTCGTACGCCCTCTCCTCTTCCGGCTGGATCCAGAACGGGCGCATGGTGCCGGGATGCTGGCGGTGCGGCTGGGCAGCGCGGCGCCCGGCGTGGTCCGCGCGATGTACGGCGGGCCGTCCGCGCGGCTGGCTCAGACCCTCTGGGAGTTGCCGTTCCGCTCCCCCCTCGGGCTGGCGGCCGGGTTCGACAAGAACGCCGAAGGGCTGGGGCTCTGGCCCGGGCTCGGGTTGGGGTTCGCCGAAGTCGGCTCGGTGACCGCGTGCGCGTCGGAGGGCAACCCGAAGCCTCGCGCGTTCCGGCTGAACGAGGACCGGGCGCTGATCAACCGGATGGGCCTGAACAACGAGGGCGCCGAGGCTGTCGCGAGGCGGTTGCGGCGGACGGACTGGCCCGCCGAGTTCGTGGTCGCCGTGAACATCGCGAAGACCCACGATCCGGGAATTCTGGGCGACGCAGGCGTGGAGGACTTCCACACGTCGGTCCGCCACCTCCTCCCCCACGCGGATCTCCTCGTGCTCAACGTGTCATGCCCCAACACGGCCGAGGGCAAGACGTTCGAAGACCCGGAAGCCCTCGACGCACTCCTCACGACCGTCATGGCGGAACGAGCGGGGCAGGCGAGCCACGTCCCGGTGCTCGTCAAGCTCTCCCCGCCCGGCCCCGATGGGCTGGACGCCGAAGCCGTCAACGAGTCCGTCGCCGTGTGCCTCGGGCACGGCGTCGCGGGGTTTGTCGCGACGAACACCACGTCGGACCGGGACAACCTCACGACGCCCGCCAGCCGGCTGGACGCGATCGGGCGCGGCGGCCTCTCCGGCGCCCCGCTGGCGGCGCGCGCCGATCAGATGATCCGACACCTCTACACCACGACGGGCGGCTCCGTCCCCCTCATCGGTGTGGGCGGTATCGACTCGGCGGAGGCAGCGTACCGGCGCATCCGGCTCGGCGCGAGCCTCGTGGAGACCTACACGGGACTCGTGTACGAGGGCCCCGGGCTCGTTCGCCGGATCCACCGCGGACTGGTCAAGTGCCTGGACCGCGACGGGTTGGACTCCATCGCCGACGCAGTCGGGCTGGACGCTTAGAGCGCAACGGAGCGGCCGCGGCGGTAGCGCCCCGGCAGATCGATCGGGAGCCGCCCCGGCGCCGGCTCGCGGCCGAGCAGCACGTCGGCCACCGCGCTCGCCGTCCGCGGGATGCCGTCATAGGCCATGATCAGACCGGCGGAGCCGTTCAGGTCCAGCGCGGCGTACGGGTTGCCGAAGAGCACGACGACCGCCGGCGTGCCGCGCGAGAGCGCCGCATCGACGACACGCTGCTGGTCTCGGGTAAGCGTGGGCCGTTCCGCGGGGGCCACCTGAAGGTGGACCGCGATGACGAGCGCATCCAGATCGTCCACCCGGCTGGCGGAGGCCGTCGTCGCGGCGAGCGGCACGACGTCGATCCCTCCGTCCCGGAGATCACCGACGAACTGCGCTTCTGCACGGTCGGCGCGGAAGTTGGCGAGTTGCATCACGCCCACGCGCGAGCCCGCCGCCAGCGGCACGGGGCCGGGCTCCACGACCGTCACCGACGCGCGGGCGACGGCGCGCGAGACCCGCTCGCCGCTCGGCGCCGAGAGCACGCGCTCGAGCCGCGCGGACGCGTTGGTGCGCTGACGGTGCAGCCCAAGGAGGGCTTTATGAGTGAGGATGCGGTGGACGCTTCGGTCCAGTCGCGAGCGGGTCAGGCGGCCGGAGTCAAACGCCTCGCGGAGCACCTCCTTCGCACGGAGCGGGTCGTACGTGTTGAGCACGATGTCGGCGCCGGCCAGGACGGGCTCCAGGATTCGCTCTTCGAACTCGTAGCGCGAGGTCAGCGCCCCCATGTGGATCGCGTCCGTCATCACGAGGCCGCGGAAGCCCAGGCTGTCGCGCAGCACGTCCGCCAGCGCGCGGCGGCTGAATGTCGCCGGCGTGGCCTCGGAATCGAGCGCCCGCATCCAGAGGTGTGCGCTCATCACGATGCCGGGCTTCTCCGCCAGCGCCGCGCGGTACGGGCCGAGCTCGGTCAGCGCGAGGTCGCCCCACTCGCCCGGAACGGCGTCGAAGGCGAGGTGGGTGTCGGTGCCGGTGTTGCCGTGGCCCGGGAAGTGCTTGAGGGTCGCGTGGACGCCGCGCCGCTGCGCGCCCCGCACGAACGCCGCCGCCATCCGGCCCACCATGCGCGGGTCGTCCCCGTAGGAGCGCGTGTTGATGATGGGGTTGCGCGGGTTGTTGTTCACGTCCGCGACGGGCGCCAGCAGCACGTTGACGCCAAGCGAGCGGGCCTCGATGGCCGAGACCGCGCCCGCCGCTTCCGCCAGCAGGGGGTCGCCGGAGGCGCCGAACGCCATCGCCGCCGGCAGCTCGGTCAGTGGGGTCCCGGGTTGGCCCGCCCCCCATTCGTAGTCGGCGGTAAAGAAGAGTGGGACGCGGGCGGACTCCTGCAGCAGGTTCGTAGAGCGCAGGATCTCGCGCGGGGGCATCCGCCGCGGCACGTGGAACCCGCCGACGCCCCACTCCTCGGCCACTTGCACCAGATTCCGGGCGCCCGCCAGAAATCGCGGGTTGAGGTCCACGATCAGCAGCTGCCCGATCTTCTCGTCCGTCGAGAGCGACGCCAGAACGGAGTCGGCCCAGCGCTGCGCCTCGGAGAGCGGGACGGGCGGCACCTCGGCGGAAAGCGCGCCGTACGGCGCCAGCAGGCTGTCCAACCGCGCACGGTCCGCCGCCGACTCCGGAATGCCGACCGCCTCATCGGTCCCGGCCTCCGCGCGGCGGTCCACGTCGCACCCGCTGGCGGCCAGCGCGAGAGAGAGGACGAGAAGACCGAGAGGGCGCATGAGCGAGAGCGTCGGGGGTAGGTTGCCGCCCCTAACAACGGCCGTGCCACGGCCCGCCCGTCGCCGTTCAGTCTCTCATGATAGACCGTCTCCGCCGAGAGGCGCAAACCGTGCGCGAGGCCGTCGCGCGCCTCTCGCCTGTCCAGAAGCAAGCCGCCGCGGTGATGATCGCCGCGACGGTACTCGTGCTGCTCCAGCTCCAGATCGGTGGACGGCGCTTCTACGAGTACACGCTGGACAACCCACTCGGCTTCGAGGACCCGCGGCTCGGCGGCTGGGCGTGGTGGTTCGGGACGCAGGGCGTGACCGGCTTCGTGATCCCGGTCCTGATCCTGCTCGTCGGCTTCCGCCTCTCCCCTCGCGAGGCCGGGCTGGGCCTCGGCGACTGGAAGCTGGCGACCGGCATCGCGGCGCTCTACGTCCCGCTCGTGGTCGTGGGGACGTGGGTGCTCTCCGATGGAGCGGAGTTCCAGCGCCAGTACCCGCACTACGCCCTCGCGCAGACGGACTGGGGCGTCTTCCTGACGTACGAGGTGCTGTTCCTCTTCTACTGGCTGGGCTGGGAGTACCTCTGGCGCGGGTTCGTGCTGTTTGGCACGAGCCGGGCGCTGGGCGCGCCGCTCGCCATCGTCGCGCAGACGGTCCCGTTCGCCATCCTCCACGCGGACAAGCCCGTGGCCGAGGCCTACCTCTCCGTCCTCGGCGGCCTCGCGCTGGGCGCGCTCGTGTGGCGGTGCCGCAGCTTCTGGATCGCCGTCCCGATCCACGCCGTGCAGATGCTCGCGCTGGACCTCTTCGCGACGCTCCGCGCGAGGACCGGCGCCAGCGGCATCGGGCTGGGGGCGCTGGCGGAGGCGCTCAGCGGGTTCTGATCCTCCCGACCCGAACCGCCAGCGGACGGCCGTGAACCCGCGGGGCGGTCGCTACGTTCTCGCTCCCCCCATCTCCCCCACCATGCGCCGCACCCTCTCCCTCCTCCCCGCCCTGCTCGGCCTCTTGCTCCTAGCGCCGGGCTGCACCACGCTCCAGGAGATCGCCAACCTCCGCAACGTGGAGTTCGACCTCGACCGCGTCGGCAACGGTCTGGTGGCCGGCGTGGACCTGGATCGCCTCATGCAGACACAGCGGGTTGGCGTGGCCGATGGCGCGCGCATCACGGCGGCGGCCCTCCGCGGCGAGGTGCCGCTGGAGTTCACGCTGTTCGTGGGCGCGGACAACCCCGACGGCAACCCCGTCGCGCAGCTCATCGAGATGGACTGGACGCTCTTCCTCGACGGCACCGAAACCGTCTCCGGCGTCTACAACGACGTGACGGCGCTCACGCCCGGCCAGCGGACGCTGCTCCCGGTCAACATCGAGCTGGACCTCGTGCGGTTCTTCGGCAACAACGCCGGCGACCTGATCGACCTCATCGGCGACCTCGCGGGCGACGGCTCCCAGCCGACGGTCCTCCGCCTGGAAGCCCAGCCGACGATCCGCACGTCCATCGGCCCGATCCGGTACCCGGGCACGATCTCCGTGGAGTTCCCCGTCGGCGAGCAGGCGATGTAGCCGTCCGCTGGCGGTGAGTCTCGGCGAGGTCCACCGCCAGCGGGACGGGCTCAGGCGGTGGCCGCCTCCAGCTTCGTCAGGATCTCCTCCGCGTGGGCGGCGGTCTTCGGCCGCTTGAACACGTGGAGGATGGTCCCCTCCGGCGAGACGAGGAAGGTCGTCCGCTTGACGCCCATCGTCTTCTTGCCGTAGAGGTTTTTCTCGCCGTAGACGCCGTACGCGTCCATGATCGCGCGGTCCGTGTCCGCGACGAGCGGGAACGGCAGATCGTACTTCTCGGCAAACCGCTCGTGGCTCTCGACGGGATCCGCGGAGACGCCGACGACCGCGACGCCTTCACTGGCGAGCATCTGGTCGTTGTCGCGGAGGTTGCAGGCCTGCTTGGTGCACCCGGGGGTGTCGTCCTTCGGGTAGAAGTAGATCGCGAGGGCGCGGAGGCCGTCGCGCTGGAGCGCGTCCTGAAGGCGGAAGGTGTCGCCGGTCTGGGTGACGCCCTCGAAGTCGGGGGCGCGGTCACCGGCGGATGGCATGTCGGACATGAAACTGGAGGGGTATGAGTCAGAGGGTGAGCGCTGGCGGAGGCGTTCGACGAGATCGGCGGCTCAGAACGACCGCCAGCGGACGGCTAGAGCTCCCAGGCCGCGAGGTCGTCCAGGTGCGCGTACGCCGTCAGGTCGATCTGGAGCGGGGTGACGGAGACGTACCCCTCGCGCATCGCGTGGAGGTCCGTGTCCGCGCCTTCGTCCAGGTCGATAAAGCGGCCGCCGAGCCAGTAGTAGGGGCGGTTCATGGGGTCGAGGCGCTCTTCGAACTCCTCTTCCCATCGCGCGCGCGCCTGGCGGGTGACCTGATAGCCCGCAATGTCGTCCGGCGATCCGCCGGGCACGTTGACGTTGAGCAGCACGCCGGGCGGGAGGCCCCGCTCCAGCACGTGCTCCGCCACGCGCCGCGCGGCGATGCCAGCGGCCTCGAAGTCCTCCGGACGCCAATCCCCGTGCGAGACGGCGATGGAGGGCACGCCGAGGATGCACGCCTCGGTCGCGGCGCTGACCGTCCCGGAATAGAGCACGTTGACCGCCGTATTCGGGCCGTGGTTGATGCCGGAGACCACGAGGTCTGGCATCCGCGGCAAGAGCCGCTGGCAGGCGATCTTGACGCAGTCGGCGGGCGTCCCGGTTACGGCACGAGCCCAGAGCGGCCCGTCTACCCCCTCGAAGGGCCAGGCGTGGACGCGCATCGGATCGCGCACGGTGATCGCGTGCCCGACGGCGCTCTGCTCCTCGAACGGCGCGACGACCGCCAGCTCGCCGAGCCCATCCAGCGCACTCGCGAGCGCCGCGATGCCGCGAGCGTCGATGCCGTCGTCGTTGGAGAGGAGGATGAGCGGGCGGTCAGAGGCGCCCGGAGTCGGAACGGAGTCGTGCATCGCGGTCGGGGAGTCGTCCGGTCAAGGTGGAACCGGGTCTCCGTGCGGACCACGGAACGGCGGGGAAGATTCCCGCGCTCAGTAGCTCTCGTTCTCGTTCGGGAAATCCCGCGAGCGCACGTCGGCGACGTACTGCTGCACCGCGCCAGTCACGGTCTCGGCGAGGTCCGCGTAGCGGCGGACGAAGCGGGGGTTGAAGTCCACCGTCAGACCGAGGAGGTCGTGGGTGACCAGCACCTGCCCGCTCGTCTGCGCCCCCGCGCCGATCCCGATCGTGGGGATCGAGATCGCCTCGGTGACTTCGGCCGCCAGCGCGGCGGGGATCTTCTCCAGCACGATGGCGAAGCACCCAGCCTTCTCCAGCTTCCGCGCGTCGCGGCGCAGCCGGTCCGCCTCGTCTTCCTCTCGCGCCCTCACCTTGTAGGTCCCGAACTTGTAGATGCTCTGCGGGGTGAGGCCGAGGTGGCCCATGACGGGGATCCCGGAGCCGACGAGCCGCTTGACCGTCTCGATCACGCGCGCCCCCCCTTCGAGCTTCACCGCGTGGCCGCCCGTCTCTTTCATCACGCGGATGGCAGACCGGAGCGCCTCGCGGCTGGAGCCCTGGTACGCGCCGAATGGGAGGTCCACGACGACAAGCGCGCGCTGCACGCCCCGCACCACGCACTGCGCGTGGTAGATCATGTGATCTAGCGTGATCGGCAGCGTGGTCTCGTGTCCCGCCATCACGTTGGAGGCCGAGTCGCCCACGAGGAGCACGTCCGCGCCCGCCGCGTCCAGGATGCGCGCCGAGGTGTAGTCGTACGCCGTGAGCATCGCGATGGGCGTGTTCTCCGCGCGCATCTCCTGCAGCGTCTGCGTGGTGACGCGCTTGACGTCAGCGGCGGTGGAGGTCGGGACGGTCTGGGTGCTCATGGCGTGGGAGAATCGGTCCGGCAGGATACCGACGTGGGGGGGCCGTGTCCCGTCTGAGGCGCTCCGCCAGCGCGCGGCTGGCGGAGGCGGCGAGCGGGACCGCCGGTCGGGGACCAGCGGGCGCGAGGAGCGGGACGAGCCCGGCTCTAGTTCTGCGGGGCGGTGCCCTCCGCGGGAGCCTCGATCACGATGCCGAGCTTGTCCAGCACGGGCTGCGTGAGGTCCACCACGTTCTCGCTGTCGAAGTTGGCGTAGATCAGCAGCGGTGCGTTGTTCGCGACCGGCGTCATGACGAGATCGATGCCCGCCTCTTCAGCGGCTTCGGAGATGGCGGTGTTGAGCCGGATCAGGGCCGGGCGAAGCAGGCGGACTTCCTCGTTGCTGAGGAGGCGGAGCCCCTGCTCTTCCCCCTGCTGCATCTCGGTCACGAGGCGGCGGAGCTCCGACTCCTTCTCCTGGCGCGCTTCGTCCGTCACGAGCGGGCTGTCCGCGAGGGCAACGAGCTCGTTGTTGATGGCGCGGGCGGAGTCCTGCTTGGCCTGCAGCGTCGCGCCGATCTGCGCCTCCAGCTGGTTGATCTCGCCCTGGACCTGCGCGTACTCCGGCATCCGGGTGACGATGAGGTCCGGGTCAATGACGCCGACCTTGAGGGACTGGGCCTCAGCCTGGGCGGCACCGAGGGCGAGGAGCGCGAGGAAAAGGAAACGGAGGGTCATGTGGTGGGGTGTCAAGTCAGGTTCGGGGAGAGTGTGGATGGCCTACAAGCCGCCGCCCGCGCGGGTCGTGGTAACGCCGAGCTCGTCGAGGACGCGCTCCGTGAGGTCGTACTGGGACTTCGCGTAGAGGAAGACGATCTCCCCCGCGCGGTCGAAGACGTAGTCGTAGCCGGCTTCGTCCGCCACCGTCTCCACCGCGTCGAGAACGCGTTCCTGGATGGGGCGAAGGGTGGACTGCTGCTGGCGGACGAGCTCGCCCTGCGGGCCGAAGTAGCGGCGGCGGAGGGCGTCGGCTTCGGAGCGCTTGGCGGTGATCTCGTTCTGCTTCGTCTCCCTCTCCTGATCCGTGTAGAGGAGTTCGCGCGCGGCGTACTCCTGTTCCAACGCCTCGGCCTCGCGGATCAGTGCGTCCACTTCGGCCTGGTACTGGCTCGTGAGGCGGTTGACCTCCTGCTGGGCGCTCTGGAACTCCGGGAGCCGCTGCATCACGGCCTCGGTGTCCACGTGCGCGATGCGCTGCTGCGCGCTGGCGGGGGCGGCCGCCAGCAGGACGGCGGCGAGGAGGGAGAGGAATCGCATCATGGTTAGAAGCCGGCACCGAGGGTGAACTGGAACCGCCACTGGGGGTCGCCGCTGTCGCTGTCCCCCGGGAGCGGCTCGAAGGAATCGAGGCCGTAGCCGTAGTTCAGGTCCACGAGACCGAGGATGGGCAGGATGACGCGGGCCCCTACGCCCGTGGACCGGTACAGCTCGGACGGATCGTAGTCCGAGAGCCCGTCCCACGCGTTGGCGGCGTCGGCGAAAACGTACGGCGCGAGGGAGAGCTGAGGTGTCTGGAACGCCACCCACTGCAGCTCGCTCTGGTACTTGTTCAAGATCCGACCGCCCACGGAGCTGTTCGACTGGCGCGGCCCGATGGACTCCGCCGGATAGCCGCGCAGATAGATCAGGTCCTTGCCAAAGCCGACGAGGTTCCGGCTCGTCTCCAGCGGCGAGCCGCCCACGAGGTAGCGCTGGAACTCCACCTCATCTCCCGTCAGCGATCCGATGTAGCCGAACTGGGACTTGAACGCAAGCGAGAGGCGGCCGCCGAGCGGCGCGTACCACGCGTTCTCGTAGTCCGCCTTGTAGTACTGGATAAAGCCCGGCAGCGGCGTAGCCACGGTCAGCGCCAGCTGGTTGTTGGAGCCCGCGCTCGGGAAGACCGGGTTGTCCAGCGCGTTTCGCGAGAGCGTCTGGCGGACCGTCAGCTCCTGGTTGATGCCCTCGGGGAGCTGGAGCGAAGAGGTGCCGGAGATGTCGTAGAGGCGGTAGCCGAGCGTGGTGCCCACCTGGAAGTAGTCATCGGGCCACTTCAGGCGGCTGCGGGCGAAGACCTGCGCCGTGGCCAGGCGGATCCGGTAATCGGTCTGCGTCGGGGAGTTCTCGTACTGCTGCAGCCCGAGCGAGAAGCCGACGGGCGTCGGGCGGCCGCGGAACCACGGCTCGGTGAACGAGAGGGAGAAGTTCTGGTACCGCGTGCCGCTGGTGACCACCTGCAGCGAGAGCTGCTGACCGTCGCCGGAAGGGATGGGCCTCCAGGCTTCCCCGTTGAAGAGGTTCTGCGCCGAGAAGTTGTTGAACGTCACGCGAGCGGTCAGCAGCAGGCCGAGGCTGCCGCCGTATCCGCCCGAGAGCTCCAGCTGATCGCTGGACTGCTCCGCCAGCGTGTAGACGAGATCGACCGTCTTGTCCTCGTCGTTCGGCACGATGGAGGGGCCGCCCGCGATGGAGTTCTGATCGAAGTAGTTGAGCTGCACGAGGTCGCGCACGCTGCGCTCGACGGCCTGCCGGCTGTAGGTCTGCCCCGGGACCGTCCGGATCTCGCGCCGGATCACGTGCTCCTTCGTCCGCGTGTTGCCCGCGATCTCGACGGTGCCGAACTCGTAGACGTCGCCCTCGGTGATCTCGAAGTAGAGGTCCAGGGAATCGCCGGGCACCTCCACGGTCTGCGGAACCACGTTGAAGCGGAGGTAGCCGCGGTCCGTGTACAGGCTGGCCACGTCCGAGTGGTCCGGGCTGTAGTAGAGGTTCTTCTCGATGAGGGACCGGTTGTAGGGGTCGCCCGGTTGGATGCCGAGCGCGAACTGGAGCCGGTCGTCGTCGAAGACGGTGTTGCCCTCGAAGACCACGTCGCGGATGTGGTAGAGCGGGCCCTCGTCCACTTCGATCTCCACGACGAGCTCCGGGTCTTCCCCGCTGGCGGCGTCCTCGCGCAGGTACACGGAGTCCCTCACGATGCGGGCGCCGTAGTAGCCGCGGTCGTTGTAGTAGCGGATGAGCGCGTCCTTGTCCTCCTCGAAACCGGACTGCGTGAACGTCTCGCTCTTCCAGAACCGCCACCAGCGGTCCTCGGGCGTGTTCTTCAGCCGTTTCCGGAGCGTGCGCTCGGAGAAGTTCTCGTTGCCCACGAAGACCACGTCGTCCACCTCCACGCGGTCGCCCTTGTCCGCGGTGAGCGTGATCGCCAGCCGGTCGTCACCGGAGGGCTGCTGGTCCACCTCCACCGTCGCGAGGCGATAGCCCTTCTCGCGGAGGTACTCCTGCACGATGAGCCGGCTCTGCTCCACGTCGCCCGGGCGCACGCGGCGGCCGCGGATGAGCGGGAGGCGATCGGTGATGTCGTCGCGCTCGCCGCGGCTGAGCCCCTCCAGCGTGACCTCGCCGAGACGAGCCTGCTGCTCCACGCGGATGGTCAGGAAGACGCCGGTGCCCGTCACGCGGTCCACGAGGATCTCCGCATCGGACGCCTGGGCCAGCCGGTAGAGCTTGCGCACGGCCTGCCCGAACGCCTCATCCGAGGGGAGCGCGACCCGGGTCCCCGGCCGCAGGTTGGCAACGGAGATGATGTATGCCTCGTCCGCTTCGGACTCGACCCCTTCGACGGTTACGCCCAAGATCTCGTACGTCTGCGCGACGGGCTGGGCGAGGACGGGAACGGCCGTCAGAACCGCCAACGCGGCGGCAAACACGAAACGGAAACGATGCATGGAGCGCAGTTGAACCAACCGGTGGGGAAGCTACCTGGGCACGTGCGAGGCCCCTCAGGCAGAACGGGCGAAATCCCGGCGCGAACGGGCCGGGCAACGGGCTATTGCGAGGGGGCCCCGTCGTGCCCCACGCTCATCCGATTTCCACGGAGGCGGGCTCGTCGTCCTCGACGCGGCCGAAGCGGCGGTCGCGGTTCTGGAACTCGCGGACGGCCGCGTAGAGCGCCTCGCGGCGGAAGTCCGGCCAGAGCGTGTCCGTGACGACGATCTCGGAGTAGGCGATTTGCCAGAGCAGGAAGTTGCTGACGCGGAAGTCGCCGCCGGTGCGGATGAGGAGGTCGGGGTCGGGCGTCGCGGCGCTCGGGAGCGAAGCGGCCACATCGGCCTCGGTGATGGCGGCGGGGTCCAGGGTTCCGGCCGCGGCGCGCGCCGCCAGCTGGCGGGCGGCCTCGGTGATCTCCCACCGGCCGGAGTACGAGAGCGCGAGGCCGAGCGTCATCCGCGTGTTGCCCTCGGTCAGCCGCATGGCCTCCTCCATCTCGCGCTGCGCGCGGGAGGGCAGGCGGGAGAGGTCGCCGAGGGCGCGGAGGCGGATGCCGTTCGCGTGCAGCTTCTCCGCCTCGCGGCGGATGGTGCGCACGAGCAGCTCCATCAGCGCCGTGACCTCGGCACGGGGCCGCTGCCAGTTCTCAGTCGAGAAGGTGTAGAGCGTCAGGTGTTCCACGCCCAGCTGGGCGCACGCCTCGGTGACCTCGCGGACGGACTCCACGCCCACCCGATGGCCGGTGGCGCGGCGCTTGCCGCGGGACTTCGCCCAGCGGCCGTTGCCGTCCATGATGCACGCGATGTGCGCCGGGATCTCGCCGCGCGACTGCAGCGTGGCCTGCGCGGCACGGTCGGCGTCGGTCTGGGGGGTATCGGAGAGCTGGACAGGCATGGGCGGAAGCTAGTCCGGCCGGTGGGGAGCCCGGGTGAAAGGCCGCCGAGTCCCGCCGCGCTGGCGGAGGCTGTCGGCGGCGCTAAGGTCCGTCATGTTCGTCGGCTCGCAGGGGAGCGGGAGCCGCGGGTGAGGCCTGCTCGGCGCCCGACGAGGCCGAGGCATCGGACGAGGAGGACCACGACGTAGGGCGCGCCAGAGGCCCCGCGCAGCCCGAGCCCGGATCAACGGGACGGGCCCTAGGCGTCGGGGGCGTAGGAACGGAGCGCGCCGCAGTACGCGCATCGGAACGTCTCCACGACGAACTGCCGTTTCCGCTTCACCTTGATGCTCTTCGAGAACCGGCCGCGGTCAGGGCCCCCCGCCACCCACAGGCTTTGCACGATGCCACCGTAGGAGTGGTCGGCGATGAAGCCGCGCTCCATCGGGCCGCCGCACTCCATGCAGGTCCGCTCCGCGACCGGGTCAGCCAAAGATCCGGACGGCGTCGTTGAAGATGACGAACACCATCAGCGCGAGGAGCGCCACCATCCCGGCCTTCTGCACCGCGATGCGGAACTTGAGCGAGGGCTCGCGCCGCACGATGCCCTCGTAGGCGAGGAAGACGAGGTGCCCGCCGTCCAAGACCGGAACCGGCAGGATGTTGAACACCGCCAGCGCGATGGAGAGCGTGGCCACGATGTTCCAGAACGCGATCCCGCCGATGTCCGCGGCCTCCTTGGCCTGCTTCGCGATCATCACCGGGCCGCCGACGTTCTCGCGGAAGCTCTCGCGGCCGGACACCAGCTTGCCCACGAAGCCGAAGTACATCCCGAGCATCCCAACCGTCTGCTCCGCGCCCAGGCTGGCGCTCTCTCCCAGCCCGAGGTCGCGGAGCTTGCTCCCCACCACGTTCGGGTCGGAGATCACGCCGAGCACGTACGAGCCGCCCGCCTCGCGCGGCGTCACGTTGACCGTATCTAAGGCGCCGCCCCGCTCCACGACGACCGCCAGCGGGCGGCCGTTGCTCTCGCGCACCGCCTCCGTCATCGCCTCCCACGAGGCCACCGCTTCCCCGTCGATGGAGAGCACGCGGTCGTTCGGGCGGAGGCCCGCCTCGTCCGCGGCCGAGCCCGGGTTCACGCTGGACACGATCGTCGGCCGCCGAGCGACGATGCCGGTGATGGCACCGGGGGCGTCCTCCTCGCCCGCTTCTTCCGCCTCGCGCTGCGCGCGGGAGAACCGGGTCAGGGCCCCCTCCATCCCCGTCACCGTCACCGTGTCGATGCCACGGACCACGGTGAGCCGGAGGTTCTCGTCGGACAACGTGAGCGGGTTCAATGCGGCCTCCAGACGCTCCACCGGCTCGCCGTTGAGCGCGTAGACCCGGTCTCCGCTCTGGAGCCCGAGCTCGGCGGCGAATGACCCCGGCAGGATTTCCAGCGGCAGGTTCTCCGGAGGCGTGGAGCGCTCGCCGTAGACCAGGTTCAGCCCGGTGTAGACCATCCACGCGAAGATGACGTTGAAGATCACGCCGCCCGAGATGACCAGCATCCGCTGCCAGACCGGCTTGGATCGGTACTCGTCGGGCTCGGGCTCGGACTCCACCATGTCCCCCTCGTCCAGGCTCTCGTCGATCATGCCGGCGATCTTGACGTAGCCCCCGAGCGGCACCGCGCCGATCCGGTACTCCGTCTGCCCCACCTGCTTGGCGAAGATGTTCGGCGGGAAGCCGAGGGAGAAGGCGTCCACCCGCATCCCGAACAGGCGCGCGAAGAGGAAGTGGCCGAGCTCGTGCACGAACACGAGGATGCCCAGCGCGATGACGACCCAGAAGATGTACGAGAGCGCGGTCAGCACAACGAACGGAAGCAGTGTGGGGAAGGCGGGCCGCGGCGGCCCCGGATCCCAACGAGTGGAATGAGATTTTGTGGCGCGAAGCTAGGTCCGTCCCCGGTCCAGCGCCGATTCAGCCCGCGTCTGCGCTCACCGTGAGCGACTGGCGGACGTGCTGGCGAGCGGCGGAATCGGCCGCGAGGAGGTCGTCGAGCGTATTCGAGGGCGCGCCGCCATGCGCGTCCATCGCCTCCTCGACGAGTCGTGCGATGTCCGTGAAGCCGATCTGACCGTCCAGAAACGCAGCCACGGCCACCTCATCGGCGGCGTTCAGGACGGCGGGGGCGGCGCCCCCCTCCTCCATCGCGCGGAACGCGAGCGCCAGCGCGGGGAAGGCGTCGAGGTCCGGTGCCCGGAAGTCCAGCGTCCCGAGCGTGCCCCAGTCCAGCCGCGGGTGCGGCGCGGGCCACCGGTCCGGGAAGGTGAGCGCGTACTGGATCGGCACCCGCATGTCCGGCACGCCCACCTGCGCTTTCGCGGACCCGTCCACGAACTCCACGACGGAGTGGACGATGGACTGCGGGTGCACTACGACGCCGATCTGGTCCGGCGCGAGGTCGTAGAGCCATCGCGCCTCGATGACCTCCAGCCCCTTGTTCATCATCGTGGCGGAGTCCACGGAGATGCGGGCGCCCATGTCCCAGTTGGGGTGCGCGAGGGCCTCGGCGGCGGTCACGCTGCCGAACGTGCGGGGGTCGCGGTCACGGAACGGCCCGCCGCTGGCGGTCAGGATGACCCGCTCGATGGAGGCCGCGGGCTCGCCCACGAGGCACTGAAACAGCGCGGAGTGCTCGCTATCGATCGGGAGCACGCGGGCGCCGGTGCGCGCCGAGACCTCGGTGACGAGCGCGCCCGCGATCACGAGCGCCTCTTTCGTTGCGAGGGCCACGTCGGTCCCCGCCTCCAGCGCGGCGAGCGTCGGCCGCAGGCCCGCGGCCCCGACCACCGCGCCCACGACCACGTCCGCCTCGGGGTCCGCCGCGAGCGTCACGAGCGCCTCTGCTCCCACCACCACCTCGATGCCGGTGTCCGCCAGCGCGGCGCGAAGAGGGCCGGCTGCGGCCTCGTCTACGATGGCAACGCGCTCCGGCCGGACGGATCGCGCCTGCTCCGCCAGGAGCTCCCAGTTGCGTCCCGCCGAGAGCGCCCGGATGCGAAGCCGCTCGGGAAAGAGCGCCGCCACCTCCAGCGTCTGCGTCCCGATGGAGCCCGTGGACCCCAGCACGACGACCTCGCGGGCCGGACGGTAGGTGCGGGAGGTGGGGCGTTGGAGATCCGGGATCATGGCGTTGCAATACAGGGTCCCCAGCGCCGTTGGCCGAAGGGCGGGCGAAGATAGCCGCCCGTCCCGCCTACCTTCGGGGAGACCGTCCCAATCCTCCGTGCGCTTCGCCGCCTGCCTCGCCCTCGCCCTCCTCGCTGCGCCCGTCCTCGCGCAGGATCCACCGCTGTCCCTCGAAGACGAACCCGCCCTCGAGAAAGGCGTCGCAGGAGTGGCGCGAGGCGACCGGTCGGTCCGCGAGACGCTGGACCTCGCGCGGCGCCTGAGCGAGGCCGGCCAGACGGACCAGGCGGTCAACCTCCTCGAAGACCTCTACGCGGCCGAGCCCCGCTCGCTGCCGGTCTTCACCCGCCTCCTCGACGCCTACGAGACCGCCCGCCGGTTCGACGACGCGCTGGCCCTCGTGGACGCCCGTCTGGAAACGGACGGCGCCAGCGTGCGGCTGTACACCCAGCGCGGCGTCTCGCTCTACAAAGCGGGCCGGCTGGAAGAAGCGGAGGCGACGTGGGCCGAGGCCGTCCAGCTGGCGCCGCATCTGGAGCAGACGTACCGGACCGTCTCCAACGGCATCGGCGGGCTCCGGCTGTTCTCCGAAGCCGCCGCCGTGCTTGCGCAGGGGCGTGACCACCTCGGGCGCGAGGACCTCTTCCAGCTGGAGCTGGCCCACCTCTACGGCCTCGGCGGCGAGTACCGCCAGTCGGCGGCGCTCTACCTCTCGCTCCTCAGCACCGAGCCGGAGCACGTCCGGACCGTCCAGGGCCGGCTCGCCCGGCTGGCGGAGTCCGCGGGCGCGCTCGACGGGTTCGACGCGGCCATCCGCGAGGCCGTGGCGACGGACCCCTTCAACGCGGCCTTCCGCCAGATGGAGGCGTGGGTCGCGCTGGAGCGCGAGGAGTACGGCCGCGCGCTGGACGCCACCCGCGCCGTGGACCGTCTGGACGGGCGCGACGGGGTTGCTATCTACCGATTCGCCGAAGCCGCCCTCGCCGCCGACGCGCTGGACGAGGCCGACGCCGCGCTCGACGTGATCCTGGACCGCTACGCCGACGGCCCGCTCGTGGCGCCCGCCCTGCTCCACCGCGCGCGGATCGCCGAAGCCCGCGCCCGGCTGGCGGGCGAGTCCACCGCGTCCGGCCTGCCGACGCCGCTCTTCGACCGGGCGCGCGACGCCTACGCCCGCTTCGCTGAGGACTTCCCCGGCCACCCCGACGCCACGGCCGCCCTCCGCAACCTCGCGGACCTCTACCTCCACGTCTACCGCCAGCCCGACGAGGCCGAGGCCACGCTGACCCGCCTGATGGCGTCGTCCTTCGACCCGCAGGTGCTCGGACAGGCGCAGTTGGACCTCGGCGTGGTGGCCCTCCAGCGCGGCGACCTGTTCGACGCCCGCGACCAGTTTCAGAGCGTGGAAGACCGCGTCCGGATCGGACCGCTGGCCGAGCAGGCGCGATACGAGCTCGCGCTCATCGATTTCTACGAGGGCTTCCTCTACTCCGCCCTCGCGCGGGCCGAGGCGATGGACGACAACACCGCCGCGGACGTCGCCAACGACGCCGTCTCGCTCCGCCTGACCCTGGACGAGAACGCCGGGCCAGACTCCACGAACGCCGCCCTCCGCCAGTACGGGCGGGCCGCGCTGCTCCACCGCCGCGGCCTGCACACGGACGCCCTCGCGACGCTGGACAGCCTCGCGGCAGACGACCCGCAGCACCCCCTCGCGGACGAAGTGCTCGTGCTCCGCGCCCACGCCCTCCGCGACCTCGGCCGCTACGAGGAGGCCCTCGCCGCGCTCGAGCGGATCCCGCAGGAGCACCCCCGCTCCTACTTCCTGGACCGCGCGCTCTTCCTCTCCGCCGAGATCCACGAACACCGGCTCGCGGACCCCGCCGCCGCGCTGGACGCCTACGGCCGCCTGCTGGACCAGTACCCCGGCTCTCTCCTCGCGCCCCGTGCCCGCGAACGGCTCCGCGCCCTCCGCGAGACCGTCCGCACCTGACCCGATGCCCCACTTCCTTTCCCGCATCCGCTCGTTCGCGCTCGTCCTGCTGGCGGCCTCGCTCGGCGGCTCCGCCAGCGCGTCGGCGCAGGACCTGCTCATCCCGATGGATGAGGCGCAGTCCGACCACCTCCGCGCCTACGGCGCCGTCTACTGGGCGCTGGCGGACGGGCTCGGCGTGGACTGGCTCTTGAACTACCGCGGCGGCGCGTTCCTCGCCCCGGACGACGCCGGCTTACGCGACGAGCTCCGCGCGCGGGGCGTCCGCTTCGAGTCCGCCAGCGGGCCGGCGGTCACCTCTGAGGTGGAAGCGCCGGGCAGCAACACGTCGGTCGTGCGGCTGGAGAAGGCGCCGAAAATCGCCGTCTACGCGCCGGACCAGACGCTCCCGTGGGACGACGCCGTGCTGCTCGCGCTCACCTACGCCGAGGTCCCCTACGAGCAGATCTACGACGAGGACGTGCTGGACGGCTCGCTCTCGGACTACGACTGGATCCACCTCCACCACGAGGACTTCACCGGCCAGTTCGGGAAGTTCTACGCGGCGTTCCGCGGCCAGGGGTGGTACCAGCAGCAACAGCGCGAGGCGGAGGCGGCCGCGCGAGCCGCGGGCTACCAGAAGGTCAGCCAGCACAAGCTGGCGGTCGCCCAGACCATCCGGGACTACGTGGCACAGGGCGGCTTCCTCTTCGCGATGTGCAGCGGGACGGACACGTTCGACCTCGCGCTGGCATCCCACGCGACGGACATCGTGCCCGCCCAGATGGACGGCGACGGCATCGCGCCGGACGCGCTGAGCCGGCTGGATTTCTCCGAGACGCTCGCGTTCCAGGACTTCCAGCCCTCGCTCAACCCGATGGAGTACGAGCACTCGGACCTGGACGCGCCCCCGCCCATGAGCCTGCGCGATCCCGCCGTGGACTACTTCACGCTGTTCGACTTCTCCGCCCGCTTCGACCCGGTGCCGTCCATGCTGACGCAGAACCACGTGGCCAGCGTGCGCGGGTTCATGGGCCAGACGACGGCCTTCCGCGAAGACGCGCTCAAGCCCGGCATCGTCGTCCTCGGGCAGCACCCCACCGGGACGGTCCGCTACCTCTACGGCCCCGTCGGCCGCGGCTTCTTCGCGTTCTACGCCGGCCACGACCCCGAGGACTACCAGCACCTCGTCGGCGACCCGCCGACGGACCTCTCGCTGCACCCGCACTCGCCGGGCTACCGGCTGATCCTCAACAACGTGCTCTTCCCCGCCGCGAAGCAGCAGCCGCAGAAGACCTGACCGGCTCCGCCGCCCTGCGCTGGCGGTTCCGGTGAGCAGACGCTACGCGGCAGCCGCCAGTTCGGCCGATGCAGGGAGGCGCGAGGGCATTGCGGACGGCGGCTCAGCGTCCAGCACCATCTGCCAGAGCTCCCAACTCGCGGGGTCCGCGCGAATCTCGTCCTCCATCCGGCGGAGCAGCGCGTCCTCGTCCAGCGGCAGCGGCCCCACGACGTCCACGACCGCCGTTCCGCCCTCGAACCGAGTCGTGAGGTGGTAGAGCGGCACGCCCGCCATCCGCGCGATCCGCACCGCGCCGACCGCCATCGAGCGCTGGAGGCCGAGGAACGTGCGCACCGGCGCCTGCCCCGTTGGGTCCACCACGTCCTGCATGAGCACGACGGACCGGCCGCTGCGGAGCGTCCGGAAGTAATCGCGAGGGGAGGCCGTCGGGGGAATCTGCCAGTCCGAGAGAAGCCGCCGTCTCACGCCTGCCTGATGCGCCCGCCAGCGCGCGGCGGGATCCTCCACGGCCTCCGGCGGCGGCCCCTCCTCCCCGCCGTACGGCGTCCGGATGATGCGGAAGTCCCGGTCGGCGAACCAGCGCGAGGGCGCGAGTTGGCCGTACGTGCTCCGCGTGGTGAACACCGCCGGCCCCACGATGGCCGCGACCCGCTCGGACACCCGATGCGGTGGCGCGGGGACGAGATACGCCACGTTGTGCCGGAAGCGCGCGAGGGCCTCGGCGTACGCGTGCCGGAGGAGTGGCCACCCGCTGGCGGGGCGTCCCGCCAGCCGGAGGTACCGGCGGATGCGGCCTCGGTCCCCCGCGAGCAACGCCACGGCCCCGCCGGCCGCCAGCACCCGCCCGACCGCATCCAGCACTCGCAGCGGGATCCGAGGCGCCAGCGGCCGCACGACCCCGTACATCAGCCGGTGCCCCCACGCGGGGACCGCGCGCCGAAGAGGGTCGAGGAAGCGGGGCATCGTGAAACGGAAGGAAAGGCGTGCGCGGGACCTGAGAACGCGGGACCCTCACGGTTGCCTCGCGCTTCACGCCGGTAGCTTGTCACACCGCCGCTCCGCCCTCTCACGCTAACCCATGAAGTCCAAAGCCCCCTCCGTCAGTCGCACGCGCATGAATGAGCTCGTGCTCCCCAACGACACCAACACGCTGGGTAACCTCATGGGCGGGCGCCTCCTCCACTTCATGGACGTGGCCGCGGGCATCGCCGCGATGCGACACTCCAACCGGACGTGCGTAACGGCCAGCGTGGACAACGTGGACTTCAAGAGCGCCATCGCACTCGGCGAGGTGGTCCTGATCGAGGCCGTCGTGAATCGGGCGTTCACCACGTCGATGGAGGTGGAGATCGACGTGTGGGCGGAGGACACCGCCAGCGGGCAGCGGCGGAAGTGCAATCGGGCCTTCTTCACGTTCGTAGCCGTGGACCAGAGCGGGCGCCCCATCCCGATTCCCGCCATCGAGCCGGAAACGGACGACGAGCGTGAGCGGTACGAGGCAGCAGCCCGGCGCCGAGAGCTTCGGTTGATCCTCTCCGGACGCCTCGATCTCGCGCGGGCTGATAACCTCCGCGAACACCTCGCTGCCGCAACCGTCGATGCCTAGCCTCTCACGCCTCGCCCTTCTCCTCGCCGCCCTGTTCCTCACCTCCGCCGCCTCGGCCCAGACCGGGATCGGCGCCCAACTCGGAGACCCGACGGGCGTTTCGCTCAAGTTCGGGGCCGGGAGTGGCTCCGTCGCGCTGGCGGCGGGCTGGGACCTCGGCGACGGCGATGATCAGCTCTCCCTCGAAGGCCACTACTTCCTCCGCGAAACGCGCATCCCCGGCGATGCGGACCTCGCGCTCTTCTACGGCCCCGGCGTCTTCGTGCAAGCCCGCGAGAACTCCGACACCGCGTTCGGTGCGTCCTTCGGGATCGGGCTCTCGCTGTACGCCACGCGCGACATCGAGATCTACGGTCTCGTGTCCCCGCGCCTCCAACTCATCGACGAGACGGACTTCGACCTCGGCGGGGGCATCGGCGGGCTCGTGTACCTTTAAGCCATGACCGACCGCCCCATCCGCGTTCTCATCGCCAAAGTCGGCCTCGACGGGCACGACCGCGGCGCGAAAGTCGTCGCCGCCGCGCTCCGCGACGCGGGCATGGAGGTGGTGTACACCGGCCTCCGGAAGACGCCCGCCGTCGTGGTTCGCGCGGCGCTGGAAGAAGATGTGGACGTGGTGGGCGTGAGCATCCTCTCGGGCGCGCACAACACCGTGCTCCCCAAGATCCGTCAGGCCCTCGATGCCGAGGGACTGGACGACGTGCTTCTGCTAGCAGGCGGCACCATCCCCGAGGCCGACGCCCAGGCGCTCGCCGCCGCCGGGACCGTGGACCACGTGTTCACCCCCGGCGCCCCGCTGGCGGGCATCGTGGAGACGCTCCGCCAGTCGGTGGCGGAGAAGCGCGCCGCCGCGGCCTAGCGCGTGATCCCGCCTCGCGTCCTCGTCACCGGCGCGGACGGGCTCGTCGGCCAGGCCGTCGCCCGTCGGCTTTCGCGATGGCCGGGGCTGGACCTCCTGCTCACCGGATGGGGCGATGGGCCCCGCATGACCGAGTTTTCCGGCGGGTGGATCCCACTCGACGTGACGGACGCCCGCGCGGTACACCGCGTGATGCTGGATTTCGCGCCGACGGCCGTGGTCCACCTCGCCGCGATGAGCAAGGTGGAACCGTGTGAGCAGCAACGCGAGGCGTGCTGGGCAGTCAACGTCCACGCGACCGAGCGCCTCGCGCGCGCCTGCCACCGGCAGGGGGCCCACCTCGTCTTCCTCTCCACGGACTTCGTGTTCGACGGGAGCGCCGGCCCCTACGCCGAGACCGACCTCCCCGCGCCCATCAACGCGTACGGCCGCTCCAAGCTGGCGGCGGAGAACGCCATCCACGGCAGTGCGCTGAGCGCGTGGACCACGCTTCGGACCACGCTCGGCTTCGGCGACGTGGTAGGCTATCCCGAAGGCCGGCTGAACCTCGCGACGTTCCTCGTCCGCGAGCTCTCTGCCGGCCGCGAGGTCAGGGTCACGAGCGACCAGTACCGCACGCCCACCTACATCCCGGATCTCGCCGAGGCCATCGCGCTCGTCATCCGCGACCGGCAGCACGGGCTCTACCACATCGCCGGGCAGGAGTACGTCTCCACCCGGGCCTTCGCCGAGCGGCTGGCGGACCGCTATGGCTACGACCGCAGCCTCCTCCGCCCCGTCACGACGGACGAGTTGCACCCCGGCGCCCCACGCCCGCTCCGCGCCGGACTCGTCACCCTCCGCGCGCAGACGGAGCTCGGCTTCCGCGCCACGCCGCTGGACGACGCGCTCGACCAGCTCGGCCGCCAGCTGGGCGTGGGGCCGCCCGCTGGCGGTTCGGGCGGGCGCTAGTTCGTCGCGGCGGAGGCCGGGGCCTCCGTGGGCAGCAGGATCACGCGCGGCGGGTCCGGGGCTCCGGCCTCCACCTCGGCCGTGAGGATGAGGTAGGGTCCGTCGCGCTCCACGAGCTGGGTGCCGCTGACGATCCGCTCCAGCTCCACCTCGTCCGCCATGCAGGCCTTCCGCGTGCATCGCAAGCCCTCGTCGATGATCAGACGGTTGCCGCGCGTCTCGTAGCGCCCCTGGCAGGTGTTGCACGAGGACATGGAGAGCGAGCCGTCTGCCCCGAACGCGATGGTCTCGCCGTCGCCTCGCGCCACGCTGCCATCCGCGCTCACGATGCGCTCCACGCTCCACGAGGAGCCGGTCAGGAGGACGGTATCGCGGGCGGGAGTACCGCTGCTGCAACCGGCGATCAGGATCACGAGAACGAGCGCGAAGCGGGACATGTCGGAGGGGGGATGTAACGCGAAGCTACTCGCGCGGGTGAAGAGGCGTCGGAGGACCGGAAGGCTCCAACGCGACAGGCTAGCTTTCCGCGCCCCCTTTCTCCCGTCTCATGCTCGACGCCCAGATTCTCCGCGACCACCCCCAACGCGTCCGCGATGCCATCGCGAGCAAGCGCCAGGGCGATCCCGCTCTCGTTGACCGCGTGCTGGAGGCGGACACGTCTCGGCGCGAGGCGATCACGGAGCTGCAGGCGCTGCAGACCCGCCAGGGCGAGCTCGGCAAGCAGATCGGGCCGCTCATGAAGGCGGGTAAGCGTGACGAGGCGCAGGGGCTCGTGCAGGAGAGCAACGAGGTCAAGGCGAAGGTCAAAGACCTCCAGGAGCGCGTCCGCCAGTTGGACGCGGACTTCCAGGCGCTCATGCTCCAGGTCCCGAACCTCCCGCACGAGAGCGTGCCCGAGGGCGGATCGCCCGAAGACAACGAGGTCGCGGCGACGTGGGGCGACAAGCCTGCGTTCGACTTCGAGCCCCTGCCCCACTGGGAGATCGCCGAGCGCCACGGCCTGATCGACTTCGAGCGCGGCGCGAAGGTGACCGGCGCGGGCTTCCCGTTCTACATCGGGAAGGGCGCACGGCTGCAGCGGGCGCTCATCTCGCTCTTCCTCGACATGGCGGCCGAGGCGGGCTACACGGAGATCCAGCCGCCGCTGCTCGTCAACGAGGCCAGCGGGATCGGCACAGGCCAGCTTCCGGACAAGGAGGCGCAGATGTACGAGATGGAGCGGGACGCGCTCTACCTCATCCCTACCGGCGAGGTCCCCGTCACCAACTTCCACCGCGACGAGATCCTCTCCAGAGACGCGCTCCCGGCGATGTACTGCACGTACACGCCCTGCTGGCGGCGCGAGGCGGGGAGCTACGGCAAGGACGTGCGCGGCCTGAACCGGCTGCACCAGTTCGACAAGGTGGAGCTCGTCCGCTTCACGCGGCCGGAGGACAGCTACGAGCACCTGGAGGCGCTGCTGGCGGATGCGGAGCGCGCGGTGGAAGCCCTCGGTCTCCCCTACCGCCGCCTCGTGCTCTGCACCGGCGACATGGGCTTTACGCAGTCGAAGACCTACGACCTCGAGGTTTGGAGCGCCGGACAGGACCGGTGGCTCGAAGTCTCTTCGGTCAGCAACTTCGAGGCGTTCCAGGCGCGCCGTGCGAACGTCCGGTTCCGTCCCGAGGACGGCGCG
Source organism: Bacteroidota bacterium (assembly GCA_012960515.1). Classification (GTDB taxonomy): domain Bacteria; phylum Bacteroidota; class Rhodothermia; order Rhodothermales; family Rubricoccaceae; genus Rubricoccus. The sequence continues at coordinate 3,805 of DUBD01000103.1, read as the reverse complement.
AAGCCGGAGCCGGTCCACACGCTCAACGGGAGCGGGCTGGCGCTGCCGCGCATCGTGGCCGCCCTACTGGAGCACTACCAGCAGGTCGATGGCACGGTCCGCCTCCCGGACGTGCTCGCGGAGCGCTGCGGCTTCGACACCATCGGCTAGCGCCACCGCCAGCGCCGCGAGATGAAGCCCTCCGTTGCGACCGAGCGCCTCGGCGTTCTGCTCTACGACGACGAGTTGGACTGGTGGGCCGGCGCGCTTCCGGCCGCTGACCCTCCCGTCACGCTGCACATCCTCCCGGACGCGGACGGCGGACCGGATGCCTCCGTCGCCACCGCCGTGGCGTTCGCGCGTGAGTTGGAGGGCTGGCGGAGCCGCGCGACCACGTTTGCGACGAGCCGCTGCCTGGAAGACTACAACGGCGCGTGGTGTGAGCCCGGCGACGAGATCACCGCCGAGGCGTTCGCCTCCCGCATCCGCCTGGAGTCCATCGGGTTCTACCCCGGCGGCGAGTTCGAGCTGGCGTTCGCGGACGGCGGCCTGTTCGCGGGCCACACGATCCTCGTGCCCGGCGGGCTGGCGGACGGGTTCGAGGACGCCTACATCGCGGGATGAACCGAACGCGCCCCCGGGCCGAGGGCCTGGGGGCGCTGTTGAATCGGCCGGAGCAACCGCCAGCGGGTCACACGGCTCGGGTCTGGAGCAGGTCGCGGATCTCGGTGAGCAGCTGCTGATCGGCGGTCAGTTCGGGAGCGGCGGGCTCTTCTGCGGCCTCCACCTCCTGCTCACGCTTGAGGCGGTTGATCCACTTCACGAAGACGAACACGGAGAACGCGACGATCAGGAACGAGATCACCGTGTTGACGAGCGCGCCCCAGGCCATCACGACGGCGCCGGCCTCCTGCGCGGCTTCGAGCGTGGCGTACGGGCCAGCCGGGTCGCCCTCCTGGAGGACGGTAAAGATGTTGGCGAAGTCGACGTCGCCGAGGAGGAGCCCGATGGGCGGCATGAGGATGCCGTCCACGAGCGCCTTGACGATGGTGCCGAACGCCGCGCCGATGATGATGCCGACGGCCATGTCGACGACGTTGCCCTTGACGGCAAACTCCTTGAACTCAGACCACATGGAACGAGAGGGGGGGTGATGAAAAAACCCGCCGGGGCTGAGCGGAGCCCGAACCTATCCCCTGCGTCTCGTTCGCGCAAACGGGCCGGCGCGAAGGCCCAGCACTTCCCGAACGCAGAGCGCCCCCGGCGGCCGAAGCCACCGGGGGCGCACGCTGGGCTGGCGGTCCCGCTCTGAGCGAGCGCCAGTCGGGAGCGTTAGTCGCGGCGACGGCCGCGACCGCGACCACCACCGCGCCGGTCACCCCGGTCACCGCCGCGGGACTGGCGCTCCTCACGGCGCTTCTTCATCTCCTCCTTCTCCTCCTCCGTGGGCTCGGGGAGGAACGGCTTGCGGCTCACGCGGAGCTTGCCACCGTCACGGACTTCGATGAGCTGGACCTCCAGCTTGTCGCCCACCTGGCACTCGTCGGCCGGGTCGTTGACGTAGCCGTGGGCCATCTCGGAGACGTGGAGCATGGCCTCCTTGCCCGGCAGGATCTCGAGGATCGCGCCGAACGGGAGCAGGTTCTTGACCGTGCCCGTGTAGGTCTCCCCGACCTCCGGCTGGGAGACGATCCCGCGGATGATCTCGACCGCCGCGTGAGCGGAGTCCATGTTGGGAGCGGCCACGGTCACGAAGCCCTTGCCCTCGCGCTCGTCGATGTCGATCTGCGCGCCGGTGTCGGCCTGGATGCCCTTGATGATCTTGCCACCGGGCCCGATGATGGCGCCGATGAACTCCGAGTCGATGACGACCTGGATGAGGCGCGGGGCGTTCGGAGAGATCTCCTCGCGCGGCTCCTCAATCGTCTTGGCCATCTCGTCGAGGATGTGCTCGCGGCCGGCCTTCGCCTGCTCGAGCGCCTCCTTCATGGTGTCCATGCTCAGGCCATCGATCTTGATGTCCATCTGGCAGGCCGTGATGCCTTCACGGGTGCCGCAGAGCTTGAAGTCCATGTCGCCGAGGTGATCCTCGGTGCCGAGGATGTCGCTCAGGATGGCGATCTTGTCACCGTCCGCGATGAGGCCCATCGCGATGCCCGCGACCGGCTTCTTCAGCGGGACGCCCGCGGCCATGAGGGCCATGGAGCCACCGCAGACGGAGGCCATGGACGAGGAGCCGTTGCTCTCCAGCACGTCCGAGATGAGGCGGACCGTGTAGGGGAACTCCTCCTCGCTCGGCATCACCTTCGAGAGCGCGCGCTCGGCGAGCATGCCGTGCCCGATCTCGCGGCGGCCGGGGCCCCGGAGGAACCGCGCCTCGCCGACGGAGAACGGCGGGAAGTTGTAGTGCAGGTAGAACCGCTTGTCCTCCTGGTCGAAGACCTGGTCCACGGCCTGCACGTCCCGGCCGGTGCCGAGCGTGGCCATGACGAGCGTCTGCGTCTCGCCGCGGGTGAAGACGGCGGAGCCGTGCACGCGGGGGAGGTAGTCGATCTCGCTCCAGATCTCGCGGACCTCCGTCGTGGAGCGGCCGTCGAGGCGGCGGCCCTCGTCGAGGATCATCTCGCGCATGACCTGGCTCTCGGCGGCCTTGAAGGCCTCCTTGACATCGCCCTTGGAGTAGCCGCCCTCGATCTCGTCGACGGCGTCGTCGCCCTCACCGAAGAGGTCGGCGATGAGCTTCTTCTTGATGTCGCCGATGCCGCCGTAGAACGCGGACTTCTCGTACGGCTGGCGGAGGACGCTATCGACGTCGTCCTTGATCATGCCGTAGATCTTCTCCACGAGCTCGCTCGCCGGGGCGACGGTCTCGTAGGTCTTCGGCGTGATCTCGCCGCGCTCCTCTTCGAAGGCGGCCTTGAGGTCGTGGATGCCCTGGACGATGGTCTTGATCGCCTCGTGGGCGAACTCGAGCGCCGCGACCATGTCGGCCTCGGAGACCTCGTCCATCTCGCCCTCGACCATCACGAGCGCGTCGGACTTGCCGGCGACGACGAGGTCGAAGTCGGACGCCTCGCGCTCGGTGACGGTCGGGTAGAGCACGAACTCGCCGTCCACGCGGCCCACGCGGACGTGGGCGGTCGGGCCGTCGAAGGGCGCGCCGGAGAGCGCCAGCGCGGCGCTGGAGCCGACACCGGCGATGGCGTCGCCGTCGATCTCCTCGTCAGCGGCGAGGACGTAGTTCAGGACCTGGACCTCGTTGCGGAAGCCGTCCGGGAAGAGCGGGCGGATGGTCCGGTCGATGAGGCGGGAGGAGAGCGTCTCCTTGTCCGTCGGGCGGCCCTCGCGCTTGAAGAAGCCGCCGGGGAAGGCGCCCTTCGCGGAGAAGCGCTCGCGGTAGTCCACCGTGAGGGGGAAGAAGGACTGGCCCTCGCGGACGTCGTCCATCATGACGGCGGTGGAAAGGATGACCGTGTCACCGAGGCGGGTGACGACGGAGCCGTCGGCCTGCTTGGCGAGCTTGCCGGTCTCGAGGGTCAGCGTCTTGCCGCCGACCTCGATCGTCTGCGTGATCGCAGTCTTGTACATGGGGTGTGCGCCGTGTGGCGCGGTGTGTTGAGGCGCGGGCCTCTCCCCTGTCCGCTCACCCCGCACGGGCGGGGCCGGAATCCCTTCGAGGGGGCGCGCGGCGGACTGGCGTCGGTGCTCGCGGAGGGCGAGCGCCAGTCGGCGGCGGGCTCCATCGAACGGATCGCCGGGGCGGGTCGGTTCGAGGGGCGCGGGAGCTGGCGGGGCGAGCACGCGCTCGCGGCCCACCAGAACGAAA
>DUBD01000102.1 GCA_012960515.1 Bacteroidota bacterium | reverse complement strand
CAGGCTGCGTCCACCTCGGCGATCGGCACGCCGTCGGCCACCACCGCCAACCCGGCCATCTGGGCATCCAGGACCGCCCCGAGGAGGTCGGCGGCCCTACCGGTGCCGGTGCCGCCGATCCGCAGCGAACGGGTCATGTCGGACCTGTGGCCGTCGACCAGCGCGAGCGAGCGCACGCTCCGCCGCGCGGCCAAGAGCTACCTCATCTTCTACAACAAGCTCACGCCCACCGTCTACACCGACGTGTTGGACCACGGCGTCCGCCTCACGCTCCGCTACCTCTCCCCGCCCCGGCAGGTGCGCGGCGGCGAGGAGACGGTCTGGGAGGCCATCCTGGACGCCTTCGCGGAGCGGGACGACCTGGCCTTCGCCTACCCGACGACGCGGTTGTACCACGCCCCGCTGGCGGAGGCCGCCAGCCGGACGGAAGGCGAGGGCTGAGCGCCTACAGCCGCGCGATCCAGAGGATGCGGGGCGTCGTCCTCGGCGGGCGCACGGTGACCTTGTTGCGGCCGTTCCGCTTCACGGTCCCCTGCACCGAGGCCGGCGAGGCGTTCGGCGTCGCGGAGAGGATCAGCGCGACGGCGCCGGTCACGTGGGGCGCGGCCATGGACGTGCCGTCCAGACGCGCGTAGCGGTCACCGTCCCCCGTCGAGACAACGCGGACGCCCGGCGCGAGGAGATCGACGTGGAGGCCGCGGTTCGAGAAGTCGAACGCGAAGTTGAAGTCCGAGTCCGCGGCACCGACCACGATCGCGTCGCGGACGTGCGCGGGGGAGAAGGCGGCCGCGTTGGCGGAGCCGTTCCCCGCCGCGATCACGACGGGGATCCGCTCGTCGATGGCAGCCTGCACGGTCTCGTCTAGCGCGTTGAACGCCGTCGTGCCGACGTAGGCGCTCAGCGACAGGTTGATGACCATGGGCGTGCTCGGGTTCGCCCGCTTCGCCGCGACCACGTGATCCACGGCGCGCATGATCTGGCTCATGGAGGCGGTCTCGCTGCCGCCGAACACGTCCAGCGAGTGGATCCGCGCGCCGGGCGCGACGCCGACCGCCCCGTCGCCGTCATCGATCGCGCCGATGATGCCCGCGACGTGTGTGCCGTGGAGGTCCGAGCCGGGGTCCGAGCCCTCGTAGAAGGCGACGCTCTCGACCACGTTGAGATCGCTGTGGGAGACGCCGCTATCGATCACGTACACGTCAACGGGCGTTTCGCCCTGGCCGTCACCGGAGGCCGCAGACGAGCGGTTGGCGCCGATCGTTTTCATGCTCCACGGCCGCATCTGACCGGAGAACGAGGGGTCCTCGCCGAGCAGGAGGTCTTCCGCGGCGCCAGTGTAGTCGTGCCGTTGCGGGACGTAGGGCTCCGGGCCGAGTTCGAGGGCCGGGATCACGAAGACGATGTCGTCCTCTACGCGCTCCACGAGCGGGCTCAACTCCAAGACCGGGAGCAGGACCGGGAGCAGAACCGTCGGCACGCGGATGGCGACGGCGGGCTGCGTCTCCTGGATGTAGCCGCGGCGGCGAACGTCCTGACCCGTGAACACGACGTCAGACGCCAGGACGGGGTCCAGAACGCTCGGCACGAACACGACCACGAGATCGCTGGAGTCCGCCGCCAGCCCGACGGAGCCGGTCAGCGCGGGGGCCTCCGTGGAGACGCCATCGGCGAGGGCGTCCGCGGCGTACTCCTCTGCGGTATAGTCGTCAGAGAGGCCGTCCGACTCAGGGGCGGCGGTGTCGCACGCCGCGAGGACGAGCGCGAGGGCGAGGGCGGAAGCGGGAAAACGAACGCGCATAGCGGCGGAGAGGGTCGGGCGCCAGGCCTATATCGTACGGAGGAAGGGTAGCATCGGTCAGCGGCAGGGTATCTGAAGCCCGGCACCGTCCGAACGTGGCGTACGCGTCTGTCCTACTCTCATGCCGTCCGCCCCATGCGCCGGGCCCTGCGCCGTGCTATCGTGCGGGACGCCCACACCCACATGCTCCGACGGATCCTTTGCGCTCTCGCGCTGGCGGTGCCGGTCGCCAGCGCGTCCCAGCCCGCTACCCTCCGAGACCTCGATCCGGACAAGGCGCTCACGCAGTACGTCGCGGACGCGTGGGGCAACGAGGACGGGCTGCCGCAGAGCCGCGTGGAAGCGATCGCGCGGAGCCGGAGCGGACACCTCTGGTTCGGCACGCAGGAAGGGCTCGCCCGGTTCGACGGGGTCTCGTTCACGACGGTCCCGCGAGGCGAAGGCGGCCTGCCGAACGCGGACATCCGCTCGCTCGCCGCACACCCCTCGGGCGGCGTCTGGGTCGGCACGCGGCGGGCGGGGCTGTTCCGCGTGGACCGCGACCTCCGCGTGCGGCAGGTCGCGCCTCCGGACGAGCTGCCGCACCCCGCCGTCGGCGCGCTGGCGGTGCAGCCGGACGGGACGCTGTGGGTCGGAACGTTCGACGGGTTGTGCCGGCTGCGCGAGGGGGCGCTGGCGTGCTACGGTACGGAAGACGGGTTGCCGCACGCCTACGTCCGCGCGCTCGTGGCCGATGCGCGGGGCGTCTGGGTGGGGACGCGCGGCGGATTGGCGCGCGTGGAGGGCGGTGAGATCCGGAGCCTCGCGGGTTTGGGCGGGGCCGCTGCGGAGCCCATCGGGGCGCTGGCGGCGGACCCCGAGGGTGGGCTGTGGATCGGGCCGCTGAGCGCGCACCCGCTCGGCTACCTCCGCGATGGCCGGCTCCGCCGCCGGGCCGAGGCGCCAGCCGGGCAGGGGCTGGAGACGGAAGCGATGGTCGTGGACCGGCTCGGGACGCTCTGGGTCGGCACGTTTGGCGGGGGGCTGCTCCGCGTGCGCGGGGAGACCGTGGACGCCGTGCAGTCGCTCGGCGGGGCCGACCTCGGGACCGTGCTGGACCTCTTCCTCGACCCCGAGGGCAGCCTCTGGGTCGGGACGGGTGGCGGCGGCCTCGCGCGCCTCCGCGACGCCCCGTTCACGCCTATCACGACGGCGGAGGGCCTGCCGGACAACCGCGCCTACACCGTCGCCGCGGATCCTGCCGGCGGCGTGTGGGTGGGCACCACGGGCGGCCTCGCGAAGGTGGAGAATGGCCGCTCGACCCGCACACTCACGGCCGCAGACGGACTCCTCGGGAACGACGTCTCCACGGTCCTCGCCACGCGCGATGGCACCGTGTGGGCGGGCATTGAAGGCGAGGGGATCTGCCGCGTCGTGGACAGCCGCGTGGCAGGCTGCCTCACGCCGGGACGCGGGCTGCCGGACCCGTTCGTCCTCGCGCTTCACGAGGACGCGGCGGGCGCGCTCTGGGCGGGGACCTCCACCGGGCTCGCGCGATGGACCGGCGCGGCGTTCGAGCCCGCGACGGATCTCGCGGCTCCCGTCACGGCGCTCGGGAGCACAGGCGGGGTGCTCTGGGTGGGGACCTACGGGGCGGGGCTCCTCCGCGTGCGGGGCGGCTCGGCGGAGCCGGTCCCCGGAACCGAGGACGACAACATCCTCTCCGTCCACGCCACCCGCCAGCGGGTCTGGGCCGGGACGGACGGCGGCGGCCTCCTGATCGTGCAGCCGGACACCCCGACGGGGCCGCGCGAGGGCGGCCCGCTCCTCCGCCTCACGACGGCCGACGGACTCCCGAGCGACATCGTCCCGCAGGTGATGGCGGACGCCAGCGGAGCGCTGTGGATCTCCTCCAACCGGGGCGTGGCCCGCGCCACGCCCGCCGCGCTGGCGGCCGCTGCGAGAAGCGGCGAGCGGGCGGAGATGCGCCTGTTCGGCCTGGCCGACGGGTTGCCATCCGCCGAGGCGAACGGCGGCAGTCAGCCCGCCGGGGCCGTCGCCGTGGACGGGACGGTGTACGTGCCGACGAACGGCGGCGTCGCAGCAGTCCGCCCGGCGGCGATCCGGCGGAACGCCTGGGTGCCGCCCGTGGCGGTGGAGCGGCTGGTGGTCAACGGCGAGCCGGTGCCGCTCGGCGCGCGCGAGGTGGCCATCGGGCCGGGCGCCCGCGAGATCGAGATCGACTACGCGGGGCTGAGCACGTTCGCGCCGGACCGCGTGCAGCACCGGTTCATGTTGGTGGGCCGGGACGAGGGGTGGACCGAGGCCGGGACCCGCCGCTCCGCGTTTTACACGGACCTCGCGCCGGGCACGTACGTCTTTCGCGTGCAGGCCTCCAACGGCGACGGTGTGTGGAGCGAGACGCCTGCCAGCGTGCCCTTCCGCGTCCGCCCGTTCTTCTGGCAGACCGGCTGGTTCCTCGCGCTCTGCGCCCTCGTGCTGGCGGGCGCGGCGTTCGGCGCGTACCGCGTGCGGACCGCCCGCCTCCGCGCGCGCGCGGCCGAACTGGAGCGGCTCGTGGACGCCCGGACGGCCGAGCTCGCGGCGGAGAAGGCACAGGTGGAGCGGCTCAACGGCGAGCTGGCCGGGCTCAACGCGACGCTGCAGGACAAAGTCCGCGAGCAACTGGCGGAGATCGTGCGCGGCTCGCGCCTGCGGAAGTACTTCCCGCGGAAGGTGGTGGACCGCATCCTGAACCAGGAAGGCGACGTGGCCGTGGAGGCGGAGCGGCGGCCCGTCACGGTCGTCTTCACGGACCTCGCGGGCTTCACGCGGCTCTCCGAGGCCACGCCGCCGGACGAGGTCACGGCGCTGCTCAACGAGTACCTCAACGCCATGGTCCACCTCATCGACGAGCACGGCGGCACGCTGGACAAGTTCATGGGCGACGGCATCATGGTCCTCTTCGGCGCGGTCGTCTACGCCGATCGCCTCGGCTGGGACAACCTCGAGGGCTATTACCACCGCCCCGGGTACTACGGGGTCATCCTCCCGCTCGGC
>DUBD01000101.1:17142-28896 GCA_012960515.1 Bacteroidota bacterium | reverse complement strand
ACATAACACAACTATTATACGGGAAATCATTTCGGAAAATCACCTAAAAGGGTGTATTTTTGGCGGCGCCAAAGCCACCGCCGAATCCGCCACCGCTCCCGCCCCACGAGCCGCCGCTCGTCGGGATGAAGATGACGCCGGGGCCGCTCCGCCCCCGCCGACGCCGGCCGCCAGACGACGGCGGGCCGGGCCGCCCGCGGTTCGCCATCGCGAGGGCGAAGAAGACGATGAAGATGACGAATACGAGGCAGAGCGCGGCGTCCAGCCCCTCGCCGCTGGCGGTGGGGCGCGGCTGCGCCGAGGGCTCGTACTCCCCGCGGAGCGCCGCGAGAATGGCGTCCGTGCCCTCGTCCAGCCCGGCGTAGAACTGACTCTGGCGGAAGCGCGGCGTGATGACCTCGCGGATGATCTGCGCCGCCAGCGCGTCCGGCAGTGGGCCCTCCGCGCCGTAGCCCGTCGCGATGTAGAGCTGGCGGTCGTTCAGCGCGACGAGCAGGACTACGCCGTTGTCCTCCTCCGCGTTGCCCACGCCCCACGAGCGGCCGAGCGCCGTCGCGTACTCGTTGAGGTCCGCCCCGTCCACCGTCGGCACGATGGCGACGGCGAGCTGCGCGCCCGTGGAGTCGTCGAAGGCGACGAGCTTCTGCCCGAGCGCCTGCCGCTCCGAGGCGGAGAGCAGACCCGCGGTGTCCTGGATCGGGAGGTCCGTGGGCGCGGGCGGGAGCGCGAACCGCTGCGCGCTGGCGGAAGCGCCGAGCGCGACCACCAGCAGGAGGGCCGGGACGAGGGGGAAGAGGCGGGCGAGACGCACGCGGACGGGAAGGAGGGCGTTGGCCTCGGGCGGAGCCTCCGGGGAGGCCCCGCGGAGGCGCTGCTAGTCGAAGCTGACGTCGGGCGCGTTCTCTGCGCCGGCCTCCGCCTCGAACGGCACCTTCCGACCGAAGCCGGTGATCCCCGCGATGAGGTTGTTCGGGAAGGTCCGCACGGACTGGTTGTAGTCCGCCACCACGGCGTTGTAATCGCGCCGCTGCGTGTTGATGCGGTTCTCGGTGCCCTCCAGCTGGACCTGGAGATCGCGGAAGGCGTCGGTCGCGCCGAGCTCCGGATAGTCCTCGCGGACGAGGTTGATGAGCGAGCCCGTCGCGGCAGCGAGTTCGGTCTGCGCGTTCTGGAAGGCCTGCACGCGCGAGGCGTCGTCGAGGTCGTCGCCGGTGAGCTCGATGTTGACGGCGCGGGTGCGCGCCTCGGTCACGGCCGTGAGCGTCTCTTGCTCGAAGTCCGCCGCGCCCTGGACCGTCGCGACGAGGTTCGGGATGAGGTCGGCCCGCCGCTGGTAGACGGATTCCAGGTTGGCCCACTCCTCTTCGACGCGGGTGTCCGCGGCGACGAGGGAGTTGTAGGTGCCGCACCCCGCGCAACCGGCGAAGCCGATCAGGAGGACGATCACGAGAAGGACGATGGCGCCGGTACTGCGCATGGTCGGGAAGGAGAGGGGAAGGACGAGCACGATACGGACGGCGCCGGATCGGTTGCGTTCCACGCGTGCGCGGATCGCCGCTGGGAACGCTCGGAGGGAGACCGCCAGCGGGACGCTAGCCGGTGGGGAGCCCCTCGGCGCGGGCGGCGCGAAGGGCGCGGGCGTACCACTCCAGTTCGTCCGCGAACCGGGCGAATCCCTTCGCGAAGCGGTCGGCGTGCTCCTCTGATGGCGTCCCGTCCTCGGAGAAGACGGAGCCGACCTGCCCGTAGGCGAGCGCCCGAGGCAGCGAGACCGTCCCGATCTCCGCCAGCAGATCGCGCAGGTGGGAGGCGGCGCGCACGCCGCTCGTCCGCCCGGCGGAGTAGCTCACGATCGCGCTCGGCCGCCAGAACCACGACTCCAGGAAGTAGTCGATGGTGTTGAGGAGCGCGGGCGGGGGGAGGTGGTTGTACTCGCCGGTCACCATCACGAACGCGTCGGCGCGCTGGATGTCGGCCGCCAGCTCCGCGAGGACGGCCGGCGCCTCGCCCTCATCGTACTCCTTGTACATCCGGTCCAGGAGTGGGAGGTCCAGGTCGGCGGGGTCCACGAGCGTGACCTCGTGGCCGCGCTCGCTCAACTGGCGGGTGATGTAGCGCGCGGCCCGGATGCCCTTCCGCTCCGTCCGCACGGAGCCGTAGAGCACGAGGATCTGGAGCGGGTCGGTCACGGGAGTTGGATCTGCGGGTCGTCCGGGTCCGGCCGGTAGATCACGGCGTTGCGGCCGGCCACGGCCACCACGCTCGCGCCTTCCACTTCGGCCGCGAGGGCCTCGGCGGAGCCTCGCGGGCCGTCCGGAGCGTTGTCCAGCACGCGCACCTTGACCAGCTCGCGGGTGTTGAACGCCTGCCGCAGCGCGCGCACGGAGGCGACCGACGCGCCGTCCTTGCCGACGTGGAGGAGGGGTTTGAGGGGGTGGGCCAGCTTGCGGAGGTGGGCCCGTTGCTTGGAGGTCATCGCAGAGGGAGAAAAGGGGTTCGATGCGGGAAAGGGCCGCGAGGGTCCCGCGAGGCCTGACCCGGGGCTCGCCGGCGGCACCCGCCAGCGGGGCGGGCGGTCAGGCTTTCTGGGCGACGCGCTCGCTCCACTCGCGGCGGAACTCCGGGAAGCGCCCATCCAGAATGGCCTGCCGCATCTCGCGCATGAGCCAGAGGTAGAAGCCGACGTTCTGCATGGAGGCGATCTCCATGAACAGCGGCTCGTTGGCCTTGGTGAGGTGGCGGAGGTAGCCCTTCGAGAAGGTCCGCGCGGCGTAGTGGTCCAGGCCGGGGTCCACCGGCGAGTCGTCGGTCTGCCAGCGCTGGTTCTTGATGTTGACGATGCCCTCGGTAGTGAAGAGGGTGCCGTTGCGGCCGTTGCGGGTGGGCATGACGCAGTCGAACATGTCCACGCCTCGCGCCACGTTCTCGATGAGGTTCTGCGGCGTGCCGACGCCCATGAGGTAGCGCGGCCGGTCGGCCGGGAGGATCTCGTTGACGACCTCCACGATGTCGTACATCACGTCGGCGGTCTCGCCCACGCTGAGCCCGCCGATGGCGTAGCCCTCCGCGTCCAACTCGAGGAGCTGGCGGGCGCTCTCGCGGCGGACGCTCGGGTAGACGGCTCCCTGCACGATGGGGAAGAGGGCCTGGTGGTGGCCGTAGCGCGGCTCCGTCGCGCGGTAGTGCGCGAAGGCGCGCGTGGCCCAGCGGACCGTGAGCGCGTTGGACTTCCGCGCCGTCGCCTCGTCCACCGTCGCGGGCGGGCACTCGTCCAGCACCATCATGATGTCGCTGCCGATGTCGCGCTGGGTGTCCACCACGTTCTCGGGCGTGAACGTGAGGTACTGCCCGTCGAGGTGGTTGCGGAAGCGGACGCCCTCCTCGCTCATCTTCCGGAGCTCCGCGAGGGAGAAGACCTGGAAGCCGCCGGAGTCCGTCAGGATGGGCCGGTCCCACGACATGAACCGGTGGAGCCCGCCCATCTCGCGGAGCACCTCGCGGCCGGGCCGGAGGTGGAGGTGGTACGTGTTGCCCAGGATGATCTGCGCGCCGACGTCCTCCGTCAGCGCGCGCGGCGAGAGCGCCTTCACCGATCCCGCCGTGCCGACGGGCATGAAGATGGGCGTCTCGATGGTGCCGTGATCGGTCTCGATCAGCCCGGCGCGGGCGCCGGTCTCGGGGCACTCGGCCTGGAGGGTGTAGCGGAGGGGCATGGGGGCTCGGTCTGTCTCCGCCCATGATCGCCGCCAGCGGGGCGGGGGACCGGGGATTCGCCGTGAGCGCCACGCGCTGGCGGACGCCCTCGGCGAGCGAAGCCGCCAGCCGGGCGAGGCTACCAGTCCAGCCGCTTGAACAGCCGGTCGGGGATGGAGCGGACGGCGGCCATGACCGGGCGCCAGTAGCCGGGCGTGTAGACCACGCCCTCGCCGCGCCGCATCGCGCGATGGATCCGCGCGCCGACGCCCTCGGGGTCCGCCGCCAGCAGGCCGGGCTCGTGCACGCCGACGATCATGGGCGTGTCCACGGGGCCGGGCTTGATGGTGACGACCTCCACGCCGGTCCCGTGCAGCCTCGCGCGGAGGCCGCTCGCGAATGCCGTGACGGCGGCCTTGGCCGCGCCGTAGACGTAGTTGCTGGGTCGCCCGCGGTCGCCGGCCACGGACGAGATCACCGCCAGCGTGCCGTGGCCCTGCTGCTCCATCGTGTTGGCGAGGTGCGTCATGACGGCGATCACGCTCGTCGCGTTGACCGTGAACGACTGGAGCGCCGCGTCGGCGTCGGTGTGGACGGTCTCGGCGGGAGGAAGGACGCCGTGCGCCACGAGCGCCGCGTCGATGCCTCCGAGCAGGGCCGTGGCCTCGGTCACGACCCGCTGGTGGGCGTCGTCGTCGAGCGCGTCGTAGGCGAGTTCGTGGACGGCCTCTGCGCCCCTCGCGCGGAGATCGGCCGCGGCCGCCGCCAGCTTGTCGGGGTTGCGGGCGGCGAGGGCGAGCGCGGCGCCCTCGGCGGCGAAGAGCCGGGCGGTTTGGTGCGCGATGGCGCTCGTCGCGCCGACGATCAGAACGGTCATGGGGCCAGGGGGGAAGGGCCAGTTGCCAGTGGGGAAGGGGAGGTCGCGTTCTCTGCTAGTGGCGACTGGCCGCTTCCCCCGTCACGCGGCGCCAGAAGGAGGACGAGAACGCGGGGTCGAGGTGCTCCGCGAAGGCCTCCCACTGCGGGAAAAAGGTGCGGAAGGACTCCGGCGTCATGCAGGCATCCTTCGCGGGGTAGACGGCCCCGCCGGACTGGCGGACGATCTCGTCACAGCCTCGGAGCAGGCGGACGGTCCGCTCGCCGCGGTTCGGGAGGTCCAGCGCGAGGGTGACGCCGGGCCGCGGAAACGACATCAGGCCCGGCGAGGGCACGTCGCCGAAGGTTTTGAGCACGGCGAGGAACGAGCCCTCGCCGGAGGCCGCCAGCCGGCCGAGGATCTCGCGGACCGCCGCGTCGCCATCGGCGAAGGGGACCACGAACTGGTACTGGAAAAAGCCGCGTCGGCCGTAGCCGCGGTTCCAGTCGCGGACGGCGTCGAGCGGGTAGAAGAACGGCTCGTAGTGCCCCCGCGTCTCGACGGCCTTTGCGCGCTGGCGGCCGTAGTAGGCGGCGTTGAACGCGCGGACGGTGGGGCGGGAGAGCGCCCACCCGGGCGCGTCCACCGGAACCGCCAGCCGGGCGGCGGGGGGCGAGACGCCGGGCTCGGGGAGTCCGCCGTCCGGGGCGTGGTCGCCCTCCATGAGCAGGCCACGGCCCTCGGGGCGGAGCGTGTCGATCCACGAGACCACGTACGGGCTCCGCGCGCTGGCGGCCTCGCTGAGCGCGAAGAACTCCGCGAGGGTGGAGAACTTGGTGGAGCGGCCTTCGATCTGGTCGCTCGCGATGGGGTGCAGCCGGATCTCCACCCAGAGGATGAGCCCCGTGAGCCCGAGACCCGCGACCGTCGCGCGGAATAGGTCGTCGTCGGGCGTGAGTTCCAGGACCTCGCCGGTGCTCCGTGCGAGCGCCAGCCGCGTCACGAACCGCCCGAAGGTGCCGGCGGCGTGGTGGTTCTTCCCGTGCACGTCGTTGGCGACGGCACCGCCGAGGGTGACGTACTTCGTGCCCGGCGTGACGGGCAAGAACCACCCGTGGGGCACGACGAGCGCGAGGATCTGCGCGAGGGTCACGCCGGACTCGGCGCGGAGCACGCCGGACTCGGGATCGAAGTAGAGAAAGCGATCCAGGTTCTGGGTGTCCACGAGCGTGCCGCCCTCGTTGAGGCAGGCGTCGCCGTAGGAGCGGCCCTGACCGTAGGCGAGCACGCGCTGCCCGCTGGCGGCGGCCGCCGCCAGCGCGGCGGGAACGTCGGAGGTCCACGCGGGACGGACGACGCGCGCGGGCCGAAGCCGCGGCGTGCGGCCCCACGAGAGGTGCTCGCGCTGGGATCGGGCGGTGACGCTCACGGGGACGGGGGACTCGGGACCGGGGACTGGCGGACTTGAAGGTCGCCGCTGACCAACGCGGAACCCGGAACGCGGAACGCCCTCATCCGATTGAGGCGAGGACGAGCACGCCGGCGGTCAGTGCCACGACGACGTAGCTCGCGCGGTCGCGGATGGCGTAGGCCACAGGCTCGTCGGTCATGGTGCCGCGGTGGGCGAGCATCCACATCCGCATGGTCCAGTACGCGAGGAGCGGCGCCGCCAGCCAGAGGAGATCGGGGCGGGCATAGAGCGCGGCCACGTCCGGCGAGGTGACGTACAGCGCGAAGACGAGCACGGCCATAAACCCGGCCGCAGGGCCGAGCGCGCGCAGCATCGCGGCGTCCTCCACGGTGTAGCCGCGGCCGTTGTCCCGGGCGGAGACCTCTTTCTCCAGGATCCGAAGCTCCGCGTAGCGCTTCATCAGCGCGAGGCCGAGGAAGAAGAACAGCGAGAACGCGAGCAGCCACTCGCTCACGGCGATCCCCGTCGCGGCGCCCCCCGCGAGGACGCGGAGCGCGTACAGCCCCGCCAGCACCACCACGTCCACCAGGACGAGCCGCTTCAGCGCGAAGGAGTACGCGAGCGTCGTGACGAGGTAGACCGCCAGCGCGCCGACGAACAGCGGCGGCAGAAGCACCCACGCGAGCGCGAAACCGACCCCTACGAGCGCAGGCCCGAAGACCCAGCCGAACCCCGGCGAGAGCGCCCCGCTGGCGAACGGCCGGTGCCGCTTGGTGGGGTGGCGCGCGTCGCGCTCGCGGTCCAGGAGGTCGTTGACCACGTACGTCCCGCTGGCGACGAGCCCGAGCGAGACGATGGCGGTCACGACGGCCATCCACACGTCCGCCTCGCCGATCCGGTGCGCCAGCGCGGCGGGCAGCGCCACGAGCGCGTTCTTCGCCCACTGGTGCAGCCGCATCGCGCGGAGGGCCGACCGGGCGGGGTGGTGCGCGGTGCCGGAGGAGGAGAGGGACGGGGAAGCCAACACGGACGGGCGGGGGGAAGTCAAGCTACGGAGGGGCTCGGCGGAGGCGGTGCGCGGCATCACGGCTGGAGCACCCAGTAGGCCACCTTGGGGACGCGCTGGACCTGCACCCAGCGGTCGCCGTAGGTGGTGCGGAGGCGCGAGGCGACCGTCTCGGCGTCGGCGCCGAAGAGGGCCTCGGTGGGGCCGTCCAACTCCACGGCCTCCGGCATGAACGCGACGTAGTGCCCGCTCGCAAGCGCTGCGTCAATCTGCGCGACGAGGGCGTCCGCGACGGCCTCCGCCGGCGGCGGCACCTCCTCCTCGAACGGCGCCACGATGCTGGCGGGCGCACCCGCTGTCCCCGTACCGCGCCTCGCGCCACTGCGGACGATCAATGGCGCGAGGCGGAACGAAACCCCTTGGTTCGTGCAGCCCTGTCTCAGCCCGGAGTGCACCCGCCCGCGGGTGCGCCCGCCGCGTCCAGCCAGGCGTGGAGAAGCGCGAGGTGGAGATCGACGCGTGCCTCCACGTCGTCTGGGATCGGCTCCCCGCGTTGTTCGCAATGGTGGCGGACGGCCTCGTCTACATCCGTGATGGATGGCGGGGCACCGGGGTCGGGACCGTCTGCGTCAGCCGCCAGCTGGAGGCGGCGCAACACCTCGGCGTAGCGCCACGAGGCGCGCTCGTACGAGGCCGTCCCCTGACTCGCGAGGTAGTCTGCGACGGTCCCGTCCGTCCCGTAGACGCCCGCGGACTGCGGGTGGGCGCTCAACTCATAGAACGATTCGTCACCGTTCGGCTTCCCGCCCCAGCCCAGTGGGTAGAGCCGGCACGGCAGCGGACGCCCGGAGTGGACCGAGCACCCGCCGTCGAAGAAGACGCACGCGCCTCCGTCCGACTGGCGGAGCGTGCTGGTCGCAGCATCGACGTAGTCGCGGAGGACGGCCGTCGTGCTCACGCCGAGTGCGTCCGCCAGCCGGGCGACGGCGTACGGGTCCACACGGATCGCCTTGTGGTGGCAGCAGTGGCCGCACCCGTGGCAGGCGTAGGAGAACGAAGCCCCCCGGTCGCGGACGACCGGGAGGCGGTGCATGTCGTGAGAGGCCACTACCGTCGGTCGCGCGGGGCCACGGGCTCCACGCGGAACGCTGTGGGGGCGTCGCTCGCGCGGGGGCAGCACATCTTGAGGTACGAGAAGGCGTCGGGCTGCATGACCTTCTCCGCGACCTCCTCGGTCAGGCGCACCCAGGCGATGGGCTCGCGGCTCTCGGCGTCTTTGTAGAAGCCGAGTTTGAGGTACTCGAAGCTGGGGGCCTCGGCTTCTGCGGCGAGGGCAGCGGGGGCACCCATGCCGAGCGCGAGGGCGCCGGCGGCGCGTTTCAGGCTTTCGCGGCGGGAAATCAGGCGGTCACTCATGGAAGGGGGGAGGAGGGGGCACTCTTGCATACGGCGTCTCGGGCGCGAGGAGGTCACTCGGGGGAGCGGCAGGCAGACGCCCGTGAACAGAGCGGCGGCGGAGGCGTACCCTAGCGCCCTCACCCCCAACGCCCTCCGTTGCGTCTCGTCACTCCCATGCGCGCCGCGCGCTTCCACGAGTTCGGCCCGCCCTCGGTGCTCCGCGTCGAGGAAACGCCCGATCCGGAGCTGGAGGACGACGCGATGCTCGTCCGCGTCGCTGCCGCCGGCCTCAACCCCATCGACGCGGAGATCCGCGGCGGGCGGGTCTCCGGCGTGCTCACGGGCACCCCGCCGCGCGGGCTCGGCGCGGAGATCGCGGGGACGGTGGAGAAGGTGGGGCCGCTCGTCTCGCGCTTCCGCCCCGGCGACCGCGTGATGGCGATGCTGCCCACGTTCAAGGGCGAGGGCTACGCCGAGTGGGCGGCCGTCCCCGAGGACGAGGCCGCGCCCTGGCCCGCTTCCCTCTCTGCCGCCGAGGCTGCCTGCGTCCCCCTCGCGGCGCTGACGGCGCTCCAGGCCCTCCGCGCGAAGGGCGGCCTCCGCGCGCGGCACCGCGTGCTCATCCACGGCGCCAGCGGCGGCGTGGGCACCGCGGCCGTCCAACTGGCGGCGCTGCTCGGCGGGCGCGTGGTGGGGACCGCCAGCGCGGAGCACCTGGACCTCGTGCGCGAGCTGGGCGCGGAGGAAGCCGTGGACTACCGCGCCGAAGACATCACCCGCCGCGACGGCTTCGACCTCGTGTTCGACGTGGCGGGCACGCTGCCGTTCGGCCTCGCGCGGCCCATGCTCCGCCCCACCGGCGCGTACGTCACCACGACCGTCAGCCCCGGCGTGGTCACGCGGACCGTGCTCCAGAAGGCCATGCCCGGCCCCACGATGGCGTACTGCCAGGTGCAGCCGGACGGCCCCGCGCTGGAGTGGCTCGCGACGCTCTACGGCACCGGCGCGGCGCGCGTCGTGCTGGACCGGACGTTCGCGCTGGCGGACGTGATGGAGGCGCACCGCCACCTCGAAGGCCGCCACGGCCCCGGCAAGTCCGCGCTGCTGATCTCGGACGAGGGCGAGTAGACTGCCGCGACGTTCCCCTCTGCTCGATACCTCTCCCGTACCTATGCCCACAGCGTTCCTAACCGGCGGGACCGGCTTCGTCGGGAGCCACATCGCGGAGACGTTGCTCTCACGCGGCTACACCGTCCGCGCGCTCGTCCGCTCCTCCCCGAAGTGGCTGGACGGGCTGGACGTGGAGACCGTCCGCGGCGATCTCTCGGACCCGAACCTGCTCGCGAGCGCCGCCAGCGGGGCGGACGTGGTGATCCACGCGGCGGCCCTCACCCGTGCGCCCACCTTCGAGGAGCTTCGCGCGGCGAACGTGGAGGGCACCCTCCGCCTGCTGGACGCCTGCGAAAGCGCGCACGAGCCGCCACGCCGGGCCGTCGTGGTGAGCAGCCTCGCGGCCGTCGGCCCGAGCCCGGACCGCCCGCTCACGGAAGAGGACCCCCTCGCGCCGATCTCGAACTACGGCCGCTCCAAGGCAGAGATGGAGGAGCGCATCGAGGCGCACCCGTTCCGCGACCGCACGACCATCGTGCGTCCGCCCGCGGTCTACGGCCCGCGCGAAGCGGACATCTACACGGTCGTCAAGACGGCCGCGAAGCAGCACGTCTTCCCCATCGTGGGCGACCCGAACGCGCGCGTGCTGGACCTCGTCTACGTGACGGACCTCGCGCGAGGGATCGCGGACGCAGCGGAGGCGGAGGCTGCGGCGGGCGAGACGTTCTTCCTCGGGGGCGAGGCGCACGCGTGGGCGGAGATCCATCGCGCGGTCACGCGGGCGCTGGGGACGTGGGCGCTCAAAATCAAGGTGTCGCCGAAGGTGGTGGCGCCCGTCGGCGCGCTGGCGGAGGCCATGGGCAAGGTGATGGGGACGTACCCGCCGCTCAACCGCGAGAAGGCGCGCGAGGCGCGCGAGGCGTGGGTGGCGTCCTCGGAGAAGGCGCGCGAGGCGTTCGGCTACGCGCCCGAGGTGGGGCTGGCGGAGGGGATGCGCCGCTCCGTGGCGTGGTACCGCGACCACGACTGGCTGTAGGCCGCCGTCCCGCTGGCGGCCGGCCCCGCCGAGCGCCGCCGCCAGCGGAGCACGTCCACTCTTCGCGGATCGGGGCCGAAACGGGCGCGTTACCTTCGCCAGACGCATTCTCGGCATTCTCCGCGCCCTCGCGCGCCCCTCCTGTGGACCCCCTCGGCTACAACAGCGGCTACGTCGAAGACCTCTACGCGCAGTACCTCCAGAACCCGGACTCCGTGAGCCCCTCGTGGCGCGAGTTCTTCGCCGACTTCGACCCCGGTGCGGCCGTCTACCGCCAGCGCGGCGACGGTGACGCTCAGGCGGAGCCCCAGGCCCCGGAGGCCGCGCCCTCGCAACCCGCCGCCCCGCAGGCGTCCGGTGACGGCGCCCCGGCGGCCCCCGCCGCCCGGCCCGCTCCCCCGCAGGCCCCGGCTCACGCCCCCGCGCGTCCCGCCCCGCAGGTGGACGTCCCCGAGGGCGCCGAGACGGAGAAGATCCGCGGCGTCGCCGCCCGGATCGTGGACAACATGGAGGCCAGCCTCACCATCCCGACGGCCACCTCCGTCCGCGACATCCCCGTCAAGCTGATGGCGGAGAACCGGCGGCTCATCAACCGCCGCCAGCGCGCCACCGGCGGCGACAAGGTCTCCTACACGCACCTCATCGCGTACGCGCTGACCCTCGCGCTGGAGAAGGTGCCCGCCATGAAGGACGCCTTCCGCCAGGGCGACGGCCCCGAGCGGATCGTGCCCGGCTCCGTCTCCCTCGGGCTGGCGATCGATATCGAGAAGCGCGGGAAGCGGCAGCTCCTCGTCCCCAACATCAAGAAGGCCGAGAGCCTCAGCTTCGCGGAGTTCCTCCACCAGTACAACGACATCGTCGCCCGCGCGCGCGATTCCAAGCTGGAGCTCCAGGACTTCCAGGGCACCACCGCCACGCTCACCAACCCCGGCGGCATCGGGACGGTGATGAGCGTGCCGCGCCTGATGCCTGGTCAGGGCCTCATCGTGGCCGTCGGCGCCATCGGCTTCCCGGCGCACTACGCGGGCATGAGCCGCGCCGAGCTCTCGCGGCTCGGGCTCAGCGAGGTCATGACCATGACCTCCACCTACGACCACCGCATCATCCAGGGCGCCGAGAGCGGGGAGTTCCTCCGCCACATGGCGCACCTCCTCACCGGCGGCGACGGCTTCTACGACCGCGTCTTCGAGAGCCTCGGCATCCACACGCCGCCGCTGCGGATGAGCGACGACTCCACGCCGGAG
>DUBD01000101.1:8114-17071 GCA_012960515.1 Bacteroidota bacterium | reverse complement strand
GCGCGTCTACGAGCTCATCCGCGCCTACCGCGTCCGCGGCCACCTCCTCGCAGACACCAACCCGCTCGGCTACGAGCCGCGCAACCACACCGAGCTGGACCCCGCCCACTACGGCCTCACCGTCTGGGACCTCGACCGCACCTTCCTGACCGGCGGCTTCGCGGGCCAGCGCGGCGGGCTGGCGGGGCGCGAGAAGATGCCGCTCCGCGACATCCTCGACATCCTCTGGGACACCTACACGGGGCACGTCGGCAGCGAGTTCATGCACCTCTCGGACCCCGCCGAGAAGCGCTGGCTCATCGAGCGGATCGAGCCGCAGCAGTTCCGCGAGCCCATCGCCGTCCCGCGCAAGAAGCGGATCTTCGAGAAGCTCAACGCCGCCGAGGCGCTGGAGCAGTTCATCCACACCAAGTACATCGGGCACAAGCGGTTCTCCCTCGAGGGCGCGGAGACCATGATCCCGCTGCTCGACGCTGTCATCTCCGACGCCGCTGACCAGTCCGTGGAGGAGGTCGTCATCGGGATGGCGCACCGCGGGCGGCTCAATGTGCTCACCAACATCCTCGGGAAGCCCTACAACAAGGTCTTCGACGAGTTCGAGGGCACCATCGACCCGGACGCCGTCCACGGCTCCGGCGACGTGAAGTACCACCTCGGGCAGACCGGCACGCACACCGCGCCGAGCGGAACGCAGACGCGGCTCACGCTCGCGTCCAACCCGAGCCACCTGGAGGCGGTCAACCCGGTCGTGGAAGGCATGGTCCGCGCGAAGCAGCAGCGGATCGCCGAGGCGCACCCGGAGATCAGCGACCGCGACCTCCGCGACCGCGTGCTCCCCGTCCTCGTGCACGGTGACGCCGCGTTCGCCGGGCAGGGCGTGGTGGCGGAGACGCTCAACCTCAGCCAGCTGGAGGGCTACAAGACCGGCGGCACGGTGCACCTCGTGGTCAACAACCAGATCGGGTTCACCACGCTGCCCATGCACTCCCGCTCGTCCGCCTACGCGACGGACATCGCGCGGATGATCCAGGCGCCCATCTTCCACGTCAACGGCGACGACCCCGAGGCGGCCGTCCGCGTCGCCCGGCTGGCGCTCGACTTCCGGCAGGTGTTCAACAAGGACGTCGTCATCGACATGATCTGCTACCGGAAGTACGGCCACAACGAGGGCGACGAGCCGGCGTACACGCAGCCGCTGATGTACGACGACATCGGCGGGCACCGGTCCGTCCGCAAGCTCTACCTCGAGAGCCTCCTCCGGAAGGGCGAGATCTCGCCCGAGGACGCCGAGGTCATCCTCGACGACTTCCGTCAGCGGCTCGACGAGGCCTTCGAGGCGACCAAGGAGCTCGCGGAGAAGCGGAAGGGCGTGGCCGTGCCCACGCCGGTCCACGTGGAGGCCTCGGAGGACGTGGAGACCCGCGCCGACCGCGGCAGCCTGGAGCGGGTCATGCGCGCGCTCGTGGACCTCCCCGGCGCCTTCGACGTGCATAAGAAGCTGGCGCGGCTCGTCGTCTCGCGCCGCGAGAAGCAGTTCGAGACCGGCGCCATCGACTGGGCCTTCGCGGAGGCGCTCGCCTTCGGGACGCTGCTCCTGGAGGGCACGCCCGTCCGCCTCAGCGGCCAGGACTCCGGCCGCGGCACGTTCTCGCAGCGCCACGCCATCCTCTACGACCAGACCGACGGCGGGCGCTACATCCCGCTCAACCACCTGGGAGAGGGGCAGGGGCGGTTCCAGGTCTACGACTCCCTGCTCAGCGAGTACGCCGCGCTCGGCTTCGAGTACGGCTACACCGTCGCGGAGCCGGACGCGCTCGTGCTCTGGGAAGGCCAGTTCGGCGACTTCGTCAACGGCGCCCAGATCATGATCGACCAGTTCATCTCGTCCGCCGAGGCGAAGTGGGGCCAGACCTCGCGCCTGGTCATGCTCCTCCCGCACGGCTACGAGGGGCAGGGCCCGGAGCACTCCTCGGCGCGCCCAGAGCGGTTCCTCCAGCTCTGCGCCGAGGACAACATGGTCGTGGCGAACTACTCCTCGCCGGCCAACTACTTCCACGCGCTCCGGCGCCAGGTCAAGCGCGACGCGGCCAAGCCGCTTATCGTGATGACGCCGAAGTCGCTGCTGCGGCACCCGCAGGCGGTGGCGACGGTGGACGAGCTGGCGGAGGGCGAGTACCGGCCGTTCATCGGGTCCGAGCAGAGCGGCGCCGAGCGGCTCGTGATCTGCTCCGGCAAGGTGGTCTACGACGTGCTGAAGGCGCGCGAGGACGCCGGGCTGGCGGACCGCGTGGCCGTGGCCCGGCTGGAGCAGTACTACCCGTTCCCGGAGGCCGCCGTCCGCGAGGAGATCGAGCGGCACCCGGACGCCGAGGTGATCTGGCTGCAGGAGGAGCCGAAGAACATGGGCGCCTGGAGCTTCGTGCAGCCCCGCCTGGACGCGATCCTGGCGGACCTCCACGACGGCGACTGCAACCACCGCGTGACGTACGCCGGCCGCAAGGCCGCCGCCTCCCCGGCGACCGGTAGCGCGGCGGTCCACGCCAACGAGCAGGCGGCTCTTCTCAGAGCCGCCCTCGGCACCGAGGACTAACGACCCGCGGGAGGGACCAGCCGGCCCCTCCCGCGTCGGTTCTGGTGGGCGCGTTCGGCCCGCTGGGAGCGACCGCCAGCGCGGCGGGAGAACCGAGGCCGCCGGCCTTCGTTGCCACCCTATGAGCGCCTTCGTCTCCCTCCAGAAGCTCCTTCCGCAACACCTGATCTCACGAGTCGCGGGTCGGCTGGCGTCGTCCGAGCACCCGTGGCTGCGCGAGCGTCTCATCCGCGCCTTCGCGAGGGCGTACGGCGTGGACATGGCGGAGGCGGAGCGGTCAGACCTCGCGGACTACCGCTCCTTCAACGACTTCTTTTCGCGTGCGCTCCGGCCCGGCGCGCGGCCCATCGATCCCGCGACGGACGCGGTGGTGAGCCCGGCGGATGGCGTGGTCAGCCAGACGGGCCTCATCGAGGACGGCCAACTCCTCCAGGCCAAGGGCATCCGCTACTCCTTCGAGGCGCTGGCGGACGCCGCGGCGCACCCGGACTTCGAGGGCGGCGCCTTCGCGACGGTCTACCTCTCACCGAGCGACTACCACCGCGTGCACCTCCCCCTGGCGGGCCGCCTCGTGCGGACGGTCGCGATCCCGGGCAAGCTGTTCTCCGTCAACGCGACGACGGAGGCGGGCGTGGACGGCCTCTTCGCGATCAACGAGCGCCTGGTCATGGAGTTCGAGACCGCGCACGGCCGGATGCTCGTGGTCATGGTGGGCGCGATGATCGTCGCGAGCATCGAGACCGTCTGGGACGGCCCGCGCTCGCCGTACCGCCAGAAGGTGGTCACGGAGCACGACCTCACGTTCGAGACCGGCGCTGAGATCGGGCGCTTCCTCCTAGGGAGCAGCGTGGTGCTGGCCTTCGAGCCCGGCCGCGTGGACCTCCGCGACGACCTCGCAGCGGGGACCGTTCTCCGGATGGGCGAGGCGATCGGCCGCGCCCGCTGAGGCCTCCCGCTGGCGGACCGTCTCGCCGGGAGCGACCGCCAGCGCGTGGGCGCTCAGTCCGCGGGGTAGACCTTCAGCACGTCGTAGCGCTTGAGCTGGACCTGCCCGGCGGGGGCCCCGCGGCGCTTGGTCACGTCGCACGCGCGGCAGACGTGGACGGGCACCTTGCCGCGGGCGTTCTTCGCCTTCGAGTGCTTGACGGCGAGCGCGGCGGCGCGCTGGAGGACCGGCCGCGGAAGCGGGTCCAGCTTGTCCGGGTTGCGCACCACCACGTGGCTGCCCGGCGTCCCGGCGACGTGCATCCAAAGGTCCAGCGGCTCCGCCACGCGGAACGTCAGGCGGTCGTTCTCCTTCGCGCTGTGGCCTACGAGGATCTCGAAGCCGTCCACCTCGTGGGTGTCCCAGCCGTCGTGCTTGGCGGAGTCTCGTCGGGGCATCGGAGGGGCGGTCGGTTCGGGCCGGTAGCCTACGGCGCGAGCCGCGCGGCGTACGGGGAGGCGGGTTGAAACCTCGCGCCCGGCTGGCGGCTCGTCTCACCGAGCGCGGCCGGCTACTCCTCGTCGGCGGGCGGGCGCTCGCCCGAGGCCAGCGCGCGGACAATCCGGTCGAAGGCCTGGGTGATCCGGTAGCTCCGCGTGGAGTAGTTGTTGGCGAAGAGCACGAACGCGATGGGCTGGCCCTGCGGCCCGTCCACGTAGCCCGCCAGCGCGCGGACGGCCTGCAGCGATCCGGTCTTGGCCCGGACCGGCACGCCGCCTAGCCGGCTGCGGAGCGTGGAGCCCGCGCCGCCGCCCTGCGGCAGGGACTGGCGGAAAGCGCGGGCGTGGCGGTGCGTGTGCATGTGCGCGAGAAGCGCGCCCATCGCCTGCGGCGTGATGAGGTCTTTGCGCGAGAGGCCGGAGCCGTCCGCGATGGACAGCCCCGTCACGTCGGCACCGGCATCGCGGAGGAGTTGCTCTACGCGCCCGGCGGAGGCCTCCGTGCTGCCGCTGGCGGAGAGCGAGCGGAAGACCTGCTCCGCGTAGTGGTTGTCGCTCTCGCGGTTGATGCGGCGGATGATCTGGTCCAGCGTGGGCGAGACGTACGCGCGGATGGGATCGGCGGCGTCGTAGCTGGGCGCGTCGCGGACCTCGTCCACGTCGGCGAGGTCGGCGGAGACGGCGATGCCGGCCTCGCGGAGCGCGTCCGCGAACGCGGCGACGGCGTAGAGCGTGGGGTTCTCTACGGGGAAGACGACCGTCCCGCTGTAGCCCGCGGGGACGGTCCCGCTCAGGCGGATCTGGTTGGTGCCCAGCACGCGGCTGACGCGGAGGCGGCCGCCGCCGTTTCGCTGCGAGGCCACGTCTTCAACGAACTCCACAAGGCCGGGCGGGTCCACCGTCGGGCTACCGTCGCGGAATCGGACGGCGAGCACGTTGTCGTTCCAGGCGAGACCGCCAGCGGGCGGCGCGTAGCTCTCCACGCCCACGTGCGTCACGTCCCAGCCCTCGGCATAGGCGGCGTCTGCGAACCGGTCGTCGTCGCCGATGATGCGGCCTTCGAAGCGCCGCACGCCGGCCTGCGCGAGGGCCTCGGCCCAGCGCTCCAGTGGCTCGCCCGTGATGCCCGAGCTGCCGAAGGTGGGGTCCCCCGTACCGCGGATCACCAGGTCGCCCCGCATCGTGCCGTTCGCCGTCGTCTCGCCGAAGTGGTAGAGCCTCGTGGCGTAGCGGTGGTCCGGCCCGAGGGCGTCCAGCGCGGTCGCCGTGGTGAGCAGCTTCATCGTGCTGGCGGGCAGGAACAGCTTGTCCGCGTTCCGCTCCAGGATTCGCTCGCCGGTGGAGAGGTCCGTGATGTGGAGCCCCCAGAACGCCGAGGGCAGGTCGGGATCGGCGAGGATCTCGTCCACGATCGCGCCGAGTTGGGCGGACTGCGAGCGGGGCCGCGGCGCGAGGGTGTCCGCCTCCGCGACGGTGAGGCTGTCCGCGACGGACCGCTGCGGCGCGATGGCGACGAGCGCGACCGCCAGCGTGAGGAGGGCGAGGGGCGAGTAGCGAAGCACGAGGAGGGGCGAAGGAGAGGGGACGGGTGCAGACGAGACGGGTCCCGCGCCCGTTCCGAGGACGGGTATCTTCGGACGCAAACTCCCCGCACGCATGGCACAGCGCAAGACCAAGAAGACCCCCGCCGCGAAGACGAAGCGGAACGCTTCGGCGAGGCGCCGCTCGGCCCGGATGCCGTTCGAACGCCGCAACTACGTGCTCCTGCTCGCGGCCATCGGGCTGGTGGTGGCGGGCTACGCGGTCATGCTCGTGGACAACGCCGTGAGCGACAACCCCGTGGACAGCCCGCTCTCGCTGACCCTCGCGCCGCTGCTGCTTCTCGGCGGCTACCTCGGCGTCATCTGGGCGATCCTCGCCGGCCTCGGTGGCCCGGAGGACACGGCGGAGACGGTGCCCGCGGCCGAGCCCGCGGAGGCATGAGGCGGCTCGCCCTGCTCGGCCTCGTGGCGCTGGCGGCGTGCGGCGGCGAGGAGACCCCGCAGACCACGGACGACGAGGCGTTCGTCCCGCCCGCTCCGCCCACGCTGGAGCCGCTGGACGTGGACAGCCTCGGCCTGGACGAGGACGACCTCGCGATGGATTCGCTCGCGCTCGCGGACTCCGCCAGCGCAGAGGCCGAACCACTCCCGGCCGCGCCGGACTTCGCGCCCTTCCTCTCTGAGTTCAAGCGCGCGCTCCAGACGGGCGCCGCCGAGCGCTACGCCGCGCCGGGTCTGGACGACGCGGACCTCGCGTTCCTCGTGGACGATCCCGCCTTCCGCCAGCGCTTCCTCGCCGCGCCGCCCGACCGCTACCGCCGCGAGGGCACGCGCCGCGAGGTGTACGTCGTCGTGGGGTATGACCTGGAGGGGAACGTGGTGCCGGAGGACGAGGCGGAGACGGAGAGCGGCCTCGGCCTCGTGTTCGACGTGGTGGACGGCGCTTACCGGCTCGTGCGCGTGAGCGCCGCGGGGTAGCGCCGCGCGCTGGCGGCGGCCCTCGCCGGGGCCGGGCCGGTCAGTCGCACGGCTCGTAGCGGACGGTCATGGCCGTCTCGTGGTCCAGCCGCAGGCGGCCGATCCCGCGCGAGCGCATCCGCATGTGCATCTCCGTCACCAGCGGCACGCCGCGGACCGTCTCGAAGGCGAGCTCGGTCGTGAGCGTATCGACGAGCCAGCCCGCCAGCCGGGGGAGGCGCGGCGGGTGCAGCGAGGCGCGGAGCAGGCGCGGCGGCTCCGTCTGCACCACGAAGTCCACGCCCACGATCTCGCCCTCGGTCGGGCCAGTGGGGATCACGCGGACGGCCCGCGTGCCGTCGGAGAGAGTCGCCTCGGTGCGCTCGAACCCCTCGCCGTCGAGGAACGGGAGGAGGTCTTGCATCTCGTTCGTGACCGTCTCCAACTCGTCCACGCGCTGGTCGATGGCCTCGCGGCTGCTCGGCGGACCGAACCGGCCATGCCGCGTCTGGACGCTCTCGCCCCGGATGCAGAGGCCGCGGAGCGCGTCCTCGTAGCCCTCCAGCTGGCGGGCGATGTGGGCGAGGGCGCGGCGGGTGTCGGCGGCGAGGGCGTCGGGCATAGGGGCCCGAACCTACGGACGCGCCGGCGGTGCCCCCGCTGGAGGCGGCCGCCAGCGCGCGGCGCTTAGTGCGCGCCCGAGAGCGTGGCGCCGGGCTTGCCGAAGACCGTCACGCGGTCCACGAGCGAGGCGCTCGTCGGGTTGAGGCCCACCACCTCCATCTCCACGCCGCGCTGGCGGTAGCGGAGCACGGCCTTGTCGATGGCGACGGCCGCGGAGGCGTCCCAGACATGCGCCTGCGAGAGGTCCAGGACCACGCGGTCCACGTCGGCGCCGAAGTCGAAGTGGTCCAGGAAGCCCGTGACGGTCGCGAAGAAGAGGTTGCCGACGACCGTGACCGTCTGCGTCCGCCCGTCCGCGCTCACCTCGTCCTCCATGAACGCGAGGTGCGCCACCTTCCGCGCGAAGAGGAGCGCGCTCAGCACGATCCCCACGAGCACGCCCAGCGCGAGGTTGTGCGTGCCCACCACCACGCCGACCGTCACGCCCATCACCAGCGTCTCGCTGAAGGGCACCTTGTCCACGCGCAGCGAGGACCAGTCGAACGTGCTGAAGCTGACCATGAACATGACCGCCACGAGGGCGCCCATCGGGATCAGCACGAGCCAGTCCGAGAGCACGAGGATGAACAGGAGCAGGAACGCGCCCGCCGCGAAGGTGGAGAGCCGCCCGCGCCCGCCGCTCTTCACGTTGATCACGCTCTGCCCGATCATCGCGCAGCCGGCCATCCCGCCGAAGAACCCGGTCACGATGTTCGCGATGCCCTGCCCGCGGGACTCCACGTTCTTGTCGCTCGGCGTGTCCGTCATCTCGTCCACGATGCTGGCGGTCAGCAGGCTCTCGATGAGGCCCACGAGCGCGAGCGCGAGGGAGACGGGGAAGATGATCCGGAGGGTCTCCATCGTGAACGGCACCGCCGGGATGGAGAAGAAGGGGAGCGCGGTCGGCAGCTCGCCCATGTCGCCCACGCGCTCCAGCCCGCCGCCCGTGGAGAGCGTCACGAGCGTCAGCCCGACGATGGCAATGAGCGGGGAGGGGACCGCCTTCGTGAGGTACGGGAGGCCGTAGATGATGGCCAGGCCGCCCGCTACCACGCCCCACATCAGCGGGCCGGTGCCTACGAACAGCGGGAGCTGCGCCATGAAGATGAGGATGGCGAGCGCGTTGACGAACCCGGTCATGACCGGGCGCGGGACGAACTTCATGTATCGCCCCAGCTTGAACACGCCGAAGAGCACCTGGATCGCGCCCGTCAGGATCGTCGCGGCGAAGAGGTACTGGAGGCCGTGGTCCCGCACGAGCGTGATCATGACCAGCGCCATCGCGCCCGTGGCGGCGGAGATCATGGCGGGCCGCCCGCCCACGAACGCCGTGATGACCGCGATGGAGAACGAGGCGTAGAGCCCCACCTTCGGGTCCACGCCCGCGATGATGGAGAACGCGATGGCCTCGGGGATGAGCGCCAGCGCGACGACGACGCCCGCCAGCAGGTCGGCGCGGACGTTGCCGAACCACTGCTCCTGGAGCGTGCGGCGGCTGGGGAGGGAGACGCCGTAGCGGCGGTCTCCGAAGATTGTGCTGATGTTCACGTTCGCTGTCGGCAAGGGGCGCGGCGTGCGCCACACGGGGAGCCGGGGCTCGACCCGAGAAAAAAGGACCCGGGAGCGTCCCAGGTCCTGCGGAAAGAGGCGGTTGGAGGCCCGCCTGGGCCTGCGCGAAAGCTACCGTGCGCCGTGTGAAGGTCACGCCCGAATGGCGCCGTTAGGCAGCGGAAGCGCTTCTCTTCACGCGCCCTCGGCTCGCACGGCCCGCCACGCTGGCG
>DUBD01000101.1:0-7988 GCA_012960515.1 Bacteroidota bacterium | reverse complement strand
TCAATTTGGCCAATGAATCCCTGCAGCAGCACTTCAATTTTCACATATTCACTGGTGAGATGGAACTGTATCGTGCAGAGGGGATCAGCGTGCTGGCCGAGCGCGCTCCGCAGCGGCACCAGCCCGTCGCCGAGCGCGTGCTGGGCGAGGGGCCCGCTCGCCCTGCCCATCGCGGCCGCCACGGCGTAACAGGCTACGCCCTCGGGGAGCGGGAGATGGGTAGAGGGGAGCTGGCGGCGGGCGAACCGGTCGTGGTCCTCCCAGTCCTCGTCCACGAGGAAGCCATAGCGGAGGTCGGTGACGCCTGCGCTGCGGACCTGGCCCAGGGCGGCGAGTGGTCTCGAGAGCCGGAACCGCGCGAGGCTGGTGTCCACCAGGTGGCCCAGCCGCTCCAATGGCGCGCCGAGGTGGGGCGTCCCGAGGAAGACCACACGCGAGACGAGGCCAGCCCACCGGTCGTCTGTCGCGAGGTGGAGGGCGCTTCGCGTCACCATCCCGCCCATGCTGTGCGCCACGACCGCGATCTCTTCGACGGGTACCGGCCACTCCGCCACGAGGCGGCGAATCTCTGCGGCGAGCCGCCGGCCGTTCTGGGAGATGTGAAGGCCTGAGTTGTAGCGCGCATAGACGGGCGTCCACCCGTGAGCCTCCAGCGTCCGACCGTGGTTGACGAGGCGCCCTTCGTGCGTCGTGTCCCACTGGAGGTCGTTCATGCAGAGGCCATGGACGAGGAGCAGGATCCGGCCCGTCGGGGTGCCGCGAACCGAGAGTGTGGTGCGTAGCGCGAGCGGGTTCGCCGTTACTTCCAGGCGGTCTCCGATGGCGCCGTTCAGGGCTGCGATGAGGGCGTCCCGCTCCAGCGTGCTGGGCCGCTCGGCTACGCGGATGCGCCCGAGCACGGCGTCCAGCCCGCGGCCCACGAGCCGGGTGACCCGGCGGATGGCGCGGTAGACGCCGCCCGTGATCCCGCGCGTTCGTCCCGGCACCTTCGCGCGGACACCGAGCGAGCGCCAGACCTCGGCGTGGACGCCCTCCACGACGCCTGTTGCGCCCTCGGTCGCGTCCACCGCCAGCGCGGCGAGGGCTCGGAGATCGGCGGGGTGGAGCGGGGACGGCATGAGGGCCGTACCGCTGGGCTGGGGAGAAGGTGCAGCCGCGCGAGACCTTCGCGCTGGCAGCTGTGCGCTGGCGGTCGTCACGGGCGGGCGCAGGGTGCGCCGAGACCCTCCGCCAGCCGGGCGAGCGGTCAGGCGCTGAGACGGCCGGGGCTACTCCGTCGGCGGCGCGAACAGCTGGCGGAACGCGAGGAGAGCGGCGGGGGGGTAAATGGTGCCGTGGGTCTCTTCCGGGTGTGGGACGAGAGCCACCGCCAGCCGGGGAAGGGCGGGCTCCGTGAGGGCCACGGCCAGCCGCGCCGTGGCGGCGGCGATCTCCGGCTGAGCGCTCGTCGCGAGGTAGAGCGTGGCCGGCTGCCCGCCCGATGCGGCGCGGAGGTCTCGCGCCTCGTCCACGAGCCGCTCGCCGTTCCACCACAGGCTGGGGTCGATGGCGATGGCGGTGTCGAACAGGTCGGGCTCCAGCAGGGCCGTCTCCACGACGAACAGGCCCGCTAGCGACTCGCCGACGATGGCGGTCTCGGGCGCCGTGGGGTATGCCGCCCTGATGGCAGGCATCAGCTCATCGCGAAGGAACGCGCGGAACGCCGCCGAGCCGCCCACCTGCGGCGCGATCTCGCGGTCCTCCTCCACCTCGGTCGGGCCGGTGAGATCGCGCTGCCGCTCCGTGTTCTCGATGCCGACGAGCCGGAACGGCCGCATCGTGCCGTTGAGCACGCTGATCTGGACGAGCCCCGCGACGTGGAGGAAGTCCTCGCCGATGCCGCCGTCCGGCATGTAGAGCGTGGGCAACGGCGTATCCGCCTCCAGCCCCCACGCCGCGGGCGTGTACACGTTGATGCGGCGCTCTTCGCCGAGCACATCGGAGGGGAGCGTGAACGTCTCGCCGATGACGAGGGGCTCCGTCTGCGGCTGCGCGAGGGTGGCGGCTGGGAGCGCGAGGAGGACGGCGGCGAGGAGCGGGAGTCGGGGCATGGCGCAACCTACCGCCGCGCGCTGGCGGTGCCCCTCGCCGGGAGCGACCGCCAGCGGAGCGGGGCCTAGTTGCGGAGGCGCGCGGTGTAGCGGACGGTCTCGGTCTCGTCCGGGCCGAGCGTGACCGTGAACTGCGCCGTGCGGGAGTCCAGCCGGGTGTGCTGATGGCTGGACTGCGTGATCTCCCAGTCGCCCCAGAAGACGCGCTCCACCACGTCCACCGTGGCGGCGGTCTCCTTCCGGTTGCGGACTTCCACCTCCACGGTGATCTCGCGGACGTTGTCAGAGATCCGCCGGTTCTCGACCTCGCGCCGCGTGCCGACCACGTCGAACGCGTCGCCGATGTAGAGGCGGACGGTCTCGTTGCGCGCGGTGTGCGAGATCCGGTCCTCGCCGAGGAACTGGAGGTTACCGCGCGAGTCGGCCTTGTAGACGCGGACGGTGCCCTCCGGCAATGGCATCCCCATGTTGTTGGCCTCGGCGTTCTCCATCTCGAGGACGACGGCGGCGGCCATCTCGTTCGTCGCGCCGCCCGCGCCTGGACGCCGGGCGCGGTAGAACGGGAAGTAGCTGCCGGCGGCGTCCAGCACGAGGCGGCGATCCACGCCCACCTCCTGCGCCGAGAGCAGCTCCAGCTGCTTCGTCTCGCGCTCCGCGATGGTGGTCGGCGTGGGGAAGGTGTAGAGGTGGTACTCGAAGAACGCCTCTTGCTGCGGGGCCTGGGCCGCGCGCGCCATCACGGCCCCCTCCGCCGCGTCGTACATGGCCTGCGGGCGGATGTCCTGCACGCGGCGCACGTCGCCCGCGATCAGCTGCAGGTCGGCGTCTGCGTAGGTGGCGCCGGACTGGTTGGTGAGCGTGACCCAGCCCGTGAGGTCCACATCGGCCTCGTCATCGGAGACCACGGCGACGTAGTCCGCCTGCCAGCGGATGCCCTCGGTGAGGTAGCGCGCCTCGACGCGCTGGCGGCCGGCCTGCTCGGAGTACAGCTTCCACAGGAGCGAGGGGCGGGAGAGCAAGCCCTCGGGAAGCGTGAGCAACTCGATGGTGCCCTCCGGGTTGACGAGCACGCGCCCGTCGTCCAGCTGCACGATGCGGCCCTGGTTGGGCTGCGAGATGAGCACGCCCTCATCGGCCACGGTCTGCCCGCCGACCTCGCGGAGGATCCGGATCCGCTGCCCGACGGCCGCGTCCAGCACGCTGTTCGTGCCGATCAGGTTGTACTGGTAGTTCTGCTCCAGCACGCTGAGCGCGCCGGGTGCGGTGAGCGAGGCGAGCGAGAGCGAGGCGGCGTTGATCCGTGCGGGGACGCCCTCGAAACGGACGGCGTTGTCGCCGCGCTGGAGGTCGAGCGAGCGGACCTCGCGGACGATGCCGAAGCCGCCGTTGTAAACAGTCAGCGAGACGGCCTCGCGCTGTTCGGGCGTGGAGACGAGCGGGGATTGGGCGGACACGGGCATGGCGACGAGAGCCGCCAGCAGGAGGAGAAGAGAGCGCATCGGGAAGGGGGACGGTGCGGCGGCGATACGAACGGAGGGTACGGTCTGGTATGGAGGCCGCTTCGAGTCACCGGAACGTCACGCCCGCGGCGTCCGCCAGCGGCTGGCGGCGGGAACGGGCGTGAGGGACCACGGGAGCGTGCGGTAGGTTCGGAAGCCCTTCCACCGCTCTCCCCGTATGAAGCCCCTCGCCTCCCGCACCGACGCCCTCCGCCAGTCCGACATCCGGGCCATCACGTTTGCCATCAACCAGCACGGCGGCGTCAACCTCGGGCAGGGCATCTGCGACCTCCCCACGCCCGAGCCGATCCGAGAGGGCGCGACGGAGGCCATCGAAGAAGGGCACTCCATCTACACGGCGTTCAACGGCATCCGCGATCTCCGCGAGCGCATCGCGGAAAAGGCCCGCGGCTTCAACGGGATCGACGCCGACCAGAGCCAGGTGGTGGTGTCGGCGGGGAGCACGGGCGCGTTCGTGAGCACGTGCCTCGCGCTGTTCGAGCCCGGCGACGAGGTGGTCCTCTTCGAGCCGTTCTACGGCTACCACCAGGGGCTCCTCCGGCTGTTCGGCGTGACGCCGGTGGCCGTCCCGCTCGCCGCGCCCGACTGGCGGTTCGACCCGGCGGCGCTGGAGGCCGCCATCACGGAGAAGACGAAGGCCGTCCTCGTCTGCACGCCCGCCAACCCGTGCGGCAAGGTGTGGAGCCGCGAGGACCTCGCCACCGTCCTCGGCATCGCCGAGCGGCACGACCTCTGGTGCGTGACCGACGAGATCTACGAGCACATGCTCTACGACGGGCGCGAGCACGTCTCCCTCGCGAGCCTGCCGGGCGCCGCCGCCCGCACCGTCACCATCTCGGGCTTCTCCAAGACGTTCAACATGACCGGCTGGCGGCTGGGCTACGCCATCGCGCCCGAGGCCGTGGCGGAGAAGATGGGCCTCGTCAACGACCTCGTGTACATCTGCGCGCCCGCGCCGCTGCAGCACGGCCTGGCCTCCGCGCTCCCCATGCCCGAGGACTACTTCCGCGACATGGCGGAGAGCTACGCCGTCAAGCGCACGCTCCTGTGCGACACGCTGGAGACCTGCGGCTTCGGTCTCACGCGGCCCGAGGGCGCCTACTACATCCTCGCGAACACCCGCGAACTGGCGGCCTCGCGCGAGGGCTTCGCGGACGACACCCAGGCGGCGCAGACGCTGATCGAGAACGCGGGCGTGGCCGCCGTCCCGGGTAACTCCTTCTTCGGCGATCCCGAGGACGGCCGCTACTGGCTCCGCTTCTGCTTCGCGAAGGAGGTGGACGTGCTGGAGGACGCCTGCGAGCGCCTCCGCGCCTTCCTCGCCTGAGCCCGCCCCGCTGGCGGCCGCCGTTGACGAGCACCGCCAGCGGGCCGATGGCTACTCGGGGGCGCCGGCGGACTGGAGGATGGCGGCCACGTCGGGGAAGCCTTCCTCGCGGGCGGCGCCGAGCGCGGTGAGCCCCTCGGTGTTGCGGGCCGCGAGGTCGATCCCGTCCACGCCGAGGAGGAACCGGACGAGTTCGGGCTCGCCGTTGCGGGCGGCCTGCATCAGCGGCGTCCACGCGTAGGAGTTGTCGGCGCGAGAGGCGTGGTTCACGTCCGCGCCCGCCGCCAGCAGGAGCCTCGCGATCTCGATGGCGACCGCCGGGTTGCTGATCTCCCGGCCGGAGACGGCGTAGAGGAGCGGCGTGAAGCCGAGTTCGTCCGCGAGGTTCGGGTTTGCGCCAGCCTCCAGCAAGAGGCGGACGGCCTCGGCGGAGCCGTTGGTCACGGCGAAGTGCAGCGGCCCCTGGTGGCTGAGGATCGGGACGACGGTGTCGGGGTCGGCCCCGGCGGCCAGGAGGAGGCGGATGTAGTCCAGGTCATCCGAGATGACGGCAGATCCGAGCGGGGTGCCGGTATCATAGCCCGATTCCGGGTTCACGTCGGCCCCCGCCTCAATCAGGACGCGGGCCACCTCGGGCGTGGCGTGCAGGAGCGGCGTAAGCCCCTCGGGGCTGACGGCGTCCGGGTCGGCGCCTCGCGCCAGGAGCTGGCGGACGATCTCCACGTGCCCGCTTCCCGAGGCGATGTGGAGCGCGGTGCTGCCGTACGGGCCGGTGCCGGAGGCCGAGAGGGACGCGCCGGCGTCCAGTGCTCGCGCGAGGGCGTCGGCGTCGCCGGAGGTGGCGGCGCGGAGAAGCGTCTGCTCGGCGTCGGAGAGGCACGGCTGTTCGCCGCTGAAGACCATCAGCCGCGCGCCGTCTCGCGAGGTGCTGATCTCGACCCGGCGTCCGAAGAAGCCGTCGCACTCGTGGAGGCTCGGGCTGGACGAACTGTTACCCGCGGTCCAGTCGGGGAAGGTGCGTTGCGCGAGGGCCGCCAGCGCGTCGCGGACGGCGGCATTGTAGGATTCGCGCGCGCGCCGCTCCTCGCGCTGGTCGAAGCTGAGGTCCGCTGTGGACTGGCCGAAATACGCTCGGTAGGTGGAGGTGACGCGGCCGTCCGGTCCCGTCGTGACGGTAACGAGCGCGTCGCGTGCGGAGTCGGCCGCGAGGGGGGCGCGGTAGAGCGTCTCGGTGGAGACGTCGTCTCCGTAGCCGTAGCTCTGCGTCGTGTCTGCCACGCCCCGGACGGCGGCGAACTGGCGGGGCGCATCGGCGACGAGCGTCGCGAGGTCGGGGGAGGGAGAGGGTGTCGGCTGCGCGCTGGCGCACCCGGCGAGAAGGAGGACGGCAGATCCGAAGAGCGCGCGCATGGAGACAGTGGGTGGAGGCTGAAGCGTACCACTACCGCGTCCCCCGAGGCCTCCCGAGACTTCGGGACCGTGCCCCTCGTTCGCTGGCGGTGGCTTCCGCCGAGACGGAGCGCCAGCGGGACGGGACTAGCGACTCACCGTGAACGGGAGGCGGCCACTCGCAACGTCGGTCTGGACTCGCGCGAGGTAAGTCCCGGCCGGCCACCCGGCCGTGCCGACCTCGAGAGCGCCCCATCCTGCCGGCATCGCGCGGCGCACCTGTGCGACCCGGCGGCCGAGCGCGTCGAACACGTCCAACGCGACTGACCCGGGCGCCGCGAGCGTGAAGCCGATCTGGGCGGAGGCGTGCGCGGGGTTCGGAGCGGCCGTGAGGGCGAGTGTACCGTTGGCGGGCGGTGCCTCCGTGGAAACGGCGCCGAGGTTGAGGCCCGTCACGAGCCACGCTTCTGTTTGACCGCTGGGGTTGGTGCCGTGGCCCGTAAGCGCGGTCCCATCGTCAGAGATGTCGTAGACGAGGTTGAGTCGCCAGGTGCCGAGGTCGAGGCCGTAGTCGGTTTCCAGGAGGGTCTTCAGGTCGCGCATCCCGTCGGACTCGGTCCAGACGAAGGCGTGGAATCCCACCGGGTCGCCCTCGCTGTGCCCCACCACGACGGTCCCGTCCGCGGAGACCGCGAGGGCGACGGAGTGGAAGAAGCTGCCCGGGAGGTCACCGAGGCCGACCATGCCCTCGTCCTCGGTCCAGCGGAATGCCTCGATTCCGTCGGGCGACTGGCCCCAGCCCGCCAGCACGCTCCCGTCTTCGGAGGCAGCGTAGACCACGGAGAAGTACGTGCCACCCGGGAGGTCACCGAGGCCGACCATACCCTCGTCTTCGGTCCAGCGGAACGCCTCCGCGCCGTTCGCGGAGTTGCTCTGCCCCGCGATCACTCGCCCATCGGCGGAGATGGCGTAGGCCTGCGACATAAAGAAGCCCCCGTCCAGATCGCCGATGCCGACCATCCCGGTGTCCTCGGTCCAGCGGAAGGCTTCGAAGCCGTTGGCGGAGTTGCTCTCGCCCACGATCACGGAGCCATCGGGCGTCATGTAAAGGGCGCGCGCGAAGTGGAACCCGCCGGTGAGATCGCCCAGTGCTTTGAGGCCTTCCGCTTCAGTCCACCGGAACGCCTCGATGCCATTGCCCGAGCGCCCCTGACCGGCCACAATCGTGCCGTCGGAGGAAATGGCGTTGGCGCGGGATTCCAGCGGGTCGCCGGGGAAATCGCCCAGGCTCACCATCCCGCCGGACTCCGTCCACCGAAAGGCCACCCGGCCCCCGGCCACCTCGCTCTCACCCACGACGGCCGCCCCCCCGACGGCGACGGCGTAGCCTTTCGAGTCTCGGTCTCCACCCGGAAGGTCCCCCAGCCCGGTAAACGCCGCCTGCGCATGGGCCGACGGGAGTATGAGAGCGAGGGCGGCGACGGCAGTGAGAACGCGAGACATGATCGGGCGGGGATCGGTCTCGCGAAGGTAGGGGGCACACATGCTCGCGCCTATCGGTGCATCCCTGGTCTGCTCCCGCTGGCGGCGGCTCTCGCCGGGGCAAACCGCCAGCGGGGCGAGGGGTCAGTCGGGGGGCGGGGCCTCCGGCCGGCGGGGAGT
>DUBD01000100.1:13799-28919 GCA_012960515.1 Bacteroidota bacterium | reverse complement strand
GATGGAGCGCGACGCGGGGGGACGGCTCCGGGGCCGCGTGTAGGCCGATCTGGAGTCGCTGGACAGAGCCTAGCTCCGGCTGTCCGCGCGTGGCAGACGACGACCCGCTGGCGGACGCCGTGGGAACGGCCGCCAGCCGGGCCCTAGATCACCGTCCCCTCCGGGATGACGGCGTTCTTCTTGATGACGATGATGCCGTCGCGGATGTGCCACCCCTCACCGTCGGCGTGCTGCGTCCCGTTCGCGTTCATGATGCGGCAGTTCGCACCGATCTCCGCGTTGCGGTCGATGATCGCGTTCTCCACGACGGCGTTCGCGCCGATGCCGGGGTGCTCCGGGACGTGCTCGCCGGCGCGCTTCGCCGGATTCCGCCACGGATGGTAGTCCGCGCCGAGCATGACCGTCCGCCGCAGCACGGCGCCCTCGCCGATAAACGAACGGATGCCGATCACGCAGTTCTCCACCGTCGCGCGGGTGATGACGCTGGCCTCGCCCACGATGGAGTCCCGCACGAAGGCGTCCTGCAGCTTGGCCGGCGGGAGCATCCGGGCGCGCGTGTAGAGCGGGGCGTCCTCGTCGAAGAGGTCGAACTCCGGCTGGGGGACGGCGAGCGCGAGGTTGGCCTCGTAGAAGGAGCGCACGGTCCCGATGTCCGACCAGTAGCCGTCGTGCGGGAAGCTGACCACCTTCTTCGCGCCGATGGCCGCGGGGATGATCTCCTTGCCGAAGTCGACGTGGGAGTCCTCCGCTAGCGCCTCGTCCATGGCGTCGCGGTTGAACATGTAGATGCCCATGCTCGCGAGGTAGATGCGGCCCTGGGCGCGCATCTCGTCTGAGACGGGGCTCTCCTTGCCGTCGAGTTGATCGCGCGGGGGCTTCTCGTGGAACTCCGTGATGACGCCGTTCTCGTCCGTCTTGAGGATGCCGAAGGCGGGGGCCTCGTCCGCGGTGACGGGGATGGTGGCGACGGTGAGGTCCGCGCCGGAGCTCATGTGGAACTCGTTGAACCCCTCCAGATCCATCCGGTAGAGCTGGTCGCCGGAGAGGATGAGGATGCGCTCGTGCGGGTGCGCGTTGAGGTGCGGGAGCACCTGGCGGACGGCGTCGGCGGTGCCCTGGTACCACTCTTGGGACTGCGGCGTCTGCTCGGCAGCGAGGACGGTGACGAAGCCGTGGCCGAAGCCGTCGAAGCGGTAGGTCCGCGTGATGTGGCTGTTGAGGCTGGCCGAGTTGTACTGCGTCAGCACGAACATCCGGTAGAGCTCGCTGTTGATGCAGTTCGAGATCGGGATGTCGATGAGGCGGTACTTCCCCGCGAGCGGGACGGCGGGCTTCGAGCGGTGGTCGGTGAGCGGGTAGAGCCGGGTGCCGGCGCCGCCGCCGAGGATGACGGCCAGAGTGTCGCGCATGGGGGGGGAGAGGGGGAGGGGGGAAGAGAGGGCGCCGTGCTACCGAACGGCCTCGCGGTAGAGGGCCGCGTAGCGCTCCGCGGAGGCTGCCCACGAGTGGTCGGCGGCCATCGCGTTCTGCTGCAGCGTGCGGTAGCTCGCCTCGTCGGCGGCGACCGCCAGCGCGGCGCGCGTGGCGTGGGCGGCGGCGTCTTCGGTGAACGCGTCGAAGGCGAATCCGGTCCCTCCGCGCCCGTCCCACGGGATCACCGTATCGCGAAGTCCGCCAACGGCGTGGACGACCGGCGGCGTACCGTAGGCCATCGCGTAGAGCTGGCCCAGTCCGCACGGCTCGGAGCGCGAGGGCATGAGGAAAAGGTCGCCCGCGGCATAGATCCGGTGCGCGAGCGCGTTGTCGAAGGCGAGCGTGACGGAGAGGCGGTCACGGCGGCCGGTGGAGGCGGCGTGGTGGTCCAGGTGGCGGAGGCCGTCCTCGTGCTCGGGCGCGCCGGAGCCGAGGAGCGCGAAGGCCGCGTCGGTCTCGTCGAGCAAGCGCCAAACGAGGCCCTTCAGGATCTCGGCGCCCTTCTCGCGGGTGAGCCGCCCCACGAACGTGACGAGCGGGCGCGACGGGTCCAGCCCGAGCTCTGCGCAGACGGCCCGCTTGGTCTCCGCCTTCCCCGCGAGATCATCGGCGGAGTACGTCGCCGGGAGGTGGCGGTCCGTGCTCGGGTCCCAGTCCGCGCCATCCACGCCGTTGACGATGCCGGAGAAGCTCTCGGCGCGCTGGCGGAAGGCGTCGGCGAGGCCGTGGGCCATCTCGTCGCTGGCCTGGAGCTCCTGCGCGTAGGTGGGGGAGACCGTCGTGATGCGGTCCGCGAAGCGGAGGGCGGCACGCATGGCGTTGAGCGTGTCGCCGTTCTGCTGGAACGTGTGCGCGTCCGGGACGCTCGCGCCGGTCTTTTCCCAGACGTGCCATGGCGCCCAGCCCTGGTGGTCCGCGCTGTGAATGGTGAAGACGGTCGGCGTGTCGCGGAGCGCCGCGAAGCGGCCGTCGTGGGCTGCGAGCGCCGGGATCAAGCCGGTGTGGTGGTCGTGGAGGTGGAGCACGTCCGGCTGGCGGTCCGTCCCGGCGAGCGCGGTCGCCAGCCAGTCCAGCGCGCAGAGCTGGAAGGCGGGGAAACGGTCGTCCGCGTTCGCGAAGGGGACGTTGCCCACGTCGAAGTAGGCGCCCCCGCTCCCGAAGTGCTCGGGCTGGTGGAGGAGGTAGACGTCTGCGCCCTCGGCGTCCGTCGCGCGGAAGACGGTGTAGCCGAGCGTCTGCCCGCCGTACGTGACGTGCCCGCTCGCGCTCTCCTCCAGCGGGCCGGCCCTCTGCGCGACCTCGCCGGCGGGTCCGCCGTAGAGCGGCATCAGCACGGAGGACTGCACACCGATGGCGGCGAGGGCGTCGGGCAGCGCGCCGACGACGTCCGCCAGCCCGCCGACTTTGGCGAGCGGCGCCATCTCGGCGGCGATGTGGAGCACGGTCATGGAGCGCGGGGCGGGTGTCGGGAAGGTCGAGAACGGCGCGTTCCCGTGCACGGTCCCGCCCCGCTGGCGGTTCGCCCCGGCAGGCTCCGGCTGCACCACGGCGCCTCTTCAGCAAGAGCCGAGGTCGTTGCACAGCGCCGTGCCCCCCCAGACCCCTCGGCGTATACGGCGGCGGAGGCCCCACTCCGCTGGCGGTGCCTCTCGCCAAGCGCGGCCGCCAGCCGGCAGCGACTCAGCACCGGGGGCGGCCGCGCTCCCCGGTGCCGGATCAGGTGGAGCGGCTACGCTCCGGCGGTTGGGATGATGCCGCGGGGCGTCCGCCGGAGACCGGGTTCCACCTCGCTCAGACCCAGCGTGGTGACGGCCAGACGCTTGAACTGAGCCCCGGTCATGGAGAGAACGGCGAGGTCGTCTCCGGCGAGCAGGAGGCTATAGGGAACTCCCGTGACGACGACCTCGCGCAAGTGCTCCCGCGAGACTGTTTCGTAGACATCGAGGACGGACACCGGATCGTAGTAGCTCCCTGCTCGGAGCGCGTACGCCCGGTTGCGGGAGGGGGCGAAGGTGAGGCTGGCGGTAGAGAAATCGAACTGCCCCTCATACTCCGGCGCCGCGCTCGCTGAGAAGGCCGTCCCTGCGCTCGTGTAGAGGGTGCTGCCATCTGGAGAGAGGACGAAGGGGGACATGATCGCGTGGTCTCCGTGGTAGGGGCTCTCGCCGGTACGGGTAATCGCGCCCGTCGTCTCGTCGAACGTGAACGTCAGGATGTCCTGTGGGGAGATGCTGCCCTTGTCGGCGAAGCCGCGCTGGCGGTCGGCGCGGTAGGCGAACGCGCGGGGCGTGTAATACCCGAGGGAGCCGGTTTGCACGATCTCACCCGTGCTGGCGTCGAGCGTGAGGACTCGGTCGGAGTAGCCGACCTCCGTGGAGACGAGCAGCCACTCCCCGATCCGGAGGAACCCATGCGGTCGGCCATCGAGGGTCGTGACCCTCCGCCGGTCTCCAGTCGCGATGTCGATCTCGTCGATGCGTCCAGACTCAAACCCGACGTAAGCGTACCCCTCGGAGACGCCGTACGCCGTGACTCGTCCGGAGAACGAGTGGGTCGAGCGGAGCTCGTAATCAAGAGCGTCGATCACATACAGCGTCGGGTCTGAAGGGGAATAGGTGCTCTGGCCGGTGAGGGCAACGAAAACGTCGCCGGAAGCCCATGCCTGAATCACCCGATCGTCTTGTTCGAGGTCTGTGCCCCCGATAAACGTGACGTTCGGGGCGACCCGTTCGGGGAGTGCCGTGACGGCGGAGTACACCTCGGTGGGGACATCGGACGTCCGCTGATTCAGCCGGACGAAAAAGGCCGTCGCCGTAGACGGGACGTCGCGGAGTGAGATGGTGCCGTCCATCGCCTCCCCCGCGAGGTGCTCTGACCCCAGCACCATGTCGTCGGCGAGCCAGTACACCCGTCCGGAATCCGGGGCCATCGTGCCCCCATAGCCGTACCCGAGGCCGACGGTGAGGTTGAGCTGTTCACGGTCGTACCACTCGCCCTCCGCTCCCAGGAACGCGGAGAAGACGCCTTTGTGGATGAACGGGTAGCTCACGCGCGACCCGTCCCTCCACTCCAGCGTGAGCTCGAACTGGGAATCCTGCGTCGCGCCGTTCGTCACGACGAGGTCGCTCAGCGACAGAACGCGGCCCTCCAGCGACCAGTCCTCGGGTCCGGACAGCTCCCAGCCGATACTACTCGAGGTGCGATCTCCAAAGAGGAGGATGCGGGAGAGCTCGCCCTCCGCCGGGGCGCCAGAGAGCGTGATCTCGAAGTCGATGGTGTATCCCGAGCCGGACGGGGTGGTCAAGTGCCCCGAACCGTACGTGTTGTTCACGTACGTCACCGATTCGACGCGGATGTTTTGGACGTCAACGGTGCCGGAGCCGCCGCTGTCACACGCCTGCAACGTGCCGAAGAGGCAGAGGAGGGCGAGGGGGAACAGGTTGTGAATGCGAGGCATAGCGGCGTATTTGTGCCCGGGTATGTGGGCCTCAAGGTAGACGCAGCCGATGGCCCGCTGGCGGTGTCTCTCGCCGAGCACGGCCGCCAGCGCGTGGCGGAGTCATGGAATCCGCACGGGCCTCCTGACAGGTCGGTGGCACCCTGGGTCGTTGTATCGTGCGAGCCCCATGGAAGACCTCACCGCCTCCCCCGTCGTCACGGACGCCCTCCGCCGCCACTTCGGCCACGAGGCGCTCCGCCCCGGCCAGGCCCGCGCCCTCGCGCCGGTGCTCTCCGGCCGCGACGCCCTCGTCGTCATGCCGACGGGCGCGGGCAAGAGCCTCGTCT
The DNA here is from genome assembly GCA_012960515.1 of Bacteroidota bacterium. GTDB lineage: Bacteria > Bacteroidota > Rhodothermia > Rhodothermales > Rubricoccaceae > Rubricoccus. The sequence continues at coordinate 23,660 of DUBD01000100.1, read as the reverse complement.
ACCAGCTGGCGGCCGTCGTGGACCACGAGGCCGGGCGCGGGACCACGGTCGTCGTCTCGCCGCTCATCGCGCTGATGAAGGACCAGGTGGACGCGTTGCGCGCCAGGGGCATCCCGGCGGCCTCGGTCCACAGCGCGATGACGATGCAGGAGCAGAAGGCCGTGCTGGACGCCCTCGCGCGGGGCCTCCTCGCGATGGTCTACGTCGCGCCCGAGCGGCTCCGCCAGCGCGGCTTCCTCCGGGCGCTCTCCTCCGCGCAGGTCGCCCGGCTGGCCGTGGACGAGGCGCACTGTGTCTCGCAGTGGGGCCACGACTTCCGCCCGGACTACCGCAGCATCGCGCCCGCCCGCGAGGGGATGGGGAACCCGCCGTGCGTGGCGCTGACCGCCACGGCCACGCTGGACGTCCAGTCCGACATCCAGGACAGCCTCCGCCTCCGCGATCCCGAGGTCGTCGTCACCGGGTTCGACCGGCCGAACCTCGTCTTCGAGGTCCGCTCCACGACGGGCCGCCAGCAGAAGCGCCGCGCGCTGGCGGAGTTGCTCAGCGGCCACGAGGAGGGCGCGGGGCTGGTCTACGTCTCCACGCGGAAGGACGCCGAGGAGCTCTCGCGCTTCATCCGCGAGACCACGGGGCAGCCGTGCGAGGCGTACCACGCCGGCCTCCCGGACCGCGAGCGCGCCTTCGTGCAGGACCGGTTCATCGGCGGCGATCTGGACCTCGTCGTGGCCACGAACGCCTTCGGGATGGGCGTGGACCGCTCGGACGTGCGCTTTGTGGCGCACTGGTCCATGCCGTCCACGCTGGAGGCGTACTACCAGGAGGCCGGCCGCGCCGGCCGCGACGGACGCGATTCCCGCGCCGTCCTCTTCTACGCCCCGCAGGACCGCCAGCTGCGCGAGTGGTTCATCGAGCAGCAGGCGCCGGAGCAGGCGGACCTCCACCGCATCCACCGTGCGCTCAGCCGCTACGCGGACCCCAACGGCGTGGCGCGAGGCGAAGCGGACGAGATCTCCGAGGCCGCGGACGTGCACCCCGTCCTCGGGCGGGTCGCGCTGAGCATCCTGGAGCGCGCCGGGCTGGCGCAGCGGCTGGACGACGAGGGCGCCGTCCGCGTCTGGCGCGTGCAGGCGTGGGAGACGGGCCGCGTCCGCGAGGGCCTCCGCCAGACCGAGACCCACCGCGAGCACAAGACGGAGCAGCTCAAAGGCGTCATCGAGTACGCCGAGACGGACGGGTGCCGCCGTCGCGTCCTCCTCCACCACTTCGGCGACCCCACGGAGCCCACGGTGGAGGGCGCCGACTGCTGCGACGCCTGCGCCATCCACGCCCGCCTGGGCGATGCCCCGGACGAGGTGCCGGACTGGGACGCCATCCCCATGCACTCCCGCATCGCGCTCGGCCTGATCGACGCGGTTCTGCGGCTGAAGTGGCCCGTCGGGCGCAAGACGATGGCCAAGATCCTCGCGGGCTCCCGCGCGAAGGGCATGGACAAGTACGAGGACCACCCGTACTACGGCCGCCTCGGCGCGCTCGGCCTGGACGACGTGGACGCGCTCTACAAAGGGCTCCTGCTGGAGGGCTACCTCCGGATGGTCTCGCGCGAGGCGAACGGCTCGCAGTTCCAGGTGCTGGACGTGCCGCCGCTCGGCAAGCAGGCGCTCGCCCACCGCGAGGCCATCGAGATCGGCCGCGACGGGCTGGCGGAGAAACTGGCGCGAGGCGGATCGGGCGGGTCGCGCGCGTCCGGTTCTGGCGCCTCACCCGCGGACGACCTGGACGGGGAGGCCGCGGACCTCTTCGAGCGCCTCCGCGAGTGGCGCACCGAGACCGCCCGCGAGGCCGCCGTCCCGCCCTACGTCGTTTTCGACGACAAGACGCTCCGCGCGCTGGCCCTGGCGACGCCCGCCTCCGAGGACGACCTGCTCGCCGTCAAGGGCATCGGCCCGGCGAAGCTGGAGCGCTACGGCGACGCCGTGCTCGCCATCCTCGCGGGGGAGGAGCCCGTCTAGTGCCGCCAGCTGGCGGACCGACCGGGCGAGAACGGGAAGACTCCGTCCCGCCGGCAGCCTCCGCCAGCGGGCGAGAACGAACCGAGCGCGAGCGCCCGGAGGCCCTCGCGCTCGGCGAACGGGACGGCGGGGAGCCGGTCTACTCTTCCTCGTCGGGGAGGGCGAACTTGACCGGGAGCACGAAGCGGACCTTGACAGTCTCGCCGCGCTGGCGGCCCGGCGTGAACCGTGTCTCGGAGACGGCCCGGCGAGCCTCGGCGCAGAGAATCTCGTCCGGGCTCCGCTTGCACTCGATGGCGGTCGGCTGCCCCTCCTCGTCTACCACGAACTGGACGTACACGGTGCCCTGGATGCCGGCCTGCCGCGCGACCGGCGGGTACACGATCCGGTTCATCAGGCCTTCCAGCCCGCCGATGAGCTGCGGCGGCGTCTCCACCACCTCGAACACGTCCGGCGCGTTCTCCCCGAGGCGGCCCACCTCCGTGTCGTTCGGGATCATCTCCGCGCCCTTCGGCACGAGCGCGATGGTGAGCGTCGCGTTGCGCGGGACCCACGTGATGGACTCGTAGCCGGGGTGCGAGATGCGTATGCGGACGTCGTCGCCCGGCTCCACGCCCTCGATCACGAACCGGCCCTCGTCGTCCGTCGCGGCTCCGATCGACGTGCCCTCCACCTGCAGGCTCACGCCCGGGATGGGCGCGTCCGTTTCGGCGTCGAAGATCTGGCCGGAGAGCGTCGCGATCGGCGATACCACTGCATCAGAGGTGCGGGGTGCCCGAGCGCTCGCGCGGTCGTCCACGAGCATCCGGTCGCGGTACGTCGCGAGGACGGGCATGGGCTCGTGATCGCGCGGGGAGATGCTGAACCACACGTCCCCGATCCGGTCGTCACCCGCCGCCAGCGGGGCGGCATCGGGGAACGCGTCGAAGCGGGCGTAGGCGCGGCGCTCGCGCTGCTCGGCGAACGGGGCCGCTCCCAGCGCGATGTCCAGCGTGTGACCGCCCGTCGCGACCGAAATGAGGTCGAGGTCGAACGAACCTGCGGGCTCGGCACCCTCGAAGGGCTGATCCGAGACCATGAACCGGCCCCAACCGCCCACCGCCACGGTCACGATGGCGGACCGCGTGCCGTTGAGCGTGCCGTTGCCCGTGAACACCTCCACGCCGTCGATGGAGACGACGGGCTGGTGGATCACGAGGTCATCGGCTTCGGCGGCGAGGAGCGTACGCGTCTGCGACGGCCCGATGGCGAGGATGGACGCCGCACCGACGGCGAGGACGAACAGCCCGAGGCCGAGCAGGCGGGCGGAGCGGCCGAGCTGGCGGAGCCGGTCGGCGGAGAGAGGGGAGGACTGCATGTCGGTGATTCGGGTGGTGAGGGACTCCGAGCCCGGCGCGGCGCCGAGGGCGAGCGCGGGCGAGGGGAGACGGGAAAACGAGAGGAGGAGGGAGGCGTAATCGCGGCGGCGCGCGGGGTGGCCGGCGAGCACGGCGGCATCGGCGGCCCGCTCGCGGTCCAGATCGATCCGCCGCGCGATGGTGCCCACGAGCGGGTGCCAGCCGAACAGTGCGCCCAACACGCGCTCCGCGACGCCCGCCGCGAAGTCGCCCCGGGCCACGTGCGCCACCTCGTGCGCGAGGACGAGCCGGAGCGCGTCGGCGTCCTCCGCCAGCGCCTCGGGCACGACCACCACGGGGCGCCGCCAGCCGAACGTGAACGGGACCGTCGGGATGGGCGTGGAGACGGCGCGGACCTCGCGGGTCACGCCCGCCGCCCGCGCCGCCGCTGCCGTCTCGCGCTGCACCCCGTCGTCCGCCTCGCCCGCCGCCAGCTGACGGAGCCGAACGAGCCCGGTCCCGACGGCCGCCAGCCGGACGAGCGCGAGCGCGACGAGCGGAAGCAACGCCACGCCGGCCACGAGCGGCAGGAGCGGAAGGGACGCCGCCGTCTCGCCCGCCGCCGGAGCCACGCCGATTTCCAGCGTGGGCAGCACGATCTCCTGGATCGCCTGCGGCCGGAACGCCGCCACGCGGCCCATCGCGACGGGAGGCAGGAGGTGAGGAAGGGAGACCGCCGCCAGCACGCCGACCGGGAGCGCCCACAGGAGCGAGCGCCGCACGCCGAGCGTGAGGAGCGGGTGCCCGCTGCGCACCCGGAGGGACGCCTCCACGATCGCGCCGAGCGCCGTCCACACGAGGACCGGCAGCCAGACAGCAGGGAGCGCCCACTCACCGAGCGCGAGCAGCAGATCGAGCGGGCTACTCATTGGACTGGGGCGCGTCGTCCTCGAAGCCGTCGATGATCTGGCGGAGGCGGTCACGGTCGGCGTCGCTCAGCGCATCCGCCTGGACGAGGGTCTGGACCAGGCTGGCGGGGTCGCCGCCGAAGACCTTGTCCAGGATGCCCGAGAGAACCGTCCCGCGCACCTCCTCCGGGCGGCGCTCGGCGCGGTAGACGTAGGTCTGCCCGTCGCGCTCAAAGCTCAGGTAGCCCTTCTCCGCGAGGTTCTTCATGACGGTCATGACCGTCGTGTAGGCGATCCGGCGCTCGTCGCGGATTCGGTCGTGGACGTCGCGGACCGTGGCGGTGCCGAGGTCCCAGACGTGGCGGAGCACCTCCATTTCGGTGCCGCCGAGGGGCGTGAGGGGGTTGCGCATGGGGAAGTGGAGCGGGTGGCATCCTTATCGTACGAACCGAATCGTACGTTGTCAACTATTCGGTTCGTACGTGATGGGTCGGGCCTCTGGTTTTACCCCCTCTGGGACGCTAGAGTGCCTGGCGTATGTCGTCCGTTCGGTTCAGCTTAGCAGACCCTGCCTCTGCCTCCGATGCGCCACCTCGCGTTTCTCGCCCTGGCCCTCGCCAGCGGCTGCTCCCTCTCCTCAGACTCCAGCGATCTCGACTTCGGCGACGCCTACACGGTCCCCGAGTCCGCTCCCGTTTCTGTCTCCGGCGACAGCCTCCGCGTGACCGTCTCGTACGGCGGCGGGTGCGCCGCGCACACCTTCGAGCTTCGCACGCGAGAGGCCGACTCGCGCGAGGTCTGGCTCGTTCACGACGCCAACGGCGACACCTGCGAGGCCCTCCTCACCGAGCGGCTGGCGTTCCCCATCGCGGCCCGCCCGGGCGTGCTGATCACGCCGGCCGGCCAGCGCCGCAGCGTGGACTGACCCGCTGGCGGTAACGCTCGGCGAGAGCGACCGCCAGCGGACGGCGTCGGGTTAGGCGTCCGTGCGCGCCTCCTGCTTGCGGGCCATCGCGGCGCGCTTCCGCTCGTGCGGGTCCAGGTGGCGCTTGCGGATCCGCGTCTTGGACGGCGTGATCTCGATCAGTTCGTCGTCGCGGATGAACTCGATGGCCTCCTCCAGGCTCATCTTCCGGGCCGGGTTCATCTTCTCGAAGCTGTCGGCCGCGGCGGCGCGGTGGTTCGTCAGCTTCTTCTCCTTGGTCACGTTGACCTCCATGTCCTCGTCGCGCGCGTTCTCGCCCACGACCATGCCGTTGTAGACGGCGTCGCCCGGCTCCACGAAGAGCTGGCCGCGCTCCTGGAGGTTGACGATGGTGTAGCCGGTGACCTTGCCGTTGCGGTCGGCCACGATGGCACCCGTCGCGCGGTGCGTGATGGGGCCGGCCCAGCCGCGGTAGCCGTCGAAGAGGTGCGTGAGGAGGCCGGTCCCCTTCGTGTCCGTGAGGAACTCCGTGCGGTAGCCGATGAGGCCGCGCGCGGGGATCTCGAAGGTCATGCGGACGCGGCCGGAGCCGTTGTTCTTCATCTCGACCATCTGGCCCTTCCGGGTGCCCAGCGTCTCGATGACGACGCCCATGAACTCCTCGGCCACGTCGATCGTGGCGCGCTCGTAGGGCTCCATCGTCTTGCCGTTCTCCACCTTCGTGATGACCTGCGGCATGCCGACGGCGAACTCGTAGCCCTCGCGGCGCATCTGCTCGATGAGGATCGCCATCTGGAGCTCACCACGCCCGAAGACGAGGAAGCGGTCTGGGGAGTCCGTCTCGTCGATGCGGAGCGCGAGGTTGGCCTCGCCCTCCTTCATGAGGCGGTCGCGGAGGTTGCGGCTCGTGACGTACTTGCCGTCCTGGCCCGCGAAGGGGCTGTCGTTGACGCGGAACTCCATGCTCAGCGTCGGCTCGTCCACGGCGACGGGGTCGAGCGGCTTCGGGTCCTCGGCGTCCGCCACGGACTCGCCCAGGCCGATGCCGCCGAGGCCAGCGGCGTAGATGATCTCGCCGGCGGGGGCGGACTCCGCCTCCACGCGGTTGAGGCCCTCGCTGACAAACAGGCTCGTGACCTGCGCGGCCTTCTGCGACCCATCGCGGTGGCAGAGCAGCACGCGCTGCTTCTGGCGGAGCGTCCCGTTGACCACGCGGCCGATGGCGAGCGGCCCGAGGTACGGGTCCGGCTTCACGTCCGTGACGAGAAGCTGGAGGCTCTCATCGGAGTCGCCAGCGGGCGGCGGGACCGTCTGCACGATGGCCTCGAAGACGGGGCGGAGGTCCGTGAGCTCGCCGTCGGGGTCCGTCGTGCACTGGCCGTCGCGGGCGACGGCGTAGATGACGGGGAACTCCAGCTGGTGCTCGTCCGCGCCGAGGTCGATGAACAGGTCGTAGACCTCGTCCAGCACCTCGTCCGGGCGCGCGTCCTGCCGATCGATTTTGTTGAGCACCACGATGGGCTCCAGCCCGAGCGCGAGCGCCTTGCTCAGCACGAACCGCGTCTGCGGCAGCGGGCCCTCAGCGGCGTCCACGAGAAGCATGATGCCGTCCACCATGCGGAGCGTCCGCTCCACCTCGCCGCCGAAGTCGGCGTGGCCCGGCGTGTCCACGATGTTGATCTTGACGGTCTCCCCCGCGAGGTCGCCCGTTTCCGGGGTGTAGCGCACGGCCGTGTTCTTGGCCATGATCGTGATCCCCTTCTCGCGCTCCAGGTCCATGGAGTCCATGACCCGCTCCTGGATCTCCTCGTGGGCGGCGAAGGTGCCGCTCTGGTGGAGGAGGGCGTCGACGAGGGTGGTTTTGCCGTGGTCGACGTGGGCGACGATGGCGACGTTTCGGAGCTGCATGGGGGCGCGAAGGACAGAGCGCGAGGACGAATCCCACAAGCTGAGCAATCGCGGCGGGATCTGCGCGGAGGCTGCGCGCCGAGCGAGCGGATTCGGCACGAAGACGCGCCCCGCTGGCGGGCGTAGTCCGCGAGGGTGAAAGGCGGCGACCGAACACGCGGCGCGGCGGATCGTTGGACGGGGCCTCTCTCATCCCATTCCCAACTCCATGTCCTTGACCCGTACCGCCACCGCCCAGTGGAGCGGCGCCCTCTCCGATGGCTCCGGCACCATCGCCGTCGAAAGCGGCGCGTTCGAAGGTCCCTACTCGTTCGAATCGCGCTTCGAGGAGGGCGAGCACGGCACCGCCACCAACCCCGAAGAGCTGCTCGGCGCGGCGCACGCCGGCTGCTTCACGATGGCCGTCTCACACGCCCTCGCGGAAGCCGGCCACCCGCCGAAGCGCGCTCACACGACGGCCAAGGTTCACCTGAAGAAGGTGGAAGGCGGCTTCGAAATCCCGCGCATCGACCTCGTGCTGGAAGCCGACGTGCCCGGCATCGCGGAGGACCGGTTCCACGAGATCGCGGCCGATGCGAAGGAGAACTGCCCGCTTTCCAAGGTGCTCCGCACTGCGGAGATCACGCTGGACGCGACGCTCACGAGCGCCTGATCCACATTCTCGAACCGAACGGCCGCCGCCTCTGAGTCCCGCTCGGAGGCGGCGCCGTCTCGTACCGGCCGTCCGCTGGCGCCGACCGCCAGCGGGTCACCCGACGCGCGCGAAGCCGAGGCTCTTGGGCGCTGTCCGCGCGAAGTGCCGCCGCGCGTCCTGGTGCTCGGGGGCGCGGAGCTCGGGGTCGGATTCCGCCATGCGGAAGGCGGCCTCGCGCGCTTCGCCGAGGATCTCCTGATCCCGCACCACGTCGCCGATCTTGAGGTCCGGGAGGCCGGACTGGCGGGTGCCGAAGAAGTCGCCCGCGCCGCGGATCTTGAGGTCGATCTCGGAGATGAGGAAGCCGTCCGTGGTGTCCACCATGGCCTGAAGGCGCTCCTTGCCCTCCGCGGACTGCTTGTAGTCCGCCATGAGGAAGCAGTAGCTCTGCTCGCCGCCGCGCCCCACGCGGCCGCGGAGCTGGTGCAGCTGCGCGAGGCCGAACCGCTCCGCGTGCTCGATCACCATGACCGTCGCGTTCGGCACGTCCACGCCCACCTCGATCACCGTCGTGGCGACGAGGATGTCGGTCTCGCCGTCCTTGAACCGCTCCATCGCCTCGTCCTTCTCGTAGGCGAGCATCCGGCCGTGCACGAGGTCCACGCGGTACGGTCGGAACCGCTCCGCCAACTCGGCGGCGCCGCTCTCGGCGTCCTTCAGGTCCAGCTTCTCGCTCTCCTCCACGAGCGGGTAGACCACGTACGCCTGGCGTCCCTCGCGAAGCTGCTCCTTCAGGAAGGCGTACATGTCCTCGCGGCGTTTCTCCGTGTACAGCCGTGTTTCGATCGGCTTGCGTCCGGCCGGGAGTTCGTCCATCACGGTCACGTCGAGGTCGCCGTAGACCGTCATCGCGAGGGAGCGGGGGATGGGGGTGGCGGTCATCATGAGCGCGTGCGGCCTCGCGCCCTTCTTGAACATCCGCGCCCGCTGCACCACGCCGAACCGGTGCTGCTCGTCCACGACGGTCAGCCCGAGATTGGCGAACTCCACCTTGTCCTCGATGATCGCATGCGTGCCGACGACGACGTGCGCCGTGCCGTCCGCGATCTCCGCCAGGATCTCGTCGCGCAGCTTTTTCCGCTGCCCGCCGATGAGGAGGCGGACCTCCAGCCCGAGCGGCTCCAGGTAGCCGCGGAGGTTGGCGTAGTGCTGCTCCGTGAGGATCTCGGTCGGCGCCATGAAGGCGGCCTGGTAGCCGGCGTCCACGGCCATCAGCATCGCGGCCGCGCCCACGACGGTCTTGCCCGAGCCCACATCGCCCTGCACGAGGCGGTTCATCTGGTGGCCGCTCTGCGTGTCCTGCTCCACGTGCCGGAGCGCCTTTTTCTGCGCGCCCGTCATCTCGAAGGGCAGCACGTCCTCGATGAACCGCCGCGTGAGCGGGCCCATGCCGCCGAGCGTGGGACCGGGCTCGCGCTGCTGGCGGCCCTTCGTGACGGCGAGGAGGAGCTGGAGGAAGAAGAACTCCTCGAACTTGAGGCGGCGGATCGCGCGGCCCAGCTCGGCTCGGGACTTCGGGAAGTGGACGGCGCGGAGCGCGACGTTCCCGTCCATCAGCTCGTGCTGCTGGCGGACGCTCTCGGGGAGGACTTCCGGGATCGCGAGGCCGTGCTCGCGGATGAGGCCGTAGATCAGCCGCCGGAACGCGCGGCTCGTCAGACCGACTTTCTCCAGCGCCGCGCCACCGGGGTAGAGCGGGATGATGCGGCCCGTGTCCAGCGCCGCCTTCGTGTCGTCCAGCTTGTCGAAGTCCGGGTGCGCCATCGAGAACTGGCTGCCGTACTTCTCCACCTTGCCGTGGAGCGCCAGCTTGTCGCCGTTGCGGAACTGCCGCCCGATGTAGTGGCCGCCGCGGAACCAGACGGCCTTCATCGTGCCGCCGCTCTCGTCCGTGATGCGGAGCTCGAAGCGGGTCTTGCGCCCCTGGCCCACCTGGCTCTTGCCCGTGACCTCGCCCACGACCGTCACTTTGTCGATGCCGCCCTCCACGAGCTGGCGGATGGGCGTGACGGTGCTCCGGTCCAGGTAGCGGCGCGGGTAGTAGCGCAGCAAGTCGCGGAAGGTGTGGATGCCGGCT
>DUBD01000100.1:0-13750 GCA_012960515.1 Bacteroidota bacterium | reverse complement strand
CCCACGCCGGGGAGGAACTGGATGTCGGAGTCGAGGACGTTCGGGGCGGGAGCGACGTCGGCCATGCCGGAAGCTACTGGCGCCGCCGCGACGGGTCCCGCGTCACCCCCGCTGGCGGTCCGCGTCAACGAGAGCGGGGCGGCCCACCGGACCGCCCCGCGCAGAAGGGGAAGCGCCGCCCGAGAGCAGCCGCCAGCCGGGCGGGCTCAGCCGCCGCGCCGCCGGTCGAAGCGCTCCTGCTGGTCTGTGCCCGGCGGCACCATGAACGGGTCCGGCGGGAGGTCCACCATCCGGAGCACAGGGTAGTCCGGGCGGCGGATGAACGGCTCGGGCATGTCGGAGATGTCGTGCCCGATGATGAGGACGACGGTGCCCTGGTCGTGGATCGTCGCGCCGACGGACGAGATCTCGTCGCCGCCGGTCTTCTCCCAGGTGTCGGTCCAGGTGTAGAGCCACTTCGCGTCCGGCTCCAGCAGGCGGATGCAGCCGTGCGAGGCAGGGCCGGCCGTGGGCAGCGCGTACTGGTGCATGTGGATGCCGCGCTGCTCGTGGAGGTTCATCACCCAGTACATCTCCCAGAGCTCGGCGTTGGGGTCGTTGGAGCCGTAGCCGGGGCTCAGCGTGCTCACGCGGTACTCCTGCTTCCAGTTGACGTTGAAGCGGCCCGAGGGCGTCCGTGCGCTCTCGGCGCCGGTGTTGATCAGGCCCCACCGCTGGAGCTCGCCGTAGCGGTACGCGCCCCACGCCTGGATGCTCTTGTCCAGGATCACGATCTTCTCCATCTCGCGCGCGCCGGGGTAGTAGCGCGGGAATGGCGAGTACGCCCGGAAGTCCAGGTCGAAGGCGTTGGGCACGACGAGCGTGTCGCCGGGGCGGAGGTCCTCCAGGTCGTTCCGGTTGAGGAGCCAGAGCAGCGGCTTGACCACGTCACGGTCCCCGAACTCGCGGTAGAGCGCGAGGCGGGCCTCCAGCCGGTTCTGGCCCTCGGGCACCACGTGGTAGCGGTAGTACGCGCGCGGCACGTCGCGGACGCTCTCCGCGGTCCGCCGCTCCATCGTGTCGATGAGCCAGGCTTGCGAGAAGTAGGCCGTGGACGCGTCTTGCCGGAGGTCCTGCGAGATGAGGCCGTCGGCGTTGCGATCCGCGTCGCTCTGGGCGTGTGCGGAGGGCGCGAGGGCGAGGAGCGCGAGGGCGAAGAAGAGCGCGAGACGAGGCATCGCGGGGTGTCTGGGAACGTGTAGGGGAGTATACAGCGGCGGGTTACGGGCAGGTCCCGCCGGGTCGTGTGGAACGCGCGAGGTTGCCGCTTGACTGCGTAGGCGCGGGGATTTTGTCCGCGGCCTCGCGCCCTTCCGGCCGGACGCGCCCGGTAGCTTCTGGGCCCGTCGCCCCTGTGCCCGTGCCGTCCGCCGCAGCCCTCGCCCCCGGAGTCCTCGCCGCCCAGCGCCGTGCCATCGCGCGGGCGCTCACCGCCGTGGAGAACGGGCTGCCCGGCGCGGCGGACCTGGTGGACGCGCTCTACCCGAGCACGGGGCGGGCGTGGCGCATCGGGATCACGGGGCCGCCGGGGGCGGGGAAGTCCACGCTGACCAACCGGCTCGTGGGCGCCTTCCGCGAGGCCGGGAAGACCGTGGCGGTCGTGGCCGTGGACCCGTCCAGCCCGTTCACGGGCGGCGCGATCCTGGGCGACCGCGTCCGGCTGGCGGACCGCGTGGACGACGACGGCGTGTTCGTGCGGAGCCTCGCGGCGCGGGGCGCGCTCGGCGGGCTGGCGGAGGCCGCCGAGGCCGCCTGCGACGTGCTGGACGCCGCTGGGTTCGACGTGGTCCTGTTGGAGACCGTCGGCGTGGGGCAGGGGGAGATCGACGTGGCGGAGGCGGCGGATACGGTGCTCGTGGTGCTGGTGCCCGCCTCGGGTGATGCGGTGCAGGCGATGAAGGCGGGGCTCATGGAGGTGGCGGACGTGTTCTGCGTCAACAAGGCGGACCACCCCGAGGCCTCGGCCATCGTCCGCGCGCTGCGCCAGATGCTCCACCTCCGTGGCGGCGACGCACCCGCGCCGGTCGTGGTCAAGACCTCCGCGCTCAACGGCGACGGCGTCGCCGGCCTCGTGGACGCGCTCGGCGCGCACCGCCAGCGGCTGGCGGCAGACTGGGAGGGCACGCGGGCGGAGCGGCTCCGGCGCCGCGTGCGGCGGCTCGTGGAGGCCGCGTGGCGCCGGGCCTTCTGGACGTCGGAGCGCCGCGAGGGACTGACGCGGGCGCTCGAGGAGGTGGACGGGGAGGAGCGGGCGCCGCACGCGCTCGCGGCCCGGGTCCTGGGGGCGGAATAGGGCCGTTCTGCGCACCGGGCGCCGGAGCGGGTGTTACCGCATGGTATCTTCGCCCGGCCTCATCGGAGGCGTCCCTTTCCACCCACCACCTCCCTTTGATGGCGAAAGACCCCGGTAACGAACTCCAAGACCCCCGAGCTGGCGGCTCCGTCGTCGGTGCAGGCGGCGAGGCGGCGGCGCTCGCGGGCGGCGAGCAGTGGTTCGGGCACCCGCGTGGGCTGTCCACCCTCTTCTTCACCGAGATGTGGGAGCGCTTCTCGTACTACGGGATGCGCGCCCTCCTCGTCCTGTTCATGACGGCGCCCCTGGCGGCGGAGAACGCGGGCTTCGGCTTCGCGGACGGACAGGCGACGGCCATCTACGGGCTGTACACCTTCTTCGTGTACGTCCTCTCGCTCCCCGGTGGCTGGGTGGCGGACAACCTCTGGGGCGGCAAGAAGGCCGTCTTCGTGGGCGGCTGCATCATCGCGGCGGGTCACTTCACGATGGCGGGCCCCCTCGTGGGCCTGCCGGAGATGCCGACGTTCTTTCTCGGCCTCATCCTCGTGGTGATCGGCACGGGCCTGCTCAAACCGAACGTCTCCGCCATCGTGGGAGACCTGTACCCGGAGGGCGGCGCCCGGCGCGATGCCGGGTTCTCCATCTTCTACATGGGCATCAACATCGGCGCGGTGCTCGGCCCGTTCCTCTGTGGCTACATCGGAGAAGGCTTCGCGTTCGGCGACTTCTCCTACGCGGGGAACTGGCACTGGGGCTTCTCGCTGGCCGGCATCGGGATGGCGCTGGGGCTCATCCAGTACAAGCTCGGTGAGCGGCACCTCCTCGGCGCCGGGCAACTGGAGACCGAGCAGCCGATGGAGTCCGTCCGGTCCTCGGAGAAGAAATTCTACGGCATCGCGGCGGCCTTCACGGCGCTCTGTGCGCTGTTCGGCTACCTCATGTACTCCGGCACCATCGGGCTCACGCTCGAAGGGCTGGCGGGCAGCCTCGGCGTGGTCGTGGTGCTGCTGGCGCTCGGGTACTTCGCGTACGTGATCGGGTTTGGCGGTCACACGACGGAGGAGAAGAAGAAGCTGGGCGTGATCCTCTGGCTGTTCATCCTCGCGGCGCTCTTCTGGAGCGGGTTCGAGCAGGCGGGCTCCTCGCTCAACCTCGTCGCGCGGGATCTGGTGGACCGCGAGATCTTCGGCGCCATCATCCCGGCCTCGACGCTCCAGCTCATCAACCCGCTGTTCATCATCATCTTCGCGCCCATCTTCGGGAGCCTGTGGGTGTGGCTGGCGCGGCGGAACGCGAACCCGAGCATCCCGGTCAAGTTTGGCCTGGGTCTCCTCGGGCTCTCGGCGGGCTTCTTCGTCATCTCGTGGGGCGCCGCCAACTCCACGGACGGCGCACTGATCTCGGCCAACTGGCTGATCGTGACGTACTTCCTGCACACGGTCGGCGAGCTCTGCCTAAGCCCGGTCGGCCTGAGCTCCATGACCAAGCTGGCGCCGCGCTCCCGCGTGAGCCAGATGATGGGCATCTGGTTCGTGGCAGCGGCGCTCGGCAACCTCTTCGCGGGCCTCATGGCGGGCCGGATCGAGAACCTCCCGGCAGCGGACCTCTTCTCGTTCGTCGCGATGCTCGTCGGCGGCGGCGGCGTGGTCGCGCTGCTCGCGAGCCCGTTCGTGAAGCGGCTCATGGGCGACGTGGAGTAGCCCCGGCCGGGCGCTCGCGCCCGTAGCTTTCCGCTCCGTTCTCTGCGCCCCGCTGGCCACGACCGCCAGCGGGGCGCGTGCTTGATCCCCGCACGCTCCCATGACCGACGTTCACGTCTCCGTCCTGCCCCACGCCGAGGGGCTCCCCCTCCCCGAGCCGTCCACGGACGGCAGCGCCGGCCTCGACCTCCGCGCCGCCGTGCCCGAGGACGAGCCGGTCACGCTCGCGCCCGGCGCCTTCGCGCTCGTGCCGACGGGGCTGTGCCTCGCGCTACCGCCGGGGACCGAGGGGCAGGTCCGCCCCCGCTCCGGGCTGGCGGCCAAGTTTGGCGTGACCGTGCTCAACTCGCCGGGCACCGTGGACGCGGACTACCGCGGCGAGGTCAAGGTGATCCTGATCAACCACGGCGCGGAGCCGTTCGAGGTGACGCGCGGCGAGCGGATCGCGCAGATGGTGGTGGCCCGCTACGAGACGGTCCGGTTCGTCGCCGTGGACTCGCTGGACGAGACGGCGCGAGGCGCGGGCGGCTTCGGGTCCACCGGCACGGCGTAGCGATGGCGCTCGTCTTCATCCACGAGGGGTACTCGGAGTACCTGGAGTTCACGCTCCGGCAGGCGCACGCCGCCTCCCCGGCGAGCGAGATCGTGCTTCTCGGCAACGCGGAGAACGACCGCTTCCCGTTCGTGACCCACGTGGACATCGGGGCGCCGCACTACGCGGAGGCTGCCGAGGAGGCCACGCGCGTCTACCGCCACATGGCCACCAACCCGAAGGCCGTCGCGCTCCGGTGGCTGCAGCGGTGGTTCTGGCTGCGGACGTTCTTCCACGAGGCCGGGCTCGACGATGCCTGGGTGCTGGACTCCGACGTCCTGCTCTTCGCGGGCGAACAGGAACTCCGAGCGCGCTACTCCGAGGGCCAGCCCCTCGCCCTCGCGATCCCGCAGCCGCAGGAGCCGCTGATCTGGGCCGCCGGTCCGCACGCGTCGTACTGGACGCGCGAGACCGTAGAGGACTTCTGCCGCTTCGCCGAGCGCTCGTACACGGAGCCCGCCGGCCTCGCGCGGTACGAGGACAAGTGGGCGATGCACCAGCGAGAGGGCATCCCCGGCGGCGTCTGCGACATGACCACGCTCTACCTCTTCGCGCAGGAAACGCCGCACGCGAACGTGCTGGAGGTGCAGGAGGGCGCGGCGGTGGAGCACAACCTCAACGTGCCCCACAACGCGCACCCGGACGAGTACGCGATGGACGGCGCCGCGAAGGCGCTCGATTGGCGCGACGGCCAGCCGTGGGGCACGAACCGCCAGACCGGAGAGGCCGTGCGGTTCCTCGCACTCCACCTCCAGGGGCAGGCGAAGGGCCAGATCCCGGCGCTCTACACCGGCCCGGCGTTCGAGAACCAGAAAGCGCTCGGCGATGGCCTCCGGCGCTACTTCGCCGCCCGCGCGCTGGCGGGCCGTGTGAAGGCGACCGCGTGGCGCGCCGTCTCGCGGCTCCGCGGGCGGTAGCCGGCTATCCGTCGAGCAGCGCGAGCCACTGCTGGCGGACCGCGTCGGGCGCGAAGGCGGCGTCGAACCTCGCGCGAGCACCTGCCGAATGCGTCCGCCAGCCGGCGGCCACGCGCGCGATTCCGTCGGCGATGGAGGCGGGGTCGCTCGCGCGCACGAACGTGCCGGAGACGCCGCGTTCGATCATCTCGGGCAACGACGCGTGCTCGGTCACGACGGCCGGGCAGCCCGCCGCGAGTGCTTCGATGATGGTGAGCGGCTGCGCCTCCGTGGGGTACGTCGTCGGGAGGCAGAACACGTCGGCGGCGAGGTAGTGGGCGCGGGCGGCGGCCCGGTCGCTCACGCCCCCGTGGTGCACGACGCAGTCCGCGACGCGCAGCCGGTCCATCTCGGCGCGGAACACGGCCTCGTCCTCCGGCGACGTCCAGCGCCCCACGAAGTCCGCCCGTACGGCCACGCCCCGCTGGCGGAGCACGCCGACGGCGCGGAGCACGTCGAGGTAGCCCTTCGAGGGGATCATGTGGCTGAAGAACAGGACGCGGATCGGGTCGCCTGAGGCGATGGCGGCGGCGCGCGTCTCGCGCTTCTGCTCCACCTCCGCTCGGGACGGGATCAGGTCGTCGTCGATCGTGTTGGGGACGACGAGCCGCTTCTCGTCCGGCACCCACGGCGCGGCGCGGTCCGCGAGGGTCTGGCTCAGGAACACGACGCCGCTCAGCTGGCGGACGAGCCGGAGCGCGGAGCGGCGCGTGAGCGGGCTCGCGAAGAGATCGCCCCAACCGCCGTGGTGCACGATCCCGTAGGCGCGATGCCCACGGAGTGCGGGCGCCATCGCGAGGGCATCGCGGAGGTGACCGAGCGGGGAGGCGGAGATCCCGGTCCAGAGGACGGTGTGGCCCGGACGCTCCGCCAGCCAGCGGCGGAGCTCGCGGCCGCGACGGAGGAAGTAGAGCGCGGCGTCCGGGCGGAAGCGCACCGAGGCGGGGATGAACGCGCCGTCGCCGGGGTTCAGGTTGAACCGGTCCACCGGGGCGGCGTCCTCCAGGAGGTCCGCCAGCCGTCGCGTGGCGATGGCCTGTCCGTCCAGCGGCGGGGGAAACCGCCCGACGACGGCGAGGGGGGCGCGCATGGTCAGTCCGGGATGGAGTGGAACGCGCCGACGCGCCGAGAGGCCCGGCTCAGCAGGGCGAGGGCGAGCCGCGCGCCGAGCGGCAGCCCCCGGTCCGCGCGAGGCTGCCCGGCAGCCACGGCGGCGGCGAGGCCCGCGCCCCAGGCCTCGGGGCTGTACGCGGCGATGTGCTTCCGCGCGGCCTGTCCCATCGCGAGGCGCCCTGCCTCGGAAAGTGCCGCGGTCTGGCGGAGGCGCTCCGCCAGCGCGTCGAGGTCGGTGGGCGCGAACGTCCAGCCGGTCTCGCCCTCGCGGACGAGGTCGGGCGCGCAGCCGGTGCCGGTGGAGACGAGGGCGGGAAGGCCGGCGGCCATCGCCTCGTTCACCACGAGGCCCCACTGGTCCATGTGTGCGGGGTGGACGAACGCGCTCGCGAGGCCGTAGTAGGCGGGCAGCGCGTCGCGCTGCTGGAAGCCGCAGAACACGACGCCGTCCCCGGCCTGCCGTTCGAGGTCGGCGCGGAGGTCGCCGTCACCCAGCATCAGGAGGCGCCAGGGCGTGCCCTCGGTCCGCTGGCGGTAGCGCTCGTAGGCGGCGAGGAGGCCGTCCAGGTTCTTCCGCGGGATGAACCGGTTGGAGGCGAGGAAGAACGGCGTGTCGTCGTCCAGGCCCGGGAGGTGCCGGGCGGCCTCGGGATGGGCCCGCGCACGGTCGGCGCCAGCGGCGAAGAAGTCGTTGTCCACCACGTCGTAGGGTGTCGCGATGGCGGAGTCGGCGAAGCCCAGCGTGCGGGCATAGGCCCGGTGCGGGCGCCCGCCCACGAACGCGGCGTCGTAGCCCCGCGCGATCTGCCCTTTGACCGCCTCGCGCCAACCCACGCGGGGGGCGTCCACGGCGCGCGTCTCGCTCATCATCACGGCCACGCGGCGGTTGCGCCGGGCCCAGCGGATGGCCGCCCACGACTCCGGCGTGGAGTACGTCATCGCCGCGACCGCCTCCGGCGCGATGCGGTCGAGCGCGTCCATCACGGCCGCCTCGATCTCCTGTGGCGGGACCTCGTCGTACACCCGGCCCGGCAGCGCGACCTCCCAGGCCCAGGGCGTCGTGCCGGTCTCCTGGTTCCACTCGTACGTCGCGTCCCGGCTGGCGACCTCCAGCCCGACGACCTCGACGCCCGGGTGCGCGTGCGCGCCGCCGAGGCGGGCGAGGTGGTACGGCCCGAACCGGGGCCAGATCACGCAGGTCCTCACGAGGGTCGCCGATAGTAGAGTGCAGGCAATGAGGCTACGGGTGAGCCGCGAGTCACGCGGGCCAAGATGGTGCGGAAACCCCTGAGCCCCTCGTGAGCCGAAGTAGCTTGTGCTTCGCTCCGACCATCCGCATCCGGTACCCCGTGGGGTCCGAACCGTCCTCGTCTTCTTCTCGGCTCAGCGTTGCGCGCAACCTCACGTGGTTGGGAGTGTCGAGCGTGCTCGTCAAGCCGCTGTGGCTCGCGTTCATGGTAGCGGCTGCTCCCCGGTGGCTCGGCGTGGAGGAGTACGGCGTAATGCAGTCGTCGCTTGCGCTCGCGGGACTGGCGCTCGCATTCTCCGACCTCGGAACGACGAACTACTCCCTCCGGGAGGCCACGCGCGAGGGGACAGAGCAGCAGAGGCTGCTCGCCAACGTGCTCACGGTCCGCGGGTTGACCCTGCTGGTGAGCGGAGGGATCGGCCTCGCGGTTTCGTACTGGCTGGACTATCCGTTAGGCGTGGTGGTGGCCGCACTCGCCTACGTGGCCGCTCAGCACATCACGACGTTCGGGCGGGTGTTCTTCCGGGCCGCGGAGAATCTTCGCCACGAGGCGGTCTCGACGGTCCTCGAACGCCTACTGGTGGTCGGGTTCGGCGGGCTGCTCCTCTTGTGGGCAGGCACCGCCAGCGGGACGCTCGCGGCCATGGCCATGGCGATGGGGCTCGTCGCCGTCGCGCAGCTTGTGTGGATCGGGCGCCGGCACGTCCCGTTCCGCCCCGATCTGTTGGACTCCCGGTACGCGTGGCGCACGCTCCGGCTGGCGCTCCCGCTGGGCGCGGCCGACGTGCTGCTCGCGGTGTACTTCCGGACGGACCAGGTCATGGTGGAAGCCATGCTCGGCGACGCCGCGGCCGGGCTCTACGGGCAAGCCTTCCGGCTTCTCGAAGCGTTGAGCCTCATCCCGACGATCGTCGTGCAGGGCGTGCTCTTCGCCCGCCTGTCTCGGCTGGAGGCGGAATCCCGAGTGGATGAGTTTCGCCGCGTGATGCGGAACGGGTCGCTTGCGCTCGCGGCCGTGGGCATCGCGGTCGCTGCGACGCTGTGGTTCGGGGCCGAGCCGCTAATTCGTCTGCTGACCGGTGGAGATGAGTTCGCGGCCTCGGCAGATGCGCTCCGGGTACTCGTATGGACGTTCCCGTTCACCTGCCTCAAGGACCTCCTGTTCGTCTCGTTTATCGCCCGACGGCTCCATCGCGTACCCATCCTCGTGTTCGGTGCCTCGGCGGTGGCGAACGTGAGCTTCAACGCGCTCGCGATCCCCGCCTTCGGAATCGCGGGTGCCGCCGCTGTCACTGTGTGCACGGAGGTCGCGATCGTCGTGGCCTATCTCGTGTACAGCCGTACCCTCCGCTCTCGCCCATGACCCCGCCTCTCCGCATCCTCACCGTGGCGCCGAATCTGGGGCCGGGCGGGACGCAACGCGTCGCGCAGAACTACGCCATTGGGTACGCGGAGGCGGGGCACGCGTCTGCCGTCCTGGGCTATGGCGGGGGCGGACCTCGGGCGGAGAGCCTTCGGCGCGCGGGGCTGGAGGTGTTCGCGGAAGCCGAGGACGCGGTAGACGCCGCTGCCGAATGGCATCCGACTGTTGTACACGTCCACCGGGGAGGCGACCCGTTCGCCCCCATCACGCCCGTCCTCGACCGCCTGGCGGCTGTTGAGCCGCGGCCCACGTTTATCGAGACGAGCGTGTTCGCGCGAGCGGACGACACCGCGACGGGCCGGCTGTTCGACCTCCACCTCCAGCTCACGCGGTGGTGCATGTGGAAGTGGCGGAAGTGGTCGCGGTCCATTCGGCCAGAGCCGGTCGGGGTGGTGATGCCCTATGCCATCGATCCGACGTCTTTTTTCCCGGATCCCAAGGCGGCCGTGGCGTTCCGGTCCGCGCACGAGATCCCGGCGTCGGCAATCGTCTACGGCCGGATCGGTCAGCCCGACGAGGCGAAGTGGATGCCGGAACTGGTGGACTCCTTCCGGTCGGTCGCGGAGCACCACGAAGATGCCTATCTGCTGGTCGTGGGCCCGTCTCCGAGCGTCCGCCAGCGCATCGAGAGCCTGCCGCCGAGCGCCGCGGCTCGCGTGCGCATCGTGGACTTCCTCCACGGGGACGACGCACTCCGAGCGGCCTACTCCGCAATGGACGTGTTCGTGCTGGCGGCTCGGATCGGCGAGAGCTTCGGGATGGTGCTCGCCGAAGCCATGCTGTGTGGGGTGCCCGTCGTCGCGCGGAGCCGGCCGGCCCGTGACAACAGCCAGATCGAGGTGGTCGGGCACGAAGAGGGCGGGCTCATCGCCGCTAACGTCGCGGCGACGACCGAGGCGATGGAGCGGTTGCACCGCGACTCCGATCTCCGAGCGCGCCTCGGGGCGCGGGGGCGTCAGCGCGTGCTGGAGCGCTATTCCGCCGAGGTCGTCCTGCCGCAGTTGATCGAAGTGGTGGAGGCGGCCGTCGCGGCACCCTCGCGCGAGGCCCTCCGCCAGCGGCTGGCGGCGATGCCCGGCGTGGTCACGCACGTCTCCGACGCCGAGGCGACCGCGATGCTCACCCGTTCGATCGGGCGGCCGTCCCTAGTGGAACGTGCCGTGATGGTGGCATCACACCACCCCGGGCTCTACGGGGCCTGGCGCCGGCTTCGCGATCTCGTTCGATAGACGCCCGACGCATCCGGCCGCTACTCCGAGCAGGAGGGTGAAGGTGAGCACGGTGTCGAGGTTGCTGAACGTCGCCGCGGAAGCGTGCGAGGGGATCAGGGAGATCAGGCAGCACATCGCCCAGAGCCCGAAGGGGGAGAGGTCCTCCACGCGCGCTCGCGCCACCCGCCAGCCGTGCACGATGCCGCGTCCCCAGATCAGGAGCACCGCCAGAAGACCGAAAACGCCGAATTTGAACCACAGGCTGAGGAAGCCGTTGTGGGCGTACGGCTTGGTCCAGTTGCCCTTGAAGATGGCGTCGTAGAAGGTGAAGTCCACTCCCAGCCCGTACCCCGCGATCGGGTTGCGGAGGATCTCCGCCCAGACGGCGTCGGTCTCGATGAACCGGTTGAGCAGAGAGATGTCCACCTGCGTGGCGGTTGCCAGGCTGACCACGCGGTTGAGCAACCCGTACTGGAGCACGAGGAGGGCTTCGCCGAACGCGATGTAGGCGCCGCCCACCATCGCGATGAGGGTTAGCGTGCCGGTCCAGAAGGCACGAGACCGCTTCCCCGGGGGGAGCAGGAGCAGGAGCAGGAACACCCCGATCGCGAGGTCCACGTAGTACGCCCGCGTCTGCGAGAGGATGAGTGCACCCACGGTGAGACCGAGGACGGGGACCAGCGCAAGACGTTGGATGTGAGATCGCGCGTATCCGATGGCCGTCACGCTCCCCAGCGCCGCGACGAGCAGGATCATCTCGTTCATCGGGATGCGGCCGCCCGTGATCGCGCGGGAGTGGTCCGCCCCAGAGAACATCGTCTGCAGCAGGAGCACGTTGCGGAGCCCGGCGAAGACACCGAGGTAAATCACGATAGCCGCGATCACCCACCGGCCGATGTCGTAGCGCTCCACGGCCTCCCGGATGGGGAAGTAGAACGCGAACATGGAGAAGTTGACCCACTCTGACATCGCGCCAGAGAGCTTCCCCCCAAAAACGATCGTCAAGCCAACAGACGCCGTGACGTAGAGCAGGAAACCCACGAGCACGAGGTCCAGGCCTCCCCGAACGATCCGCTCTTTGTAGACGAGCGCTCGCGTGACGAACCAGTGGGACAGGAACCCGAGGTAGTACAGCGCGAACGCGATCTCTTCAGGCTGAATCCCGGCCTTGTTTCGGGAGATGAACCCGAAGAACACGAGGGCCCCCGCCAGCGGACCGAGCGGATGCCGGGTCGTTGCCCAGAGCACGAGGGGGAGTGCTACCACGGCCGCAGCGAACGCGAGCCCGTAGACCGCAGAGAGCGTGGGAAGCCACAGCGCGAGCCCGAACAGGACGACGAAGGCCCCACCCAGGACCACGCTCCCGCCCCTCTCGATCACGCGAGCGGAGAAGGGAGCGGCTGTCACGATGCGCGGAGGCGAGCGGCGAGGTGCGCCCGGTTCTGCCGCCAGCTGGTCCAGACGAGCGCGAAGAGGCACGCGAGCAGGAACACGGACAGCGTTGCCACGATGACGATATGGCTCCGTTTGGGACGGGCCTTCCGCTCTGGAACGATGGCCGGGTCGAGCACCTGAACCGCCGTCCGCTCTCGCTCTTCCTCGAACCGGGCCTGCTCCAGAAGGGGGCGGGCGTTCTCGAGGAGGGCCTGCTGCACCAAGAGCTCTTGGTACAACCGCGCGTACTCGGAGCCGACTGCCGGCAAGTCGCGGAGGGGAACGGGCATGACGGCTTCCTGACCGCCGAGGAGCCGTTGCTCTGCTCCACGTGCTGCGGAGAGGGCTTCCTGTGCGGCCTGCACCTGTGGGTTCTCTGGTCCGAGTTCGGACAGTAGCGCTCGGTACTCGATCTCGGCGCGAGTGGCCTCCGCACGCGTGGCCGCGAGCGACTCCATAAGGCTCTGCGCCATCGCGGGCAGTTCCACGACGCCGTTCCGCTCCTGGAACGCCTGCATCTCCGCACGGGCAGAGTCCAGGGCGAGTTCGATGCCGCGGTACCGTTCCTCCACATAGCGGCGGTAGGCGCTGGCGCCTTCCAACGCCAACTCTTCGTTTCGCTCGTTCAGGAGGTCCACGATGTAGTTGGCCATGCGGGCCGCCTGGTGGGGGTCCTGATCGAAGGCCGTGATTTCCAGGAAGTCGTACTGGAGATCGACGTAGAGCGAAAGGTTGTTGCTCAGAGCCTCGTGCGTCCGTTCACGCGCGTACGGCTCACCCTCGAGTTCGTACGCCGCCATGAGGTCGAACTCCTCGATGATCGCGTCGCGGGTGGTCCGGGCGTTGAGGATCGCGAGGTAGCGGGTGTACCCCTCCGCGCCCCCGCCTCCCAGAAGGGAAGAGGCCAGAGGCGAGACGTCACCGAGAAGGCTGCTCAGGTCGCCACCGCTCGGTTCGGGCGGGAGGACGCGGGCGGTGGCGGCGTACCACACGGGCATCGCGAGGGTGATCCCGATAGAAGCGACGCCTGCGAGGAAGGTGAGGCCGAGGATGAACCAGCGCCAGCGTAGCAGCGTGGAGGCCGCCCACCAGGCGGCTCCCTGCTCGCGCTGCTGGCGCTCCGAGTCGGAGAGGGGAAACGTGGGCGCGCCGTCGCCGCTCGTTTCGGCCTCAGTCGTCGTGGGGTGGACCTCCATGCTAGTTGTTGGCGATCGCGAAGTAGAGGGAGACCGCCGTGGCGAGGCCCTGCACGGCCATCACGATGGTCTGAACGAGTTGGTAGCGGGACTGGCGCTCCTCGCGGGCGACTTCGAGCTCTTCGCGGCGCTCCTGAATCCGGATGTTCTCGCGCTGGAGCGCGACCTGCGCCGTCTCCGGGGTGTACGCGATGGCCTCGCGCGAGGCGAACACGGCGTCGCCGAGCCCTATGGGCTGGCCCGCAGCGGGCGCCAGCCGGCCGGTGCCGGCCTCCACCACGAACACCCCGCTGGCGTCGTCCGTCAGGCCGCCGGCCTCCGTCACGTAGTCGTCCGGCGTGCGGCCGGGGGAGAAGGGGAGGAAGCCCGGCCGGGCGACCGCGCCGAACACGCGGACACCATCGCCGGTGCGGGGGACGACGAGCCGGTCCCCGTCGCGCACGACGATGGAGCGGGAGGCCGTCTCGCCGAGGTTCAGCCCGACGCGCGGCGTGCGCGAGGCTTCCTGGCGGTAGTAGAGCTGATCGAGCAGCCCGAGGCCGTC
>DUBD01000099.1:20966-28994 GCA_012960515.1 Bacteroidota bacterium | reverse complement strand
GCGGCCAGGGAGGAAAACCCCGCCGATGCCGGTGATGAGGTAGGCCGCGTAGCCGAGGACCTGTTGTGGGATCGTGAGGAGGGACAGGGTGAGGGACGAGATCGTCTGGTCTGCCGTCCCCATCGCGACCGCCTGCGTCGCCACCTGGACCGGGATGCCGACGGCGAACATCACGATGGCCATCACCAGGAACAGGAGCAGGATCGTTCCGAAGGCGAAGGGCCACGATCCCTTCACCAGATCCTGCGCGCGCGCGAAGGCCTCCCCCAGCGTATCGGACTCCGTCATTCGAGAGGACCACGTGACGATCGCGTAGGGGAGCGACCAGAAGAGGACGCCCACCCAGATGATCGTGCCGAGGCAGGGCAGCAGGTTGATGAGCCCCGACAGGAGTATGAGAAACCCGTACGCGAGATAAAACCCGAACGTCGGGAGGACGAGGCGCTGGGTCTCGTCCCACAGCAGGCTCGCCGTGATCTCGCCGGACGCGCCCTCGCGATAGAGACGGACGTACCCCGCCACGGCCGCCTGCGCAACCGTCGCTCCCAGAACCGACATGACGATCACCCCGACGTACCACGGCGGGAAGATCTGCGCGAACGCGGAGGCGGGGCCGTTCGCCATCGCCTCAGGGGAGAACAGGGACGTGACGTTCTGCAGATAGAGCGCCTGTCCGATCCCAACGATGAGCGCGAAGGGGATGACCAGCGCAAAAAAGGGCACGAACGCCTCGCGCGCGTTCCGCCGCAGGAGCACGACGGTGGCGTTGAGGATGCTGCCGGCGTCTCGGTGTTTGTAGAAGCGGATGTCGCCGTCGTCGGGGAAGCGGTGGATCATGCGGGCAGGGGGGAGGGGTCCGCACCGCTGGCGGTGCGCCCCAGACGGTACGGGAGGATCACGAAGTAGGCGGCAACGCCCGCCCCGGAGGCGAGGATGATGGTCCAACTCAGCCAGGCGGGCATCGCAGTCAGGCGCGTCACGAAGCCCTCCAGGAGTCCGGCGTAGACGAAGACGGGCACGAGGGCGACGACGATTTTGAGCCCGCGCTTCGCGCCGCGGCGGAAGGCCGTAAGCCGGGGGTAGGTGCCTGGGAAAAGCAGCGCGTTCCACATGGTGAGGCCCGCCCCGCCCGCGATCACGATGGCGGAGAGCTCCGGCATCCCGTGGATGAACACCACGCGGAAGAACTCACCCATCAGCCCCTGATCGGCGAACAGGTGCATGAACGCGCCGAACATGATGCCGTTGGAGACGAGCAGCCAGCCCGTCCCGATGGAGGCGCCGGGGACTGGCAGCGCGCCCCCCAACACCAGCACGCCGATAAACGCGAGGAAGGAGACCCGGATGTTGTTCGTCGTGATCTTCGCGGTCATGTCGTCCTGGCGCGTGCTCTTGTAGACCGCGAAAGGGTCGCCCGCGGCGATGTTGGCCTCGGACATCTCTACGTACGCGTCTCCGAGGATGAGGCGGACGAACTCCGCATCGCGCTGGGATGACACCCACCCGATGCTGGTCGCCAACAGGAAGAGCGCGAGCGCCCAGACCAT
Organism: Bacteroidota bacterium; assembly: GCA_012960515.1. GTDB lineage: Bacteria > Bacteroidota > Rhodothermia > Rhodothermales > Rubricoccaceae > Rubricoccus. Next base: position 27,447 of record DUBD01000099.1, on the reverse strand, counting down.
CGCGCGGCGGGCTTCGTACATCGCCTGTGGGACCTCATGGGTCCAGAACCGCTTGAGCCGGCCTCGCTCCTCGCGGCGGTTGCGGTAGACCTGGCGGTGGACCTCGGCGGAGAGGTCGTTGAGGTAGGCCGCGGTGGGGGAGCCGGGGTAGAACGTCTTCGCGTACGCGAGGTCGTCGCCCACCCGGACGTACCCCTCGGCGAGGGCGTCGGGGTCCGGACGGTGCTCCTCTCGGAGTCGGGTCTCGAGCGCCCGCCAGTCGTCGGCGTGGCGACGGACGAAGACGGCTTCGCGCACAGTCGCGAGGGGTGTGGGGAGGGATCTGTGGGCAAGATCGCACCGCCGGAGCGTCCGGACGGCCGTAACCTCGTCGCCCGCCCTCGCTTCCCCTTCGTGGACCTCTCTTTCGAGATCCGAACGGCTCAGAACGTCCCCCTCGCGCTGGAACCCGCGAGCATCGGCCAGCGCATCCTCGCGACGGGCGTGGACACGCTGATCGGGGTCGCGTGGATGGGCGGGGTGGGGTGGGCGCTGAGCGAGGCACTCGGGGGGCTCACCACCGCCGTTGCCATCGTGGTGGTCTGGCTGCCGGCGGTGTTCTACCACCTCGCGATGGAGGTCGCGTTCGACGGGCGGACGGTCGGCAAGCTGGCGGTGCGGACGCGCGTGGCCCGGCTGGACGGCGCCCAACCGTCCCTCTCGCAGTACCTCTTGCGCTGGCTCTTCCGGCTGCTCGACGTGACGTTCACGTTCGGCATCGTGGCGCTCATGTCGGTCGCCTTCACGCGCCGCCAGCAGCGGATCGGGGACCTCGCCGCGGGCACGACGGTCGTCCGCCAGCGCCGCCGGCTCGCGCTCGATCAGGTGCTCTACCCGCTCATCCCGGAGGGCTACGAGCCCGTCTTCCCCCAGGCCGAACGGCTGACGGACGCCGAGATCCGGACGGTCCGCGCCGTGATCGCCCGCCTCCAGATCGCGCCGCACGACGCCCGCTCCCTCGCGCTGGCGGAGCGCGCGAAGCGCGCCGTGGAGCGGCGGATCGACGTGGGCGAGGTGGAGATGCGCGCCGAGCCGTTCCTGCGCCTGATCGTCCGGGACCACGTGGCGCGGGTGGACCGGTTCGCGGACGGCGTTCTCGCGTGAGCCCGGCCGCCCACTGAGAGCGGGTCCCGGCCGGTTCGGAGGGCCCGTGGGGCGGTCCACCCGTCGGCCCTTGTCAGGGCCCCGCTGCGTGCCCTACTGTGAAGGGAATGACCTCGCTCCCATGCGCGTTGCCACCGCCCTCGTCCTGCTCCTCCTCGCGGCTGCCAGCCAGGCGCAGCCTACCGGCGGGAGCCCGGCGGACCCGCTCGTAGAGCGCGGCCGTCAGGCCCTCCGCGAAGGGGACACGCCCGCGGCCGCGGAGGCCTTCCGCCAGGCGGTGGCGGCGGACGCCCAGAGCGCCGAGGCGCACTTCTTCCTCGCCCGCACGCTCTTCGCCGTGGGCGAGCAGCAGGACATCGGCCGCGCGCGGGAAGCGATCCGCACGGCCGTGGAGCTGGAGCCGGACAACGTGGAGTACATGACCGCTGAGCTCGCGACGCTCCAGACCGACGGGTGGAACTTCTGGGTGGACTTCGAGAGGGCCCGCCGCCGGTCGCTGCTCTCGCGCCGCATCCTCGCCATCGACTCGCTGAACGCGTTCGCGCACGAGGAGGCCGCCCAGCTCTACATCCGGGACTACTACCAGTACCGGAACGCCGTCCGCACGAGTGGGCTCTCGTTCTACACGCCCGTCTACATCGTGGACGATGCGGCCGACCCGCTGGCGGCGGTCGCGGAGGTGAACCAGCAACGCGCGGAGAGCGAGTCCGGGTTCGGCCTCGACCCCATCACGGACGCGCAGCAGCAGGCGCAAGCGGGTGATCTAGTGGCGGCTGCTGAGATGGTGCAGCCCGGGAGCCGGTTCGATCTGGACCTGATCGAGGAGAGCTCGGTCTCACTCTCCAGACGCGCAGACCGCGCGCTCCGCTCCGCCCGGTTCCACCTCGAAACCGCTCTCGCGCAAGACCCCCGTCGGCGCTCGCTCTACGATGACGTGATGCGGCTGGCTGTCCTCTCGGGCGACTGGCCGCGCGCGCTCCCGCACCTCCGGGACATGTTCGTCCATTTCCCGGAGGACCCGGAGATGTGGCGCTACATCGGCCTCGCGTATCACGAGACGGGGGACTGGGAATCCGCCGACGCCGCGTTCGGTCGGGCCATCGAGCTGATGGATGCCGAAGATCAGGCCGTGTTCTCGGACCTGGAGATGGTGTTGCCCCCGGCCGAGGTCGCCGCTTTCCGCGCAGATCCGGAGACGTACGCCGCCCGGTTCTGGAGCGCCCGCGACCCCCGCTTCCTCAACCCCTACAATGAGCGCCGCCTGGAGCACTACGCGCGGCTGACGACGGCGGACCTGCTCTACCGCTCCGAGGACCTGGACCTGCCTGGCTGGCGGACCGAGCGCGGCGAGGTCTACGTCCGCTACGGACGTCCGGACCGCGACGTCATCATCGAAGGGGAGTTCGGCGCCGTGGTGGAGTCGTTCGACCCGCAGGCGGACCCGTTCTCGCTCCCCGGCGTGGTGACGGCCTCCAACCGGTTCAACGTCTGGGACTACGGCGACCTCCAGTTCGTCTTCGAGGACCCGAACCGGAATGGCGAGTTCGTGCTCTACTCGCCGCCTGCCTCCCTGTTCGCGAACGGCGCCCGCGTGGACGGTCTGGACTACGTGATCCGCGCGCGGGAGGCCTTCCGCGAGATCCCGGAGCGCTACGAGTTCGAGGTCCCGGGCCGGGAGGTCCGCATCCCGGCGCGCGCGGCCTCCTTCCGCGGCGAGCGCGGGCAGGCCGAGGTCTACGTCCCCTTCGGCGTGCCGCTGGCGGAGTCTGCAGGCGGCGGCGACGTGCAGACCACGATCCGGACCGGCGCGTTCCTCGTGGGCGGGGACAACACGCTGATGGCGGAACGGCGCAAAACGGTCTACGGCCTCCCCGCTGCTCAGATCGTCGGGTACGACGGCGTGACGTTGTGGATCGGCACGGAGACGCTGCAGACGGCACCGGGCGACTACGAGGTGGCCGTGGAGTTCGAGACCGCCAGCGGGGCGGCGGCGGGCGTCCATCGTGAGGCCGTCCAGGTGCCGGACTACGCCGCGCCGGGCCTCCACCTCTCGGACCTCCTCCTCGCCGTCCAGGTCGAGGAGGGCGTCCGGGCGAGCGCCGGCCGCGTCCAGCGCGGTGACTTCGCGATCCTCCCCTCCCCGTGGGGCGTCTACGCCGTGGGCGATCCCATCGCGGTCTACTTCGAGGTGTACAACCTCGCGCAGGCGGACGGGCTGGCGGAGTACGAGATCGAAGCGCGCCTCGTGCCGAAGGACGAGTCCAGCGGGCTGGGCCGCGTGTTCAAGCGCCTCTTCGGCGGTCGGGAGCGCGGCGTGTCCACGGCGTTCCCCGTCCAGGTGACGGACTCGGACGATCGGCAGTACGTCCTGCTGGACGCCTCTGGGCAGGAGCCGGGCGTCTACACGCTGACCGTCCGCATCAATGACACAGCGACGGGCGAGCGGGCGGAGCGGACCGTGGACCTGTTCCTGGAGTAGCCGCGCGCTGGCGGTCGCGCTCGGCGGGGGCGGGTCAGCGGTCGAGCGAGCGGCCCTTCCACTCGAACCCGCGGCTGAGCGGCCCCACGAGGCCGACGAACAGCGAGTGGAACGCGTGCGTCACCGCGTAGACGGGGTAGACCGCGAGCAGGCCGCGCTGGCGGTATCGGCGGGTGGACGGGAGGAGCACGGCGAGATCGGCGGCCGCTTTGAGGCCGTAGCCGCCGAGCAGCCACGGCGCGAGGGCCGGGACGAACGGCACCGCCAGCGTGGCGAGGACGAGCCCGCCGAAGAACAGCACGAGTCCGATCAGCATCGCCTGGAGCTCCGGCTGGTAGCGCGTCCCCTTGCTCGCCCACCGCTTCCGCTGGTGGAGGAACGCCCCTACGTCCCGCACGGGCTCCGTCACGACGACGGCCTCGGGCCGGTTCACGAACCGGATGGAGTGGGGGCCGAGCCCCGCCTCGGGACGGTCGTAGGCGATCTTCTGCATCAGCAGCTCGTCGTCGCCGCTCGTCACGTCGTCGATGCCGGAGAAGCCGCCGAGCGACTCGAACACCTCGCGCCGCCACGCCACGCTCGCGCCGTTGGCGAGGTTGGGCTTCCCGATCCCGATGCCGCCCGCGCCGCACGCCATGAGGCCGAGGAAGTCCAGGGCCTGGAGCCGCGCGAACAGCCCGCCGGCCGTGTCGTAGCGGACGGGCCCGGAGGCGAAGACGGTCGCGGGATCGTCGAAGGCGGCAGCCATGGCCGGGAGCCACCCCGGCGAGACGACGCAGTCGGCGTCGGTCGTCAGCACGATCTCGCCCCGGGCCTCGCGCACGGCCCACTCGATCGCGCGCTTCTTGTGGGCGCGGAGCCGGTCCGGATCGTGCGGGACGTGGACCACGCGGAGGGCCGCCGCGTCGTCCGCGCCGTCTCCGCCGGCCGGAACCGCCCGCCGCTGGCGGACGACCTCGGCGGTCGCGTCGGAGGAGTCGTCGTCCGAGACGATGACCTCGAAGCGGTCGGTGGGGTAGTCGCTCGCGAGGATCGCGTCCACGCACCGCCCGATCACCGCTTCCTCGTTCCGCGCCGCCACGATCACGGTCACGAACGGCGGATCCGCTGGCGTGGCCGCGGTCTGCTCCGCCTGGCGGACGGTCCGCGCGAACCCGCGCGAGAACGCCGCGAGGCGGACGAAGTAATGCGCCCCGAGGGCGACGAGCGCGAGGCCGGCGGCGGTCGTCACGAGGCGGGGACGGGATCGGCGGAGCGGAGGCGGAGCCGCAGGAGCAGCGGTACGCCCACGAGGGCGGGGAGGAGCAGGTTGATCGCGAACACGCCGAGGGAGGCGTCGAGCGCGGCCGCCTCGGGGACGCCGTACGCGCCGAGGAAGAAGACCGCGGCGCCCTCCCGCACGCCGAGGTCGCCCAGCGTGATGGAGTGGACGGCGCTTTTCGCGAAGTAGACCATCGCCACGCCCATCGCGGCCGCCAGCGGGGCGGTCTCGGGCGCGACGGCCCGGACGAGGAGCACGAACTGGCTCGTGAACACGGCGTAGCGCACGAACGAGAGCGCGAGCAGGATCGCGGCCTCGCGCGTCGGGATGGCGTCGAACGCGCGGAGGGCGCGGTGCACGCGCTCGAATGGGAGGAGCGTGCCGAGCGCCGCGCGGGCACCCGAGGGGTACAGCAGCCCGAGCAGGAGCGCGCCCGTCCACAGCCCGGTGAACACGCCGACGGCTGGCCACAGCGGCGACGGCCCGGCGTGGACCCGCAGAAAGTGCACGAGCGCGACCAGCCCCGCGACGAGCACCGCCGCCAGCGTCGCCATCTTCTCACCGAAGGTGAGCGCGGCGGACTGCCCCGGCGGCACGCCGCGCAGGAGCGCCGCGCGGCCCACGAACTCCCCGACGCGGCCGGGCGTCAGCAGCCCGAGCGGGTAGCCCCCGAGCATCGCGACGAGCGCCTCGGTGTACCGCGTCCGGGGCTGCACCTGCCGCACGAGCCGCCACCACCGGTACGCCTCCAGCCCGACGCTCACGGGCATCAGCGCCAGCGCCGCGAGGACGGGCGCCAGCCGGGCGTGGGCGAGCGCGGTCCGCATCGCCGCGGGGTCCACGTACCGGGCGAGCAGGCCGAGCGCGAGGGCCGCGAGTACGGCTTTCAGCGCGAAGAGGAGGGCGGGAGGGAAACGCACGCGGAAAGGTAGCCCGGGGGGCGTCCCGGCTCGGTCACGGGGGCTTCACGCAGCGCCCCGCTGGCGGTCGTGGCGGGCGGCGCTAGCGGAACAGCGGGCGCGCGTCGCGCAGGTCGTACGCGATGCGGAGCGATGCGAGCGAGATCCCCTCCGGGCTGATCCCTACCAGCCCCCCCAACACGACGCGCTCTTTGTCCAGGTTGACGATCCCGAGGCCGATCCCGAGGGCCGGGCGCAACGGCGCACCGCCGTCGTTCTCGATCGCGCCCGGCTCGAACGTGATGCTGGGCTCGAACTCGTCGAACACGTTGTTGTAGGCGTTGCCGAGGTAGCCCATCACCAGCGCGTCGATGCCGTAGACGCCGATAAAGTCGCGGATGGGGAACCGGATGCCGCCGCCGAGCGCCAGCACGTCGCGGCCCACGAACCGGTCCGGCGGGTACGCCGTGAGCAGCTGAGCGTCCAGGACGGGGAGGTAGTAGAACGGGATGTCCTGCTGGTCGTCCGCGCGGGTGAGCACGAGCGTCGAGCGGCCCACGAGCGCGGTCCGGCCGCGGATCGGGAGGTAGCCGAGGGAACTCGCCGCGAGCCGGTTGAAGCGGAGGCCGGAGCCGTCCATCGCGAAGAACCGCCGTCCCTCGACGGAGACGAACGTTCCGCGCCGCGGATACGCCAGCC
>DUBD01000099.1:0-20873 GCA_012960515.1 Bacteroidota bacterium | reverse complement strand
AGGCGGGGTCGGTCTCCGCGAGCCGCTCCAGCGCGCCGGGCTGGTCGGGCTTCAGGTCACGGAGGCGGTCCAGCAGGAACCGCGCGCCGGGTTGGAGGAAGAGGCCCGTATGGCCGAGCGGGTACCAGCCAACGCGGGCCTCGGCGTCGATGGAGCCGTAGTCCAGAAACAGCCGGTTGTCTTCCCCGGTGTACGGGCCGATCCCGTAGTACCGGCGCCGGCTCGTCGTGCCCGCCTCTACGCCCACGAAGCCGTAGACCTGCTCGTCGTAGCGGTCGCCGGTGTAGGCGGAGAGGGCGATGCTCTGGTAGCGCTGCGAGAGGCGCGCGTCGATCCCCACCTCCGTGCCCTCGGCGCCGAGGTTCTCGATCCCCACCCCAGCCCCGACCCCGAAGCCGCGGGAGGCGGAGTACAGCGCGGACGGCGCCACGCGCGGTCGCACGACGATGCCAGGGCCCGTGGTGTCCTCCTCCGCGACCGGGATGGCCGGGAGGGTCGGGACCGGGGCGAAGTCGGGGGGCTCCAGCGTCGGAGGCTGGTCCGTGGTGTCGGGCTGAACGAGGACGAGAGCCGCGAAGAGAAGGGCGAGCACGGGGCGAGGAGACGGGGAGCGGCAAGCTATACGCGCAGGTTCGCTCTGCGCTCCGCCCCCGGTGGCCCGATCTTGCGGGACCGTTACACCGTCCCCCCATGACCGTCCTCGTCGTTGGTAGCGGAGGCCGGGAGCACGCGTTGCTCCGCGCCCTCGCCCGCAGTCCCCAGGAACCCGCGCTTCTGTGCGCGCCCGGCAACGCCGGCACCGAGACCTTCGCTGAGTCCATCGCCGTCGCGGCGGACGACATCGACGGGCTCGTCGGGCTGGCGGTGGAGCGCGGCGTGGACCTCGTCGTGGTGGGGCCGGAGGTGCCGCTCGCGCTCGGGCTGGCGGACCGGCTGCGCGAGGCCGGGGTTTCAGCCTTCGGTCCGGATGCGGCCGGCGCGAAGATCGAAGGCTCCAAGGCCTACGCGAACGCGCTCATGGACCGGATCGGCGTGCCGACGGCCGCCTCGCGGGCCTTCACCTCGGACGAGGCCGACGCCGCCCGCGCGTACGTGGAGGCCCACGACCTCCCCGTCGTGCTCAAGGCCGACGGGCTCGCGGCGGGCAAAGGCGTCGTGATCGCCGACACCCGCGAGAGCGCCCGCCAGTCGCTCGATGAGATGCTGGAGGGCGCCTTCGGCGACGCCGGCGCGACGATCGTCGTGGAGGCGTTCATGGAGGGCGAGGAGGCCAGCGTCTTCGCCGTGACCGACGGCGAGGCGTTCGTGCTGCTCCCGGCCGCGCAGGACCACAAGCGCATCGGCGAGGGCGATACCGGGCCGAATACGGGCGGGATGGGCGCCTACGCCCCGGCGCCCGCGGTAGACGCCGACCTGATGGACCGCGTCGCGAACGAGATCGTCGCGCCGGTTCTCGCCTCGCTGGCGGAGGAGGGCGCGGACTATCGCGGCGTGCTCTACTGCGGCCTCATGCTGACCGCCAGCGGCCCGAAGGTGGTGGAGTTCAACTGCCGCTTCGGCGACCCCGAGGCCCAGGTGGTGCTCCCGCTCATCGCGTCCGACCCGCTGGCGCTCCTCCTCGCGGCGGCGACCGGCACCATGGAGGAGGCCGAGGTGGAGATCCGCGAAGGCGCGGCGGCGTGCGTCGTGCTGGCCTCGGCCGGCTACCCCGGCGCCTACGAAAAGGGCAAGCCGATCTCCGGGCTCGAGGCCGCCGGGCACGTCGCGACCGTGCTCCACGCGGGCACCCAGCGCGAGGGCGACACCGTCGTCACGGCGGGCGGGCGCGTGCTCGGCGTGGTGGGGGAGGGCGCGACGCTGCAGGACGCGCTCGATGCCGCGTACCGAGGCGCCGATGCCATCTCGTTCGACGGCAAGACGCTGCGCCGCGACATCGGGCAGAAGGGTCTGGCGCGAGCCCAGGCGTGACCGTCCCGGTCTCCGTGCGCTCCATCCGTGCCGCCAGCGCGTGCGCAACTCTCGCGCTGGCGGTGCTCCTCGGCGGGTGCGGCGGCGCGGCGACGGGCGCTGCGGGGCTGGCGGCGGACGGAGAAGCCATCGTGCTGCGAGACCTCGGCGTTGCCATCGTGCGCGTGAACGACCGCGAGGCCGCCGTCCTGACCCCGAGCGGGATCGTGCGCGTCGGGCTCGCACCGGACGGGCGCCTGACGCGTACCGGAGAGCCCATCGCCATTGAGGGCCTCGCGCCCATCGCACTCGATGCGACCAACGGCCAAGACCTCTACATCGCGGACGGGCCGGCCGTCCGGCGCTACTCCGACGAGGGGCGGCTCGTGCAGACGCTTCGCGTGCCCGCGCTGGACCGGCTGGCCGGCACGGCGGACCCGACGGCCGCAGCCGGGGAAACGACCGCCGTCGCCGTGGCCTCGGACGGCCGCGTACTCGTCGCCGAAGCCTCGCGAGGGACGATCCAGGTGTGGCAGGGTGGACGCCTGGAGCAGGTGCTCCCGCGCGAGGCTGTCACGCTCGGGCTGGCGGCGCTCGGGGCGCGGCTCTTCGTCTTGACGGGACAAGGCGTGGACGTGCTGGATGCCGACGGGCGGCCGCTGGATTCGTGGCCGGTCGAGGAAATCGGAGCACCACTCGGGATCGCCGCGCACGGGGACGCGCTGCTGGTGCGGGGGACGCTCGGGCTCGCGCTCGTGTCTGCGGACGGGCGCCGCCAGCGGGGCGTGGCCATCCCGAACAACGTCATCGGCGCGACGGTCCTCGGGGAAACCGTCGTGGGATTGACGGCGGATGCGGTGCTCGTTCTCGGGCGGATGGAGTGATGCCTTGCTCGCGTCTCCTCCGCGCCGGTACGTTCCGCGTCCCACCCGCCTCCCGCTGCTCCCGCGCCGTTCCCGACCCGACGTTTCCTCTTTCTGGTTGACCGGCGGCTCCCCTCTGCTCGCGCGATGGGCGGCCTGCGTCGCGCTGGCGGTGTGGGCGGGCGGGGCCGTGGCCCAGCCGATTCCCGCAGGACCCGGCCTCGGGGCAGAGGCCGATACGCTGACGTTCGCTGCCGGGGCGGCCTTCGCGCGGGTGCGTCCGCCCGTGATCCCGCAGTCTGTGGAGGTGGTCCAGATCGCGCCGGACTCCGCAGCCATCGCGCCGGAGGCGTACCTGCTGGACCCGCGGACGGGGGCGTTTCGGCTCATCGCGCCGTTCGACACGCGGACCACGCTCGTCGTGCGCTACCGGCGGTTTCCTTCGGTCGCGGGGCCGCCACGCTTGCCGGTCCTCATGCCGGATTCCGCCGATGCCGAGGTGCCGCGCTCGCCCGCCACAACCGCCAGCGGGGCGGGTAGTGGCGTGCAGACGACGGGCTCCATCACGCGAGGGGTCTTCGCCGGGAGCAACCGGGACGTCTCGCTGACCTCGGGGCTCCGGCTGGACGTGAGCGGCGAGGTGGCGCCGGGCGTCCGGGTGGAAGGCGCGCTGACGGACACGGACACCCCCATCGTTCCAGAGGGCACGACGCAAACGCTCTCGGACTTCGACCGGGTGTTCGTCCGCATCGAGGGGCCGGGTGTGGAAGCCCGCCTGGGCGACGTGGACCTCGCATTGGACGGGACGGCCTTCGCGCCGCTCCGCCGCTCCGTGCAGGGCGCGACGGTGTCTGTGGACCTCCCGAGGGCCGGCGCGCTGATCGGCGGCCGCGCGCTGGCGGGAGCCTCCGCCGTGCGCGGGCGGTTCCGCTCGCAAGACCTCGTGCTGCGCGACGGGGTGCAGGGGCCGTACCGGCTGGAAGGCGACCGCGGCGAGCCGTTCGTGCTCGTCGTGCCTGGGAGCGAGCGCGTCTACTGGGACGGGCAGCGGCTCACGCGAGGCCGGGACTACACGGTGGACTACGGGACCGGCGAGGTCACGTTCACGGCCTCGCGGCTGGTCACGGCCGAGCGCCGCGCGACGGTCGATTTCGAGTTCAGCGCAGGCGGCTACGCCCGCACGCTGACGGCCATCGGCGGACGGGCAGACCTCTTTGCGCCGTCCGCCCACTCGCGGCGTTCGTCTCGCGCAACGGTCGGGCTGCGGGTGCTCCGCGAGGCGGACGCGCCCGGCCTGGGCGATGCCCTCGGCCTCTCGGACGCGGACCTCGACCTCATCGCGGCGTCCGGTCTGCGAGACGCGACGGTCCCAGGCGAGACCCTCGTACCGTTCGACCCGGAAAGCCCGTTCGTGCTCTACACCGCCCGCGACACGACCACCGCCGTGGGCACCGTCCGGATCTTCGTCCCGGCGGAGGCGACGGCGGATTCCGTGTTCCGTGTCCGGTTTACGCGCGTCCGCGAAGGGGAGGGCAGCTACCGCCGCGCCGGTCAGGCCCTCAACGGGCTGCTGTACGAGTGGGTCGGGCCCGGGGGCGGGGACTACGAGCCGTTTCGAATCCTGCCGCGCCCGGCCTCGCGCCGCGTGCTCGATGCCTTCGCCGAAGCCGAGGTCGTTCCCGGCATCGTCGCCTTCGCCGAGGGCGCGCAGTCCGTGGACGACGCCAACACGCTGTCCGGCCTGGATCCCTCCGCGACCGGCGGCGCCTACGAAACCGGCCTCCGTCTCGACGCGCTGGCGGTCGGGCTGGGCGAGGTGAGCGGGCGCGTGGTGCGCCGCTACCGTGCCGACGACTTCCGCACGCTGGACCGCGTGCGGCGCGTGGACTTCAACCGGCGGTGGAACCTCGCGAGGGCGGGCGCCCCGTTCGAGTCAGCGCTGGACAGCCTCGGCGAAGCCTCGACGGAGGCGCAGGCGACGTGGGCGCTGACCGAGCGGACGCGGATCGGCGTGGACGTGGGCGCGCTGGAGATCCGCGACTTCCGTGCGCGTCGGGCCGGGGTGGAAGCCGTCGTGGCAGACCTCCCGAGCGGGCCGCTTCCCGCGTGGGCGCCGCTCGTCCGGTATACGCTGGACGCCGTCGCCTCCGATTCCGGGACGGTGGGATTCCTCGGCTCGGGATCCTTTTTCCGGCAGGCCGCCTCGGCGGAGCGGTCCCTCGGGGCGTGGACGCCCAGCCTCGCGCTCGCCCAGGAGCGCCGCCAGCAGGACGGGGACGCGCTGCCGCAGGACACGTTGCTCGCGCCGTCGTATCGGTTCGTCTCGTTGCGGCCGGGGCTCGCGTACGAGCGGTCCCGCGTGCGCGCAGCGGGGGCGGTGGAGATCCGTCGCGAGTCGGAGCCGCTGGCGCCGGCCGGGACGCCGGGTGATCTCGCGGACGCCTCGCGGTCCCTCGGGGCCGAGGTGGAGGCGCAGGTGCGCGGTGGTGGAGGTGCCCGCGCCGAAGTCCGTGCCGCGTACCGCCGCACGCGCTACCGCGACGAGTTCCGGCAACTCGGTCGCGAGGACGTGGAAAGCCTCGCGCTCTCGTCCACGGTCCGCGCGAGCCCGTTCAGCCGCGCCGTGGACCTCCGCGCGAGCTACGAGGCGCTAACCGAACGAACGCCCGTCCTGCAGGAAGCCTACGTGCTCGTGGGTGCCGAGGCCGGGCAGTTCGTCTGGCGCGATGGCGAGGGCGAGCCCCGCGCCGGAGAGCCCGACGGCCGCCAGCAGGTGGACGAGTTCTTCCCCGAGACGACGCCCTTTGAGGGCACCTACCTCCGCACGTTCGTCCCCTCCGATGAGCTGTTCCCCGCGATCGGGGTCGGCGGCCAACTGGCGGTGCGGTTCGACGGGGCGCGGCTCGGGGAGGGGACCGGGTGGGCGCGCGCGCTGGAGGCCCGAGCGAGCGTGGAGGTCCGCGAGCAGTCCACGAGCGACGACGTGCTCCGGGTGCTGCTCTTCGATCCGGGCGTGCTCCAGCAGCCCGGCGCGGACGGCATGGCGGGAACCGTAGACGGACGCTTCCGCGCAGACGCCGACGTGGCGCTCTGGCCGCGGGAGCGAACCCGCGGCCTCCGCCTCGGCGCCGACCACCTCACCACCACCCGCCAGCTGGCGGCGGGCGCGGAAACGCGGCGAGTGCAGAACGCCCGCGCGGAAGGACGCCTCGCGCTCGGCGCGGGCGTCGTCTCGCGGCTTACGCTCCGCGCGGAGCGCCGACAGTCGGTCAGCGATGCGTTCGGGACGCGGACGTACGACATCCGTGGGATCGTGGCGGAGCCGGCGCTGGACTGGGCTCTGGCGGAGGGCGCCAGCCTGACGGTCGGGGCGCTGCTCTCCACCCGGACGGACGCCCGCGCGACGGGGGACCGCCCCACCGGCGCCTTCGTCGCGCGCGTGCCGCTGGACCTCCGGTGGACGCGGAGCCGGCGGCTGGCGGTGACGGCGCGCGCCGAGCTCTCCGCGATCGCGCTGCGGGGCGGGAGCGGAACCGGCCTCGCGCTGTTCGAACTGACCGACGGCCGAGGCCCCGGCGTCTCGGGCTTGGGAGGCGTCCAGGCGACGGTCGGCCTCTCGGAGTCCATTCGCGCCACCCTCACGTACGATCTCCGCGTACCGGCAGAATCCGAGCCCGTGCAGACCGTCCGGGCCTCGGTCTCCGCTACGTTCTAGGACGTTGTGGGGAGAGCGCGCGAGAAACGGATGGGGGAGGGCGTGGATAACAATGCCGTAACTGACCTCCCCGCATCTTCGCGACCGCCGCCCGCGCGACCCTCGCTATGAAGCTGTTCAACTTCCTCTCCGATTCCAAGCCCCCGCTCATCGCTCAGAGCGTGAACGACCTCGTCGCGATGGTCGATCGCGCAGGGCAGATGTTCAGCGCTGCCACGGGCTACCTCCTTGAAAACGAACCCCTGGAGGTGGACCTCGGGGAGATGGACGAGGACGTCAACACCCGCGAGCGGCTGATCCGCAAGGCGGTCCTGGAGCACGTCGCCGTGAACCCGCAGCTCGAGCTCTCGTTCAGCTTGCTGATGGTGAGCATCGTGCAAGACGCGGAGCGCATGGGCGATCTCGCGAAGAGCATCGCCAAGGCCGCCGCGCTGGCGGACGCGCCCCGCATGGGCCGTCACACCGGCAAGCTGGCGGACATCCGCGACACGGTGCAATCGTTGTTCCCGCTCGTTCGCGAGACGTTCGTCGCCGGCGACGGCGCGGGCGCCCGCCGGGTCATGGACCTCCACGAGGACGTCAAGGAGCACGTCGGCGAGCTGCTGGAGGCGCTCGCGTCGGCCGACGATGTGACGCCCAACCAGGCCCTCGTGCTCGGCATCGGGGCCCGCATGATCGGGCGCGTGTCGAGCCACCTGTCCAACATCGTCTCCGCCGTCGCCCTCCCGTTCGATCAGGTCCGAGGCCCCCTCGGACGTTCTGACGCCTAACTCCTCTCATGGCCGCTCAGCCCCCCCCGCACCCCGACCACCACATCGACCTGAAGACGGGCGTGGTCCCGCTTCAGGAAGCCGACGTGGACAACGACCCCTCGACGCCAGCGGCCGGGGCCGGGCAGCCGCTCTGGCTCCGTATCCTGCTGCTGCTGCTCACGATGAGCGTGTTCATCGTGGCGCTGGAGCTGATGGGCGACGGCATCAAGGGCCTCGGGAAAAGCTCGTTCGACCTGGAGGGCATCCTCGCGAAAGCGACGGGCAGCGCGCTCCTCGGGCTCATCACCGGCATCCTCGCGACGAGCCTCGTGCAGTCCTCGTCTACCACGACGAGCATCGTGGTGAGCCTGGTCGCGACTGGCGTGCTCTCCGTGGAGAACGCCATCCCGGTCATCATGGGCGCCAACATCGGCACGACGGTCACCAACACGATCGTCTCGATGGGCCACATCACGCAGCCGGTGGAGTTCCGCCGTGCGATGGCGGGCGCCACGGTCCACGACTTCTTTAACTGGCTGGCGGTCCTGATCCTGCTGCCGTTGGAGCTCCTGTTCGGGGTGATCTCAAAGCCTGCGACGGCGCTCGCAGAGGCCCTACCAGGCGTGGACGGCGGCGGTCTGGGCGACACGCCGTTCGACCTGCTGGCGACGTGGATCGGCGGGACGCTGCTGGGCGAGAACCCGTGGCTGATCGCCGGGCTGGGCCTGCTGCTGCTGTTCCTCGCGCTACGCTACCTCGTGGTCATTCTGAAGAGCCTCGTGCTGGGCCGAAGCGAGGGCGCGCTCGACAAGTACGTGTTCGGTAAGCCGCTGCTCGCGATGGGCTTCGGCATGGTGCTCACGTTCCTCGTGCAGTCCTCCTCCGTGACGACGAGCCTGGTGGTGCCGCTCATCGGCGCGGGCGTGCTGACGGTGCGCCAGGTGTTCCCGTACATGCTCGGCAGCAACGTCGGCACGACGGCGACGGCGCTGCTGGCGGCGCTCGTGGCCATCTCCAGCGGAGAGAGCGCGGCGCTGGCGGGCCTCGTCATCGCGCTTTGCCACATGATGTTCAACGTGTTCGGGATCATCCTGATCTACCCGCTCGCGCCGATCCGCGAGGTCCCGATCCGGATGGCGGAGTTCGTCGGCAAGCTGGCGTTCGAGAACCGGATGTACGCCGTGGCTTACATCGTGCTGCTGTTCTACGGCCTCCCGCTCTTCCTGGAGTTCGTGCTCTAGGCTCTGTCTGGCGAATCCAGATCGGCCTACACGCGGCCCCGGAGCCGTCTCGCCGTAGCTCGCGCTCCGTCTGCTTCGCGCTCCTCGCGGGCCGACCCCGGTCCTCGCGTTCGGCCTCGCTCCGAATCACCGGACAGAGCCTAGGCTCGGCTCGCTCGCGTCTGGCCGCCCCTGACCCGCACCGCGCAGGCTCGGTGCTGGCGGTCGGGCGCGATTGTCGGGAGCGGCGAAGGCCACCGCCAGCAGGCCGCTCACTCGCCCGGTCGCGTGCCTGCGGTCGCCGTGCCGATGGTGCCGGCGTGGTGGTCGACGCTTGAGAAAGGGGGACGGCGCCGAGACGTCGGCGGCTCGCGAGGCGCTAGGGCGCAGCCGAGGCGGCCTGACGACGAAGCTCCACGCCTGCGTCGAGGCACGTCCTTGTGCCCGAACAGCTCCTGCACCGTCCGGATGTCCGCCCCCCGCTCGAGCATGTGCGTCGCGGACGAGCACTCGTCGCGGACGAGTGGCGGAACGTGTGCGGCGTCACCGCCTTCTCCACGCCCTCTCCCGAGCCGCCCGCCGCACCGCCTTCTGCACGCCGCTGGGGCCGAGGTGGTGGAAGGGGGACCGCCCCGAGCGCAGGCCCCGCGAGAGGCGGGGGGAGGGGAACACGTACCGCCAGCCCCACTCCACGCCCGCACCAGGGGACTTCGCGGCGAGCGCGCGGGGGAGGCTCACGGCGGCACCCCCCGCCTCCTTCCCGCTTACTGGGCGCGGAGCTTCCGGGCCGCGTACGCGGCTCCTGCCAACGCCAGTACCCCGAGACCGCCATCGATCGGGACCTGTGTCGGGTCTGAGGGGACGTTGGGAGGTCCCGTCGCCGCTTTCGGTGCGGGCGCCTCTGCTGCCCGTTCAGCCTGGGGGTTCCCGGGGGCCGCCCAGTCCGGGAACGTCTGGGCCCCGACAGGAACGGTCAACGAGACGGTGAGAGCGAAGAGGAGGGCGAAGGAGCGCATGGCGAGGCGGAAGGAGGGGACGGCAGGGGCGGGCGGGATTGAAGGGGCGCTCATCGGATGACCGTGAACCGCCGGACGCTGGTGAACGACGCCGCCTGGGCGCGCACCAGGTACGTCCCGACGGGGAGGTGGGCCGCGTTGATCACCACGTCCTCCGTCCCCGTAACCACCCGGTCGAGCACGGTCGTCACTTCGCGCCCGGTCGCGTCGATCACCGTGATCCGGACGCGCTCCGGGTGCTCCACCGCTACACGGAGTGTGGTCGCGTCAGGGGTAGGGTTGGGGTGTGGGGTGCCGAGGGGCGCGATTTCTGGCGCGTTCTCAGATGCCGTTGCGGCGTAGGTCTCAACGATCAGCGCGAGGCGGGTCGTCCCGCCCCCAACAGCGGCGGCTTCCAGGCGGAGCGGAGTCGGAGGCCGAAGAGCGGAGGGAGACCCCGTCCCCACCGCAGGCGTGGTCACGCGAGGGGACGGCGCGTCGAGGTCGAATCGGTAGTTCGCTGCTGCTGCCAGGTCCACCTCGTCGCCGGTCTCTCGATCGAGGAGGCGGACGTGCATGCCGTCTGGAAGCGCCGAGGCGTCGAACGACGGCCACGTGAGCACGAGCGCGCCCCCGGTGGCCTCCCCGCCGGCGACCGCGCGGACCTCGAGGTCGATCTCGAGGCGCTCATCGCGTGCCGGCCGGTGGTCAACCGAGAGCCCGAGCGCCGACGACCCGTCCGCGACGAGCGTCGCCAGCTGGACGTGGTCGGCGGCCAGTGAGGTCAGCGCGTACGCGTCGATCGTGTCCCACCCGGGCGTCGCTCCGTTGGTGCCGACCACGACGAGCGCGTCGCTGGCGGCCGTCGCCGGCACGGCCGAGTTCTCGCCCGGGACGAGGCGGAGTCCGACCACGAGGGGCTCAGGGGCGTCCGCTCGCGCCGGAGCCGCCGGCATCGCGACGAGGGAGGGGCTGGCGTCAGTCGCCTGAGCCCAGAACCCGCTGAATGGCTCGATGATTCCGTCGGTGAGAGAGCCCGCCCCACCCGCGTAGGAGAGGTACTGGGAGGTCGCGTCGTCGTAGACGTAGACGGCCCCATCGACGTCGGTGCGCACGACGTCATCCCAGTCCAGAGGCACGGCGTAGGGGTTGCCGAGGAGGTTCCAGCCATCGTCCTCCGCGAGGCCGCCGGTGTCGGTGTAGGAGAGCGGAGCGTCTCCCCCGGCGCCCCACGCGAAGGGAGCCATCGACGGGGCCGGCCCGGGAACGGAGAACACCTTCGGGAAGCCACCGTCGATCTCGGGCGTCGTCGCGTCGTCGTCGTCGAAGAGGTAGGCGAAGACGCCGGTGCCCCGGGGGAGGGCCTCGGACTGGGTGGTGGGGGCGCGGTAGCCGAGGTCAGCGTCGCCAGGGACGGGCTCGGCGTAGAAGTAGACGTTGGGGCGGCCCGCCTCCGTGTCGGCGTCCGGGAAGCCCTGGGTCCAGGTAGGGGAGAGGAGGCCGCCGACCGTCGAGCCCGTCGGGGCTGACAGCATCCGCCAGCCCGCATCGCCGTCGGCCTGCGCGGTCAGGGACGGCGAGGACTGCTCGTACCACGTGATCCGGCCCCCGCTCGAGAACAGGAGGTCGAGCACGCCGTCCCCGTTGATGTCGGCGGACGCGACGCCGCGGCCTACAGTAGACGCAGCGACGGTCTCCGGGGCATCGAAGGCGCCCGTTCCGTCGTTGGCGAACCACCTGTCCGTTCCATCTCTTTGCGCGATCGAGAGGTCCAGATCGCCGTCGCCGTCGATGTCGGAAAGGTGGAGACCGGACACCGTCAGGGCCTCCGTCGAGACGTTCCGTGCGGCTCCGAACGCCCCGCCTCCGATCCCTGGGTACCACCGGATCTTCTGGGCCCCGTTATAGCGGACGATCACCACGTCCGTCGTGCCGTCGCTATTGAGGTCGCCCGCGGCGACCAACGAGACAGAATCTCCGGCGGGGGCGATGACGGTGGCGTTTGCGAAGTTGCCGCTGCCGTCGTTGGCCAGCCAGATGACGGGATCTCGGAACGATGAGGCGAGGAGGTCCAGATCACCGTCCCCGTCCACATCGGCGGAAATGGTTCTCGTTCCCGCACTAGGTCCATTGGTGCTCGTGAAGACACCCGCCCCGTCGTTCTTGAACACTTTCAGGTCTCCCGAGAAGCCCGTCGGGGTGACGACGTCCAGGTCGCCGTCCCCGTCGAAATCCGCCACCAGGGTCGAGAACACGAAAGAAGCGCTCACGCCCACGAGGCGTTCGGTGAACGTGGGGTCCGGGTTGCCATCGTGCTCAAACCACAGGACCCGGTCCGTACGGCGGTCCACGGTGACCACGTCCAAGAAGCCATCGCCGTTCAGGTCCGCTACCGCGAAGGGGAAGAAGTCTGTGCCCCCGGATGAGCTCCAGATCTGATGCTGAGTGAACGCGCCGTTCTCCTGCTCGAACCAGTGGACCCCTTCGGGGGATATTGAACCGGCAACGACATCGAGGTCGCCGTCGCCGTCGAGATCGGCGGGCACCAGGGCATTGGCGGTGATGGTGGCGACCGTCGTGCCGGTGCCGAACGCTCCCGGTCCACGGGCAGGGCTGGACAGGAACTCCCAGGTGTACGGCGTGAGCGCTTCCCCAGCGGAGGTCTGCAGCCCGCTGGTGGCTGTCACCGAGACGACCTCGCCCGGTAGGAAATCGAGTGCGGGATCAAACGCGAGGCTGCTGGCGGTGGGGAAGGAGAGCGTGCCCGCACGGTCGCCGGTCTGGCTCCCGCGCACCGTGAACGTGGCCGCCGAGGCGGTACCCGGATCGAGAGCCGCGTTGAAGCTGGCGCTGACGTTCGTGGAGGGCGCTGCGCTTACGGCGCCGGGAGCTGGCGTCGCGCTGGAGAGGGCGAACACCCCCGGGGTCACCGTCAACGACGCCGATGCGTCCCCGCTGTTGCCCAGCGACGAAGTCAACGAGCCCGACACGTTGTTGAACGTGCCCACAGCGGACGGGACCACCTCCACAGAGACGCTGCAAACCCCCTGGCCCGCGACCGTCCCCCCCGAGAGCGAGAAGGAACCGGAGCCCGCGACGGCGCTGACGGTGCCGGAGCACAGGTTCGTGACTTCCGGCGAGGCCGCGATGACGATCCCCGCCGGCAGGGAGTTCTCAAACGCCAGGTTGGTGGCCGGGTCTGCGCTGCTTGCGTTATCGATGGTGAAGGTGAGGCGCGAGGGTGATCCGGCGGGTACAGAGGCGGGCGTGAACGCCGCGCTGAACGCGGGCGGCACGAGCGTGCCGTTCTCGAACCGAGCGACGGGAATGCCGGTGCGCGAGGCGTTCGTCGTGAGCCTGAGTTCGGTCGGGAGCGGCTCACCCCACACCGCAGCGGGGAGGGCGGCGGCCATGAGCAGGAGGGCGACGAGCGGGACGCGGCGGAGCATAGGAGGGGCGTGGAAGTAGAAAGGGGAGCGCGTCACTGAGAGCGTGGAGGGGTGCCGACGCTCGGGGCGGTCTCGGTGGGGGGGAGGGGCGACGCGGGCTCGACAGGACCGAGAGGAGGGAGCTCCGGTGAGCGCGTCGCATCCCGCGGCCCACCGATCTGTGTCGGGTCTGGGTCGCCTACATCCGGAGGTGCCGCGCGGCTACCCTCGCGCGCGACGGGGGGCGAGGCCTGCATGGCGGCGAGCGCCGCCAGCTCGTCGGCGACGGGGTCGGGCGCCAGCCGGGCTGGCGGGTCGGAGTGGCGAGGCATGGGATGGGGGGAGACCGCTGGAAGTAGCGGCCTCAGGGCCTCGCGGGGGTAGCAGGATTCTTGCAACCCCTAGCACGCATCGTGCAAAACCGCCCCATTTGCTCCACTAGGACGGGGTCTCGCCTCTGCTAGTCCGCCGCTCGGTACGCGGACGGCGTGACGCCGAAGTGCTCGCGGAAGCATCGCGAGAAGTAGCTCAGGCTGTTGAACCCGACCGCGTAGGCGACCTCGGAGACCCGGCCGGCGCCCTCGTCCAGCAACGCGGCCGCCCGCTCCAGCCGGGCCGCCCGGACGAACTGGACGGGTGTGGCGCCTGTGTCCTCTTTGAGCCGGCGATAGAACTGGGCGTAGCTCAAGTGGACCACGGCCGCGAGATCCTCCATCGTCAAGTCCGGATCCGCCAGCCGCGCCTCGACGCCCCGGCGCACGGCCGCTACGAAGGGGGTGTCGGTCTCGGCGGGCTCCGCCAACCCCTGGGGCTCGTCGCGAAAACGCTCGCGGAGTCGCCGCCGCGTGTCGAGCAGCGCGTGGACCTGAGCCCTCAGCACGGGAGCCTCGAACGGCTTGGTCAGGTAGCCGTCGGCTCCGGTCTCGTATCCCGTCACCTGATCGTCCACCTCGGCCCGCGCGGTGAGCAGGAGGACGGGGATGGAGTCCAGCGCGGGGTCGGCTTTGAGCTGGCGGTTGAACTCGAAGCCGTCCATCCCCGGCATCATCACGTCCGAGACGATGAGGTCGGGGAGGTGCCCGCGCGCGGCCGCCAGCCCATCGGGGCCATCGGCCGCGGTGATCACGCGGTAGGCGCCGTCTAGCACGGAGGCGACGAACGCCCGCATGTCGGCGTTGTCCTCCACCACGAGGACCGTCGTGTGGTCCTCGCTGTCAGGCGCCGTCCGGGTGGCGAGCGTCCACTCCGCCTGCTCGGTCGCCCCGTCGGACCTCGCCTCGTGGACCTCCACCGCGCATTCCACGACCGTCGGCGCTGGCCGATCCGCTTCGTGAGGGGCGCCCGAGGGGGAACTGTCCGGGAGGGGGAGTCTCAAGACGAACGTGCTCCCCGCGCCGACCTCGCTCTCGACGTGGAGCGTGCCGCCGTGGAGTTCCGTGAGTTCCTTGGCCAGCGCCAGCCCGATGCCCGACCCTTCGTACGCGCGCGTCGCCGACGCATCCACCTGGTAGAACCGGTCGAAGAGGCGTTGGTGCTCCTCGGCCGGGATGCCGGGGCCGGTGTCCGCTACTCGGACGACGGCCCGCGCACCCTCGACCTCGACCGATACCGTGACCTCGTCGCCCGGCCCGGTCGCCTTGAAGGCGTTTGAGAGCAGGTTGAGGACCACCTTCTCGAGAAGGTCGGGGTCGAAGGGAGCCACACAGGCCGAGCACGCGGGCGCGAACCGGAGCGCCACGCCCGTCTCTACCGCCAGCGGGGCGAACGCTTCGGTCAGGTCTCCGAGGAAGGGGACGAGGTCGTGGGGCGCGGACGCGAGCGGCTGGCGGCCGTCCTCCAGGCGCGACAGGTCGAGGATCTGGGTGATGAGCCGCTGCAGGCGCCGGCTGTTGCGGAGCATCCGCTGCCCTTCCATCTCGAAAGCGGGTGGCATGGGCCCGAGTTCTCCTGCGAGCGCCCGCTGAAGCGGTCCGATGATGAGCGTGAGCGGGGTTCGGAATTCGTGGCTCAGGTTCGCGAAGAACCGGCTCTTGAAGGCATCGAGCCGCCGGAGCTCTTCGGCCTGTGCCGCGACCGTCTGCGTCTCCCGCTCTAATGCCCGGGTCCGTTCCGCGACAGTCGTTTCCAGCTGGCGCGCTCGGATCCGGGCGCGCCGCTCCCGGTGCTGAACGGCCAGCCCGATCACCGCGAGAGCTCCCACCGCCAGGAGCACCGCGAACCAGCGCGTCTCGTAGAGCTGCGGCTCTACCACGATGCGGAGGGACGCGCCCTCTTCGCTCCAAACGCCGTCGCCGTTGCTGGCGGTGACATGGAACGTGTACCGGCCGGGGGGGACGTTCGTGAAAACGGCCGTCCGGCGGTCGACCTCGGCCCAACCGCCGCTCAGGCCGTCGAGGCGGTAGCGGAACCGCATCCGTTCCGGAGCGGCGAAGCTGAGGCCGGTGTAGACCACGTCGAAGTCACTCTCGCCCGCTCGGAGGACGAGGGTCCCGTCGTGGATGGTGCGCGGCTGGCCCCCCACGAGGGCGTTCTCGACGACGACGGGCGGGGGGGTCGTGTTGCGGCGGAGCGCCGTGGGGGCCAACGAGACGACGCCCTGTTGCGTCGAGAACCAGAGGCGCCCGTCGGCGGTGCGCAGCGCCGCGGCGTGGACGCCGCCGTTGGCCTCGCGGCTCCGCATCCCATCGCGCTCGTCGTACGTCTCGACGCTCAGCGTCTGTGCCCGGCCTCCGTGGACCGCTTCGAGGTTGGCGCGGCGGACCGAGAACAGGCCCTGATTGGAGCTCATCCAAAAGCGTCCGGCGCCGTCGTCGAGGATCGTGTGGATGCCGTCCGTCGGGAGCCCGTCGCGCTGGCGGTAGACGGTGACGGGGGCGTCCGCCAGCCGGCCGCCACCCCGGAGATCGACGCGCGCGAGCCCCTGGTCCTCGGTTCCGACCCACAGCACGCCCTCGGCATCGACGTAGACCGCGCGGACGTGGCGGCTCGGGAGCCCCTCGTCCGTTCCCAACCGTTCGACCCTGTCCTCGCGGATGCGGAGCACGCCGTCGTAGGTCGCGGCCCAGAGCGTACCGTCACGGTCCTCGTAGAAGGCCTGGATCCAGTCGTTCGGAAGCAAGGGGCCAGACCAGCGGTCGCCGCGGAGGCGGTACGTCCCGCGCATGGTGCCCACCCAGAGCGTTCCATCGCGGTCCTCGTGGAGGGCGCGAACGGCCTGGTCGCCGGTCAGCTCCAGCCCGGTGCGTTCGCAAGGCAGGGGCGAGGTGACATCGTCGGGCGCGGGCGGGCGGCAGACCCAGAGCCCTCCTGGTCCCCCGGCCCACAGCCGGCCGCGGCGGTCTTCCAGGACGGTCCAGGCCGTGAGGATGGGGCCGTTGCTGTACGCCGTCACGCGGCCGTCGTGGATGCGTTGGATCCAGCCGCCGAGCGTGGCGACCCAAAGCGTTCCGCCGGCTCCGACCGCCAGCCCGTAGGCGTTGGCGCTCGTCATCCCTTCCGCCTCGCCGACGGTCGTGAGGCGCGTGTGCCGCAACCGGTGCAGCCCGCGGCCGATGGTGGCCACCCACAGGTTGCCCTCGTGATCGCGGAGGACGCCCGAGATCGGGGCGCCGGCTTCGAACACGACCTCCTCACCGTGGAGCAGCCGGGAGCCAGCGACGAGGAGCGTGTCCCCTTCTGAATCGACCGCGAGGGCACGACCGAGCGATGGAGGCGGCCCGGTGGAGGCTGTCGCGACCCGCTCGACGCGTCCCTGGCGGATCGCGAACACCCCTCCTTCGCGGTCGTACCCTGCCAACTCGGCCCCCGGCAGGGGGAAGAAGGCGCTCACGTCGCGGAGCTGCCCCGGGCCAGCGGTCAGCGCGCCGTCCCGAACGCGGAAGAGCCCGTTCTCCGCCCCGACCCACACGTCACCGGGCGACTGGCGGACGTCCCGGAGAGCGAGGATGCGTCCCGTCTCATGTCCGCCTGTCGGCACCGCGCGCCAGCGGCCATCGGTGCGGCGGAAAAGGCCCCGGTCGGTGCCGATCCAGAGCGTGCCCGCCGTGTCGCGGAGAAGGGTTTGGACCTCGTCCCCCGGGGGGGAGCTCCCGAGTCGTCGAACGCCAGCGTCGAGGGCGTACACCCCGGTGGGATCCGCCGTCCAGAGCGCGTCGCCGACCCGTTGCGCGTAGGGCGCCAGCGTCAGCGGGGCCACCGCGAGAACGGAGTCGCGAGAGAACCGGGCGAAGTCGCCGCGGACCGTCAAGAGCCAGAGGCCCTCGGCGCGCGAGGCGTCGATGCGGCGGAACCGGTTGCTCGGCAGACCCGGCGTCGTGCCGACGGTGAAGACGGTGAAGCGGACACCGTCGAACCGGACGAGCCCGTCGAACGTCGCGAGCCAGAGGTAGCCGTCGCGGCCTTGGACGAGGTCGTTGATCGCGTCCACCGGGAGGCCCTCGGCCGTCGTCCACATCTCATGGGCGTACCGGGGCGAGACCCACGGCTGACTCCCCGCTGCCGAGGCCGCGCCGATCAGCACCGCCAGCAGGGCGGCCGCCCACGGCCGTCGCCCCCGCCGAGCGCGGGGTTCCTGCGGCGGCGCAGGCAGCGAGAGGGGTGGGGGAGGGGGCACGGCGCGAGCCAGGGGGACCGCTAAAGCCTAACCCCCCGACGGCCCGCCGGCACCGAACTTTCCTCCACATCGCGGTCCCGTCTTTGCACCGTGCTCCGTTCCGCCGTTCGGCGCCTCCGCCGAGCGAGAGCCGCCATCGACGGCTCCGGTGGAAACGGTGGGGCCCAGGCCCGCCCTCTCTCGTACCGGGCGGGCAGCCCTGGGATCGATCACGAGGGGAGGGCATCCGATGAACTCCCGCGAACGGTGAACGCCGGCGCCCGCTCCGCCGCCCTCGCGACCTGCTGCTCCCCGCTGGCGGTCGCGTTCGTCAGACGCATCGACGACGCTCTCGTGCTCCTTCGTTCCGGGCGTCCGGTTATCTGCGCTGGCGCGCTCCGTCACGAGCAGGGAGGGCCCGCCGTTCATGCCGAGGGGCGGCGTGAGCCTTCTCGGTTCCGCCGAGCATCACCGCCAGTCATAGTTTTGCCTTCCAATCCGTTGGCTGCCTGACGCGACGGATCGATCCCGTGCCAGGCAGCATCCGAGCTTCCGCGACGGCGATGATCACTCCTCTGGTCTGGGCGCTACATCGGGCGCGCGAACAGACGCTCCAGTTGGTTTCCGGCATCCCCCACCGCCAGTCCGCCGATCCTACCACACCAGACGAGCGCCACCTCGGGTGGACCCTCGGTCACTTGTGCCTCGGCGACGCATACCTGCTCTCGTTGCTCGGGCGGGAGTTGCCAGCGGACTTCACCACCCTGTTGGCTCGCTATGGTCCGAGCCCGGTGCCCCAGCCGGGGGCGCCTCAGCGACTTGCAGAACTCGTCGAACGACTCGTCGAACTCGGCGCCCGGCGACACGAGACCCTCTCGCGTCTGACCTCCGCTGACCTCCAGCGCGACCTCCCCGACCCTGTGCTCGTTCGCGCGCAGCCGACGCTGGGACACCACCTCCACGCTCTCCTGGCACACGAGGGGTATCACGCGGGCCAACTGGCGGCGTGGCGGAAGGCGCATGGCTTCCCCCCTGTGCCGTGGGCGTTCGCGACGCCGGCAGAGTAGATCCCTGGGCCCTGGTACTGGACCGCGAGACCGGACGCGCTCCGCCATCTCCGAGGCCGACGGGCACCGCCTCGCTCCACTGCTGCTGGGGCGGCCCGGCACCAGAGGCCGATCCGGCGACGACAACCGACGCTTCCTCGACGCCGTCAACTGGATGACCCGAAACGGCGGCCCCTGGCGGGACCTCCCGGCCGAACTCGGGAACTGGAACACCGTCTGGCGTCGCTTCGACCGCTGGGCTCGAAAAAGGGGGACGGCGCCGAGATGTCGGCGGCTCGCGTCTGGCCGCCCGTGACCCGCACCGCGCTGGCTCGGTGCGCTGGCGGTCGGGCGCGATTGTCGGGAGCGGCGAAGGCCACCGCCAGCAGGCCGCTCACTCGCCCGGTCGCGTGCCTGCGGTCGCCGTGCCGATGGTGCCGGCGTGGCGGTGGACGCTCGCGGGCTCCGTGGTCACGCGGAGGCCGTCGTGGACGCGCCCCTCGAACCGGATGCCGTTGTCGGACGGGTCTCCGTCGCGCGGGGAGGAGAGGACCGCTTGCACGGAGAAGTGCATGCCGTCGCGCCAGGAGAGGGCGTCGTCGTAGACGAGGACCGGGCGCACGGCGATCTCGGCGCCGGGAAAGGGAACCGCGGGAGCGCGGAGCCTTCCCTCCGGCATCCGCTGGCCCAGGACGATGGGCACGAGCACGGACTCCCCGGGTTGGATCGGGTCGTCGAAGGTCAGGTCAATCGTGGTAGCGTGCCCGAACCGCTGGGTGCTGCCGGGCTGCCACCGCTCGGCCGTCGCCTGGAGGGTGACGGGGGCGTTCCAGACCTCGGGACCTCGGTTCTCGATCTGAACGAGCAACTGGATTGCCTTGACGAACCGCCGGCTGCGGATGAGCTGATCGGTCCGGTAGACCTCGGAGAGGAGGGCGGTGTGGAAGCCCAGCGAGGACCCGGATTCGCGGAGGGCTCCGGCGCTTGCCACGGCCTCCTGCGGCTCGATCTCCACCGGTGGGGCGTCCGGCCGCACGGGCGGGAGAGTCTGCGCCGGCAGCGTCCGGTTCGGAGGTCTGGCGGGAGTCAGAGCGGGCCGCGCGCGTTCCGGCAGCGTAAACGGTTCGCGGTCCACCTCTTCGCGGCGGTGGTTGCGCACCGAGATCGCGCCGGTGAGCGGGCGCTCGAACCCGCTCGCATCGAACGAGACGCGGACGCTCTGCTCGGCGCCCGCCGCCAGCCGGTCGGTGGAGCGGAGCAGGGGCTGGAGTGCGGCGCCAGGCAGCACGGCCATCACGGAGTAGTGCGAGGCCGTGCGCCGCTGGTTTCGGATCGTGACGTCCACGTTCGCCGTCCCGTCGGCCTCCTCCGTGACTTCGAGGGCGACGATCTGAAAGTCCTGGGCCCAGGCCGGTGCGGCGAGGAGCACGAGCGAGAAGAGGAGAGCGAGTCTCATGATGCAGCAGGAAGGGGCGCTACGACATACGGGATTCCTCCTCTGCCCCCCTCATCCCGCCGCGCTGGCGGCGCCCGTTGCGGCGCTACCGGACGACGGTGATGGGGTAGGTGGAGACCGCGGTGGGGGTCGTGAGCCGGAGGGTGTAGACGCCGGGCGAGAGCCCGAGGGTGCGTGGGAGGAGCTCGATCGGCGCCGTGGCGCTGTCCGCCAGCCGGGCGACCTCACGGCCGAGCGCGTCGAGGAGGAG
Organism: Bacteroidota bacterium; assembly: GCA_012960515.1. Classification (GTDB taxonomy): domain Bacteria; phylum Bacteroidota; class Rhodothermia; order Rhodothermales; family Rubricoccaceae; genus Rubricoccus. Next base: position 610 of record DUBD01000099.1, on the reverse strand, counting down.
CAACTGGACCGGCTCGTCTCCGGTGTCGGGGAGGTGAATCAGGGCGCGGGTGCGGACCGGGTTCGGCATCACGCGCCAGCCCGACTCGGCTTTCGAGGTGGGCGGGATCTCTTCCACGTGCCAGTCGGTGGCCCCGGCGCCGGAACCGGGAGCCACCTCCACGGGGAAACGGTCCGAGTCCACCTCGCCGGCGGGGTGCGCCCCAACGTACGCGATGTACTCGTACGTGCCGGTCGCGGCGCTCGCCGGCACCCGCTGGCGGAACGAGAGGGTCGTGCTGGTTCCAGGCGTGAGAGACAGCGACCGGGGACCGAGCAGGGTGCTCGTCATAGCGCCATTGGGCCGGAGGGCGCGCGTCCAGTATTGGAACGATGCCGGGCCGTCCGGTGCGACCGTCAACGTCAGGTCGTAGTCCAGCCGTCCGCCCTGCGGGACCAGAACGGGCGAGGGGGGGCGAATGGGGGTAGCGGTGACGGTCACGCCCGGCCCGCTGGCGGTTCCCGTCACTTGGACGGCGTTGGACTTTGCTGGACGCTAATATGGTGGAGGCGGCGGGAATCGAACCCGCGTCCGCAAGCACTCCGCCTCAAGGTCTACATGCTTAGTCCGT
>DUBD01000098.1:3363-4872 GCA_012960515.1 Bacteroidota bacterium | reverse complement strand
CGTGCCGGTCGTCAAGAACGGCGAGGTGGTGCCGGGCAAGGTGATGACGCTCACGCTCTCCTGCGACCACCGCGTGGTGGATGGCGCGACGGGGGCCGAGTTCCTGACCGACGTCAAGTCGCTGCTGGAGGAACCGTCGCTGATGCTGCTCTAGAGGGGGCGGGCCTCCGGCTGGCGGCCGCCGCCAGCGGGACGGGAGGCCCCGCACCCCGCGCGTATGGCCCGGATCGCCCACCTCTCTGACGTTCACTTCGGGAAGATTGCCCACCCGGGGATCGTGGACGCGATCCTCGGGGACGTGAACGGCGAGGCGTTCGATCTCGTCGTCGTCTCCGGTGACCTGACGCAGCGCGCGCGCCGACACGAGTTCACGCAGGCGCGCGCGATGCTGGACCGGTTCCAGGCGCCGGTCCTCGTCGTGCCCGGCAACCACGATGTCCGCGCGTGGTGGCACGATCCCTTCGACCGCGTCTTCCGCTCCGCCCGGCGGTTCCAGACGTACATCGAGCCCAACCTCACGCCCACGTTCACGGCGCCAGGGCTCGCCGTCTTCGGCCTCAACTCCGCGCACGGGCTCACGATCAAAGGCGGCAAGATCCGCCCGCGTCACCTGGACGCGATGCGGGACTACTTCGCAGTGCAGCCGCCGGACGTCTTTCGCGTCCTCGTCTTGCACCACCACCTCACGCGGATCGACGCCCTCGGTGGGCACGACATCGCGAGGGGCGCGCGCGAAGCACTCGTAGCGGCAGAGGAGGCGCGGGTGGATCTCATCCTCTGCGGCCACCTCCACCGGAGCCACGTCGCGCACGTGGAGCTGGCGCCGAAGGTGGCCGGGGAGCCAGGGCATCGCCTCGTCGTCGCGAGCGCCGGGACAGCGACCTCCTCGCGAGGCCGAGCGGAGAACAAGGCGACGAACTTCTACAACTGGATTACCGCGGACGAAGAGGCCTTCCGCGTGGACGAGCGGCGGTTCGACCCCGACGCGGGAGGCTTCGCCACGGAGCGCACGACGGCGTTCGATAGGACCTGAGGCAGAGGGGAAAGGCGGAGGCGCCTTCTCAGAACGCCCGCCCTCGCGTAGGTTCAGGCACCCTCTCTCGCCGCATGTCAGACGACGCCTCTGCCGGCGGGCCCGTCCCGCCTCCGCCCCCGCCGGACCCCGACTCGCCCGAGCGCCGCGACCTCGAAGCGTCGCCCTCGACCCGCTGCCTGAACTGCGGCGCGAGCCTTCCCGGCACCTACTGCCCGGCGTGCGGGCAAAAGGACCAACCGCTCCGGACGCCGGTCCACAGGTTCGTCATCGATACGCTGGCGGAGTACCTGGGACTGGACGGACGGCTGTGGCCCACGCTCCGGCTGCTGATCGTCCGGCCAGGCCGCCTCACGCAGGCGTACATCCGCGGACAACGCGAGCGGTACATCCGCCCGCTGCGGATCTACCTCACGGCGAGCGTCCTGTTCTTCCTCGTCCTCAGCCTCGCCGACCCCCTCGGTTCCATCCGCCAG
>DUBD01000098.1:0-3216 GCA_012960515.1 Bacteroidota bacterium | reverse complement strand
CGCTTCAGCGCGAGGCCGATAGCCTCCGCACACGTCTCCGCCTGGACAGCCTCGCCGGCGTCAGCACGGACACCCTCGACGTCCACCTCGACGCGCTGGCGGCGCTCGAGGACGAGATCGAAGACGAGGAAGGAGAGATGCCCGGGAGTACGGGTGACCGTCGGCTGCGGTGGAAGAGGGATCTGGTGGCGAGCTACCGGCCCGACAGCCTGATCCGGCCGTTCGACATCGAGACGGCCGCCGAACTCGTCATCAACGGGGAGGGCGGTTCCCGAGGCACCCTGAATGGCCCCGACTGGCTCCTCGGTGGCGAATCTGCCCGACGGCTCCGCAGCGCCCGCACCGCGACCGAGCGCAACGACGCGGCGTGGTCCCTCGGTCGCGACGTGATCGCCCAGTTGCCGAAGGTGATCTTCTTGCTCCTGCCGGTGTTCGCGCTCCTCCTGAAGCTGCTCTACATCCGGAACGGGTGGTACTACGCGGAGCACCTCGTCTTCGCCCTGCACACCCACGCGTTCGCTTTCGTGATCTTTACGGTGGTCGCGCTGCTTGCGTGGGGAACAGGTGGTGCCGCGTGGGTGGGGGTGGTGGCGACCGCGTTCCAGTTTCTGATTCCGGTCTACTTCGTGGTTGCGATGAAACGGGTATACGCGCAGGGGTGGATCAAGACGCTGGTGAAGGTCTACCTGCTGTCGTGGATGTACGGGACCGTATTGCTCGGCGGCGTGGCGCTGGCGGTGGCGCTGGCCGCGGCGATCGGGTAGAAACGAAAGCGGGGCGGCCCATCGGACCGCCCCGCTCGGGGTCTCGGCAAGCGTAAGGTCAGACGAGCGTCTCCACCCGCGGCCCGGCCTCCCGAACCGCTTCGGGGACGGTGGCGGCGTATTTCTCGAAGTTGGACGAGAACATCCGGGCCAGCTCCATCGCCTTCGCGTCGTACGCCTCCCCGTCGGTCCACGTCGCGCGCGGCACGAGAACGTCCGACGGCACGCCCTCGATGGCGGTGGGGATCGCGAGGCCGAAGATGGGGTCCTCCGTCGTCTCCACCTCGTCCAACTCGCCCGCCAGCGCGGCGTTGACCATCCGGCGCGTGTACGCCAGCTTCATCCGAGAGCCCGTGCCGTAGGGGCCGCCCGTCCAGCCCGTGTTGACGAGGAAGACGCGCGCGCCGTGCTGGCGGATCTTCTCGCCGAGCATCTCGGCGTAGACGCTGGGCGGGCGCACCATGAACGGCTCGCCGAAGCAGGCCGAGAACGTCGCCTTCGGCTCCGTCACGCCTCGCTCCGTGCCGGCGACCTTGGCGGTGTACCCGCTCAGGAAGTGGTACATGGCCTGCTCCGGGGAGAGCTTCGCGATGGGCGGCAGCACGCCGAACGCATCCGCCGTGAGGAAGACCACCGTCTCCGGCTGTCCTCCCTGACCCGACTCGCTGGCGTTCGGGATCATCCAGATGGGGTAGGAGATGCGGGTGTTCTCCGTGATCGTCGCGTCGTCGAAGTCGATGCAGCGCTCGTCATCGAGGATGACGTTCTCGACGATGGTGCCGAACTGCCGGGTCGTCTGGTAAATCTCGGGCTCTCCTTCGGGCGAGAGGCGGATGGCCTTGGCGTAGCAGCCGCCCTCGAAGTTGAAGACGCCGTCGTCGCTCCACCCGTGCTCGTCGTCACCGATGAGCGTCCGGGATGCGTCGGCGGAGAGCGTCGTCTTGCCGGTGCCGGAGAGGCCGAAGAAGACGGCGGTGTTGGTCCCGTCGTTCGCCTGGTTGGCGGAGCAGTGCATCGGGAGCACGCCCTGGGCGGGAAGGATGAAGTTGAGGGCGGAGAAGATGGACTTCTTGATCTCGCCCGCGTAGTGCGTGCCGCCCACGAGCACCAGCCCTCGCGAGAGGTGGAGCGTGATGAACGTGGAGGAGTTGAGCTCGGGGAGCTTGTCCGGCTTCGCGTTGAAGTCGCACAGGTCCACGACCGTGTAATCCGGCTCGAAGTCCGCCAGCTCGTCGGGCTGGGCCGGACGGAGGAACATGTTGTACGCGAAGAGCGAGTGCCACGCCTCTTCCGTGATGACCCGCACGCGGATGCGGTAGCGCGGGTCAGCGCCCGCGTAGCAGTCCCGGACGAAAAGCGTGCGACCGCGGGCGTAGCGGCCCATGCCGTCCAGAAGGGTGTCAAAGGTGGCCTCGGAGATCGGGCGGTTGACGGAGCCCCAGCCGACCTCGCCCTCTGTCCCGGCCTCCTTCACCACGAAGCGGTCGTTGGGGGAGCGTCCGGTGTGGGGGTCGGTCCGGGTCGCGAGGGGGCCGCAGTCCACGAGGCGGGCCTCGCCGCGGCGGACCGCCAGCTCCACGAGGCGGGCGGGGGGGAGGTTGTAGTAGAGGGTCTCGGATCCCCCGAGGCCGAGGGCGTCGAGGTGGCGGAGGAGGGAGTCAGGCGCGTTCATGGCGCGGGGCGGACGGGTGGGTGTCGGAAGCGCTTCCGGAAAACCGATGTGACGGCCCGGAGCACCAGCTGCTCGGGCCGCCGAAGATACGCCGGGCACGCCAAAGGGGTCCGAGGTCGCGCTCAGGGCACGGTATCTTGCGGGCGGTCGTTATCCGCGCAGTCCACCCCGAACCCGAACATGCGCCTTCGCTCCGTTTGTCTCGCCCTCGCCGCCCTCGCGGCGCTGGCGCCCGCTCTCCACGCCCAAGATCTCCCCGTCCATCTCGACATCGACACGGGGAGCTACCTCTACGGCGGTGGGGAGTCCTTGCTGGAGGTCTACGTCTCCGTCGGTATTCACACGCTCACCTTCTCGCCCGTTCCCGACGGGTACCGCGCCGAACTGCCCGTGACCGTCGAGGTAGTGCCCGCCTCCAGTGACGCCCCCGGCACCTCCGGTGCCGACGCGGTATACACGGAGACGCTCGACCTCCAGTTCGTGCTGCCGGACACCTCGCTCCTGCGCGATCGCCGCGAGTACGTGCAACAGGTCCGTGCGCTCGTCGCGCCGGGTGCATATGACGTGATCGCCAAGGTGGCGGCAGCGCCCGGACGGTCCCAGCTTGAGCTTCGTGCGAGCGATGTGATCGTGCCGGACTACGAGGCGATGGACGGCGCCGCGGTGTCGTCCATACAGCTGGCGTCGTCCATTTCCCGCGCCGACGGGGCCGACGGGGCCTTCGTGAAGAGCGGCCTGGAGATCCAGCCGAACCCCACAACGGTGTTCGCGATGAACGAC
>DUBD01000097.1 GCA_012960515.1 Bacteroidota bacterium | reverse complement strand
GGACGAGGTGCAGCTCCGCGTGAGCGTCCGAGGCAAGGACAAAGAGGCCGTCACGCAGTTCGGCCGCGAGATCGCGCCGCTGATCCTGACCGGCCCGAGCGCTGTGACGGGCTTCGCTGGCGGCCGTCCGCGCCCGAGTGAAGTGATCGCGTACTGGCCCGCGCTGATCCCGAAGGACCGCGTGCACACGGAGGTCCGCGTGCTGGAGGTCTGACCCCGCCCCGCTGGCGGTTGCCCTCGCCGAGACGAGCCGCCAGCCGGGCGCAGGCTGCGTGGACCCGCGAGGGAGACTGGGCGTTGGCACCGGCCCGGTGCTACCCTCCGCTCTCGCGAAAACGTCCCCGCCTGTGGCCTCTCCGCTCCGCCGCCTCAACCCGTACATCTGGCGCCAGAAGTGGCGGATGGTGCCCGGCCTCGGGTTCGCGCTCGTCTCGTCGCTGTTCGCGCTCGTGGTGCCCGTCGTCATCCGCGAGGCCGTGGACGCCGTCCCGCGCATGGTGGCCGTCTACCGGCTCTACGCCGGGACCGACGTGCAGGCGGAGCTGTTCGCCGACTTCCGGCTGGCGCTCGTGATGGCCGGGCTCGTGGTGATCGCGCTGAGCCTGCTGAGCGGCGTGTTCATCTTCGCGATGCGGCAGACGGTGGTGGTGGCCAGCCGGCACATCGAGTACGACCTGCGGAACACGCTCTACGGCCACCTCCAGCGGCTCTCCGGCGACTTCTACGCCCGCTTCCCCACGGGCGACGTGATGACGCGCGCCACGAGCGACATCGAGAAGGTCCGCCGCTACGTGGGGCCGGCGCTGATGTACATCGCGCGCGCCATCGCGGCGATCGTGACGGCGCTGACCGTCATGCTCGCGATCTCGTCCACGCTCACGCTCTGGGCGCTCCTCCCGATGCCCGTCCTCGCGGTGAGCATCTTCTTCGTGAGCAAGCTCGTCCACTCCCGCACGGACCGCCAGCAGAAGGCGTACTCCGGCCTGACCAGCCGCGTGCAAGAGGCGCTCAGCGGCATCCGCGTGGTGAAGGCGTACTCCCAGGAGGCGGCCTGGGCCGACCGCGTGGACGCCGCCGGCGACGACTACCGAGACCGCGCTCTCGCGCTGGCGCGTGTGGACGCCGCCTTCCGGCCCGTCCTGCTCGTCCTCATCGGCGCGAGCACGCTGCTCGTGGTGGGCGTTGGCGGCCGGCTCGTGATCGAGGGGATGCTGACGGTCGGCAACATCGCGGAGTTCATCATCTACGTCACCATTCTGACGTGGCCCGTGGCCTCGTTCGGCTACGTGGTCAGCATGGTGCAGCAGGCGAGCGCCAGCGCCTCGCGGCTGTTCGAGATCCTGGACTGGGCGCCGGACGTGACCTCGCCTGAGGATCCGGACGACGTGCAGACTATCGAGGGCCACCTCACCTTCGACGACGTCAGCTTCCGCTACGAGGACGACGGCCCGCTCGTGCTGGACAGCGTGAGCGTGGACGTGCCCGCCGGCACCACGCTCGGCATCGTGGGCCGGACCGGGTCGGGCAAGAGCACGCTCGTGGACCTCATCCCGCGGCTCATGGACCCGACCGAGGGCCACGTCCGCGTGGACGGCCACGACGTTCGCCGCCTCCCGCTGGCGGTGCTCCGCGGCGCGATCGGGTACGTCCCGCAGGAGGTGTTCCTCTTCTCCGACACGGTGGGCCACAACATCGCCTTCGGCGCGATGGAGGCGACACGCGAGCAGGTCACCGAGGCCGCCGACGAAGCCGATCTCCTGGCGCAGGTGGAGGGCTTCCCCGAGGGCTTCGAGACGCGCGTGGGCGAGCGCGGGATCACGCTCTCCGGTGGGCAGAAGCAGCGGACCGCCATCGCACGGGCACTCCTCCGCCGCGCCCCCATCCTCCTCTTCGACGACGCGCTCTCCGCTGTGGACACCCGCACGGAGGCGACGATCCTCGCGAATCTGCGGCGCCACTTCGGCCGGCGGACCGTCGTGGTGGTGAGCCACCGGATCTCGGCGGTGCAGGACGCGGACCAGATCATCGTGCTGGACAACGGCCGCGTGACCGAGCAGGGCGCGCACGAGGACCTCGTGCAGCAAGACGGGCTGTACGCCTCCCTCTACCGGAAGCAGCAGTTGGAAGCGGAGCTCGAAGAGAGCTAGGGCCGGTCCCGCTGGCGGCAAGTCCCGGCGAGGACGACCGCCAGCGGGAGGCCCGCTGGGCCGCGACGCGGGCCGGGTCAGATCGCGAGGGGGACGGGCGATGCGCCGCGGGATGCACCTGGTAGGATTGCCCCCATGAGGAGGCGGGACGCCCCTACTTTGCGGTTTCGTAACCGCTTTTCCGACCCTCATGCGTCTCCCGCTTCTCGCCGCTGCCCTCCTGGCGGCGCCCCTCTCACACGCCCAGAGCCTCCGAGCGGACGGGCCGCCCGTCCGGCTGGCGGGCTCCGCGGACGCGCCGCTCGCGCACGCCGAGTGGTCGCCCACGGGCGACGCCCTCGCGGCCTCCCGCCCCGACGCGCGCGGCCTCTGGCTCGTCTCGCCCGATGGCAGCGTCCGCCCCCTCACGGACGGACCAAGCTATGGCTTCGAGTGGAGCCCCGATGGCTCCTCCATCCTCTACCGCGCGACGCAAGAGGACGGCACGCGCCGGCAGCACGCCGTTGCCCTGCTGGATGTCGCTAGCGGCGAGACCTCGCTCCTGAGCGACTGGCAGGCGTCCATGCCGACGCTCCCCCGCTTCTCGCCCGATGGCGACGCCGCCCTGCTCCTCGTCGGGGACGAGGTGGAGACCTTCGCGACCGGGACCGCCGCTGCCCTCGCGCCGAGCGCCGCCCCCACCGTTCTCGCAGGTCCCGAGGCGAGCCTCGTGGCACGCAGCGGCCAGGCCTCTCGCTTCGAGCCGGTCCCCGGCCGGATGCTCAACGTCGCCACCTCCCCGGACCGCCAGCGCGTGGCGTTCGAGATCCTCGGCGACGGCCTCTTCGTGGCCAACACGGACGGCACCGGCCTCCTCCGCCTCGGCGACGGACACAACCCCTCCTGGAGCCCGGACGGCCAGTGGATCGCGTTCATGCGCACCGAGGACGACGGCTACCACCTCACCGCGGGCGATATCTACGCGGCTCGCGCCGACGGCTCCGAGACGGTCCGCCTGACCGCGACGGCCGCCCTCGAACTCAACCCCTCGTGGCACCCCGACGGTGCCGCTCTCGCCTACGACAACGGCGAAGCCCTCTTCCTCCTGCCCCTCGCGTCTGAGTAATGATGACCCGCTTGCTATTGATTGCCGCCGTCCTGCTGGCGGCCGTCCCGACCCGCGCGCAAGAGGTCACCGGGCTGTCCGACTGGTCCATCTTCCTGGACCCCGGCCACAGCCAGAACGAGAACGTCGGCTACTCCGGCTATTCCGAGGCTCGGAAGGTGCTCCAGGTCGGCCTCGCGCTGCGTGACATGCTGGAGGAGCGGACGGACATCGGTGCCGTCTACATGTCCCGCACGAACGACCAGCAGTCCGTCTCTCTCTCGCAGCGCACGGCGGCGGCCAACGCCTCCGGGGCGGACTACTTCCACTCCATCCACTCCAACGCCGCCGGCCCGACGACGAACTACGCGTTCGTGCTCTGGGCGCAGCTCTCCAACGGGAACGAGCCCAACCCGCCGTATGCGGGCGGGCGCTCCATGGCAGAGATCCTCGGCGCCAACTTCGGCGAGGGCATGCGCATCCCGACGCCCAACGGCGGCGCCTACGGCGAGTGCGACTTCTACGGCGCGTCCTCCTGCGGGAGCGGTGTCAAGGGCTCGCGCAACTACGTGCAGCGCAACTCGCTGATGCCGAGCACGCTCAGCGAGGCCGGCTTCCACACCAGCACCACCCAGAACCCCCGCAACATGAACGCGGACTGGAAGGTGCTGGAGGCGCAGGCCATGTTCTGGGGCATCCTGGAATACAACGGGCTGGAACGCACGCCGGACCGGATCGCGACGGGCATCATCTCTGATGCGGAGAACGAGATCCCCGTCAACGGCGCGACGATCACGATTGCCGGCGAGAGCTACACGACGGACACGTTCGAGAGCCTCTTCTCCCAGTACGCCTCGGACCCGGACCTCCTCCACAACGGGTTCTACTACCTCCCGATGCTGCCGGCCGGCACGCACGATGTCACCGTGACGGCACCCGGCTACCGTCCCGCCTCCGGCACCATCACCATGCTCGAAGGCGAGTTCACGTTCTACGACGTGGAGCTGCTCTCGAACATCCCGCCGGTCGTCACCAGCTCCGACCCGGAGGACGGGCAGGACCCCTTCCGCCTGACCTCCCTGCTCACGCTGGAGTTCAGCCGGCCCATGGACCGCAGCGCGACGGAGGCCGCCTTCAGCCTCGTGCCGTCGGCTGGCGGTTCCGCTGTGAACGGCACCTTCAGCTGGCACGACGACGACACGCGGATGGTCTTCCGGCCCGAGGCGCCCCTGAACGAGCGGACGGAGTACGTCCTCACGCTCGCCGGCTCCGCCAGCGGCGCGGCGGGTGACCCGCTCGACGGCGACGCCGACGGCACCGGAGGGGACGACTACGCGATCACCTTTACCACGAGCTTCCTCGACACGACCCCGCCGGGCATCACCGCGGCCCGACCGGGCATCAACGCCCAGAACGTGGAGCTCCGCCCGCTCATCACGCTGGAGTTCTCCGAGCCCATCCTCCCGGAGACCGTGGAGGGCCGCGTGCGGCTCTTGCCCTCGGCTGGCGGGACCGCCGTGCCGGGAACGGTGCAGTACCGGACGGTCGGTGAGAAGAGCGCGATCTCGTTCTTCCCCAGCGAGTCGCTCGCGCCCAACACGACCTACGTGACCGTGGTCTCGCCGGGCCTGGAAGACCACTTCGGGAACGTGCAGACCGTGGACC
>DUBD01000096.1 GCA_012960515.1 Bacteroidota bacterium | reverse complement strand
GGGGGGCAACGACCCGAGTACGAAGCGTCAGGTCGCGCATCAATCGCTCAATCGCGCGAATCTGGCGCTCGCCAACAGTCTGCGGCATGGGCTACCGGTGCGCGTGATCCGTGGAGCCTCAGCCGGTGCCCACGGACCGCCAGAGGGATACCGCTACGACGGCCTGTTCCGAGTGGAGGACTACTGGCCGGAGATCGGCGCGGACGGCTACCGGATCTGGCGCTTTCGGTTGGTGCGGATCGGGGAGGCAGCCATCGCGTCTGGGCAGGTGCACGAGCAACGCGAACTCTTCCATCCAGAGAGACGGGCTGGCGTGGTATCGAGGATCGTGCGCGACACCGCCGTCACGCGCGAAGTCAAGAAGCTCCATGGGTTCCGATGCCAGGTGTGCGGCGAGACCATCGAAACGCCAGCGGGTCTCTACGCAGAGGGCGCGCACATCCAGCCGCTCGGGCGTCCGCACAACGGCCCCGATGTACTGGCGAACGTGTTGTGCCTGTGCCCGAACCACCACGCCGCGTTCGACCGCTGGGTTTTCTCGCTCGCCGATGACCTGTCCTTGATCGGACTGGACGGAGCGCTTCGGGTACACCCGCGGCACCCGGTTGGTCGGGAGTACGTCCGCTATCACCGCGAGCGCGCGCTGGCTGCCCGAGCCGCGTGAGCCTCGCTTGGCTGGCGGTCGCGCTCGGCGAGGCGGGCCGCCAGCGGGCGGCTACTCGAAGAGCGGGGCGTAGCGGGCGTAGCCCTCGGCGCGGAGGCGCGCGGCCGGGATGAACCGGAGCGCGGCACTGTTCATGCAGTAGCGCTTGCCCGTGGGGCGCGGGCCGTCGTTGAAGACGTGGCCGAGGTGGGAGTCCGCGCGGCGGCTGCGGACCTCCGTGCGGACCATCCCGCCGGAGCGGTCGGTGACCGTGCGGATCGCGCGGGGCGAGAGGGGGCGCGTGAAAGACGGCCAGCCCGTTCCACTCGTGTACTTGTCCTTCGAGGAGAACAGCGCCTCCCCCGAGACGACGTCCACGTAGATGCCGTCCTCATCGTGATCCCAGTAGGCGTTGCGGAACGGCGGCTCAGTGGCGTCCTCCTGCGTCACGCGGTACTGCATCGGCGTGAGCCGCTGGCGGAGCTCGGCGTCGGTCTGGGCGCTCGCGGGCATCGCCAGCGCGGCGAGCGCGAGGAGGAGGAAGAGGCGGGGGACCGTCATGGCATCCGGGATTGGCTTAGCTCTGGGCGAAGAGGGCGGCGTACTCGCCGTAGCCCTCGGCCTCCAACTCGGCGACGGGGATGAAGCGCATCGCGGCGGAGTTCATGCAGTAGCGCAGGCCGGTGGGGGCGGGGCCGTCCGGGAAGACGTGCCCGAGGTGGGAGTCCGCCACACGGCTGCGGACCTCGGTGCGGTCGCCGAGGAGGCCCGGGTCCGGGCGCGTCACGATGAGCGAGGGCTCCAGCGGACGCGTAAAGGAGGGCCAGCCCGTCCCGCTGTCGTATTTGTCGAGAGAAGAGAACAGCGGCTCGCCGGAGACGACGTCCACGTAGATGCCGGCCTCCTTGTTGTCGTCGTAGGCGTTGACGAAGGGAGGCTCGGTCCCGTCTTCCTGCGTCACGCGGTACTGCATCCCGGAGAGTTGCTCCTTGAGCTCGCTGTCGGACGGGCGCTCGAAGCGCGAGGCCCACTCCTCCACGAGCTCCGGGTCCTCCGCGCTGGCGGAGCCCTTCGGACCCCACAGTTCCGCCAGCCGCGCGTCGCGTCCGCAGCCGATGCGGTAGGAGTAGTAGCGGTCCGGGTCCTTGAGCCAGAAGTCCTGGTGGTAGTCCTCGGCGGGGTAGAACGGCGCCGCGTCCAGCACCTTCGTCTGGATGATGGCATCGAAGCGCTCGCCGACCTCGCGGAGGGATGCCTCGGCGGCGGGCCGCTGCGCCTCCGTCACGAACAGCGCCGAGCGGTAGGAGTCACCGCGGTCGCAGAACTGGCCGCCGCCGTCCAGTGGGTCCACGTTGCGCCAGAACACGTCCAGCAGCGTCTCCAATTCCACCTGCTCCGGATCGTAGACCACCTCGATCACCTCGTAGTGGCCCGTCCCGCCAGCAGTCACCTGGTCGTAGCTCGGGTTGGCGACGGTGCCGCCCGCGAACCCGCTCGTCACCTTCGCGACGCCCTCCACGCCCTCGAAGGCGGTCTCGGCGCACCAGAAGCAGCCGGCGGCGAGGATCAGCGTGTCGGCGTCTGCCGGCGCGATGTCCAGGCTGGCGGGCTCCACGGGCGATTGGATGGGCTGGCCCAGAACGGCCTCGATCCCAGCGGGGCCGTCGGGGGAGGAGCACGCGCCGAGCGCGAGCGCCAGCGCGGCGAGGACGGAGAGGAATCGCATGGCGGGGCGGGGAAGTTGGAGGGGAAACGCCTGCGGGTGCGCCGTGGTGCCGGTTCGGCGGATCTCCACGGGAGACGAGCGGGCGTGCGGCGTGATGGCACCCGCCCGATGGGCCGGAGGCTGCTGCGCGAAGGGCGTGCGGAGGAGAACGGCGGGCGTCTCGGCTAGCTTGAGCGGTTCGTCACGGCGGGAGTCCCCGCCCCCGGCCCCCTCGCCCCGCTGGCGCCGCCGATGCGGCGGCCCCGGCTGCGATCCCCGCGCGGCTCTGCCGCGTACTGCGTTCGTCATTCCGACCTCGACCATGCCCCTCGTCGCCATCGTCGGCCGCCCCAACGTGGGCAAGTCCACGCTCTTCAACCGTCTCACGGAAGAGCGCCGCGCCATCGTGCACGACTCCTCCGGCGTCACCCGCGACCGCCTCTTCGGCGAGGTGGAGTGGACGGGCCGCACGTTCGACCTCGTGGACACCGGCGGCCTCGTGCCCCGCTCCGCTGAGCGCTTCGAAGCCGCCATCCGCGAACAGGTCCTCCTCACGCTCGAAGAGGCCGACGTCATCCTGTTCGTCGTGGACGTGGAGACGGGCATGACGGACCTGGACCAGGAGGTCGCGCAGGTGCTCCGCCGTGCGGAACAGCCCGTCCTCGTCGTCGCGAACAAGGCGGACAACGACGCGCGCCGCTTGGAGGCCGCCGAGCTCTGGGGCCTCGGCCTGGGCGACGTGTTCCCCGTCAGCGCCATCAACGGCAGCGGCTCCGGCGATCTGCTCGACGGCGTGCTGGAGGTGCTCCCCGAGGCCGCCGACGAGGACGAAGAGGACGACGCGCCGCGCATCGCGTTCATCGGGCGGCCCAACGCCGGGAAGTCCTCGCTCACGAACCTGCTCCTCGGGCGCACACGCTCCATCGTGACGGAGGAGGCCGGCACCACGCGCGACGCCGTGGACGCGCGGCTCACCTACAAAGACCGCGAGCTCGTGCTCGTGGACACGGCCGGGCTTCGCAAAAAGGCCCGCGTGACGGAGAACGTGGAGTTCTACTCCGTCCTCCGCACCGAGCGCGCGATCCAGTCGTGCGACGTGGCCGTGCTGCTGGTGGACGCCGAGCGCGGCTTCGAGGCGCAGGACGCCCGCGTGCTCCGCGAGGCGGCCGACATGAAGAAGGGGCTCGTCGTGGTGGTCAACAAGTGGGACCTCGTCGAGAAGGAGACCAACACCGCCCGCGACGTGGAGCGCGCGGCGAAGGCGAAGGTGGGCACCGTGGACCACGTCCCGTTCGTGTTCGCGAGCGCGCTCACCGGCCAGCGCGCCGAGAAGGTGCTGGACATGGCGCTCGCGGTCTACGACGAGCGCGCCAAGCGCGTCCCGACGGCAGAGCTGAACGAGGTGGTCCAGGTCGCCGTGCGCCAGCAGTACCCGCCGTCCTGGCGCGGCAACTACGTGCAGGTCAAGTTCGCGACGCAGGTCCGCGACTCGCCGCCCGTCTTCGCGTTCTTCTGCAACCACCCGCAGGGGATCAAGGAGAGCTACCGGCGCTACCTGGAGAACAAGCTGCGCGATGCGTTCGGGTTCGAGGGCGTCCCGCTGACGCTCTCGTTCAAGAAGAAGTAGGCGGGGTCCGTCCGGCTGGCGGTCCGTCCGGGCGCGAGGGCTCCGGGCGTCTGGGACGTCGTTGTCGCTGCTGTGCCGCGAGAGCGTCCGCCAGCGCGCGGCGGCAGGGACGTGTGTCTTCGGCCGGAGAACTCGGAAGGTCCCGAGTATCTTCGCCCGGAACCGCTTCCCGACCCGCATGCAAGTCCTCGACACTCCCAAGGCGCTCCCCGCCGCCGCCGACGTCCGCGGCATCCTCGACCGGCACCTCCTCGCCGACGGCTACCAGATGGTCCTCGACATGGAGAAGAGCCGCGGCATCTACCTCCACGACGCCGCCTCCGGCCGGGACTTCGTGGACCTCTTCACCTTCTACGCCTCCAACCCGCTCGGGATGAACCACCCCGGCCTCGCGGGCGATGGCGAGGAGGCGCAGTCGTTCCGCGCGCGGCTCATGGACGCGGCGGTCAACAAGGTGGCCAACTCGGACATCTACACGCCGCACTTCGCGCGCTTCCTGGAGACGTTCAGCCGCGTCGGCATCCCGGACGAGCTGCCCCACGCCTTCTTCGTCTCCGGCGGCGCGCTGGCGGTGGAGAACGCGCTCAAGGTGGCGTTCGACTGGAAGGTGCGGAAGAACCTCGCGGCCGGCCGCGGCGAGAAGGGCACCCGCGTGATGCACTTCCGGCAGGCCTTCCACGGCCGCAGCGGCTACACCATGTCGATGACGAACACGGACCCCAACAAGGTCCGCTACTTCCCGAAGTTCGACTGGCCGCGCATCTCCAACCCCGCCATCCGCCACGGCGACGTGGAGGCCCGCGAGCAGCAGGCCATCGAGGAGGCCATGCGCGAAGCCGACACCCGCGGCAAGACCTATGCGGTCAAGGCCGTGGTCACCATCGAAGAACTGGACCTGACCCATGAGGTCACCGGCCAGATCAAGGGTCAGGAGTAAATCTTGCTGGA
>DUBD01000095.1 GCA_012960515.1 Bacteroidota bacterium | reverse complement strand
CCGTCAACGGCCGCTCCGCCGAGGTCAACGTCCGCGCCCCGCGCGTGCTCAACCCCCACGAGGCCGACGTGACCGCGCTGGTCAAGGACGCCATCGCGCGAGGCAACGCCACGGTCTCCATCTCGCTGGACCGCGACGCGCCCGAGTCCGGGCTGGCGGTCAACGTGCGCGCCGCCGAACGGGTGGGGCAGGCGCTCCGCGAGGCCGCCCAGGCCGCCGGTCTCGGCGCCGAGACCGTCACGCTCGCGGACGTCCTCCGCTTTCCCGAGGTCCTCCGCCCGGCCCCCGCCGACGCGGAGGTGGAAGAGGCCGAGGCCTGGGACGCCGCCCGCGCCGCTCTCACGGAAGCGATCGGCCATCTGGACGCCATGCGCCTCGCCGAAGGCGACGCCCTCCACTCCGCCCTCTCGCAGCACGCGGACGACCTCGAGCGCCACACCGCCGAGGTGGAGGCCCGCGCCCCGCAGCGCGTGGAGGAGCACCGCCAGCGGCTGGCGCTCAAGCTGGACGACCTCCTCGGCGACGACCGCCTGGACCGCGCCCGCCTGGAAACGGAGATCGCCCTGCTGGCGGACAAACTGGACGTGACCGAGGAGACCGTCCGCCTCCGCTCCCACGTCGCGCAGTTCCGCGAGGCGCTCGGCGCGAACGAGCCGGTGGGGCGGCGGCTCAACTTCATCTCGCAGGAGATGAACCGCGAGGCCAACACCATCGCGAGCAAAGCCAACGACCCCGCCCTCGCCGAGCACGCGGTCGGGATGAAGGAGGCGCTGGAGAAGATCCGCGAGCAGATCGCGAACGTCGTCTGAGCACGGAACGGCGAACGCGCCGTGGCAAGGGGGGTAGAACCCCACCGCCGGCCGTACGCCCCTCGCTCCGAGGCTACCTCCCTTTCTGCATCCTGACGTCCGCATTCTGCATTCGATGAACCTCATCGTCCTCACCGCTCCGAGCGGCGCCGGCAAGACGACCATCGCACGGCGCCTCATGGCCGAGGTCCCCGGCCTCCGGTTCTCCGTCTCCGCCACCACGCGCCCCCCGCGCGAGGGCGAGCGCAACGGCGTGGACTACTTCTTCCTCCAGCCCGAGGCGTTCCAGTCTCTTATCGAGGAAGACGGGCTGGTGGAGTACGAGGAGGTCTACCCCGGCCGCTACTACGGCACGCTCCGCGAGCAACTGGAGCAGGCCGCGATCGACGCCGCGGAGGGCGGCGGCGGCATCGTGCTGGATATCGACGTGAAAGGGGCGCTCAACGTGAAGCGGCTCTTCGGCGAGGACGCGCTGACGCTGTTCATCGCGCCGCCCAGCCTCGGCGCGCTGGCGGACCGCCTCCGCCAGCGGGGGACCGAAGCGGACGACCGCATCCAGGTCCGCCTGGACCGCGCCGAGATGGAGATGGACCACGCCGACCGGTTCGACCAGGTCGTGGTCAACGACGACCTGGAGACGGCCGTGGGCGAAACCATCGCGGCCGTTCGCGCTTTCCTCGCGCGGGAGCGCCCGGCGTAGCGGTTTCACCCGCAAGCCTTATCCCCTCGCGCCGTTCACGACTAGTTTCTCCCGTTCCGACCCAGCCGATCTTATGCCGATCCGCACCCTCGATACCAACGCGCTCGCCGACGAGACGGGCAACCTCTACGAGTCCGTCGTCGTGCTCTCGAAGCGCGCGCGCCAGATCGCGTCCAAGACCAAGGCCGAGCTGGAGCAGAAGCTCTCGTACTTCGAGGACCTCTCCCTGGACCCCGCCGAGGAGCTCCGCTCCAACGAGGACCAGCTCCGCATCTCGCTGGAGTACGAGCGCAAGCCGAAGTCCCCGGATGTGGCCGTGGACGAACTGGAAGACGGCCAGCTCTACTTCCGCAACCCGACCACGACCGGCAGCGAGGGCTTCTAAGCCCGCTGCTCCGTCTGCTCCGCGCCGCCCGTTTCTGCGAAGTGGGCGGCGCGGTCGTATCTGTACGCCATGTCGCTCTCCGGAAAGCACCTCGTCCTCGGCGTCACCGGCTCCATCGCCGCGTACAAAGCCGCCGACCTCATCCGCCAGCTGGTCAAAACCGGCGCGGAGGTCCAGCCCATCCTCACGCCCGCTGCCACGCGGTTCATCGCGCCGCTCACGCTCGGGACGCTGGCCCGGCGCGAGGCGCTCGTGGGCCTGTGGCCGGAGGCGGGCCCGGGCGCCGATGCCGCGCTGTGGACCCAGCACGTGGAGCTCGGGCTGTGGGCAGACGGCCTCGTGATCGCGCCGTGCACCGCGCAAACCCTCGCCAAGCTGGCGGGCGGCCACTGCGACTCCATGCTCACCGCCGTCGCGCTCTCCGCGCGATGCCCCGTCCTCGTCGCCCCGGCGATGGACCACGACATGTGGCACCACCCCGCGACGCAGCGCAACGTGCGCACGCTGGAGGCGGACGGCATCACGGTCCTCTCCCCCGCCAGCGGCGAGCTGGCGAGCGGACTCGTCGGCGACGGGCGGATGCCGGAGCCGGACGCGATCGTCGGCGCCCTCGGCCCCTGGCTGGCGAACGCGCCCGGCGAGACGGACCGCCCCTCCGAGGCGTCTCTCGCGGGAACGCGCGTCCTCGTGACCGCCGGCCCCACGCGCGAGGCCATCGACCCGGTCCGCTTCCTCTCCAACGGCTCCACTGGCACGATGGGCTTCGAGATCGCCCGCGAGGCGGCCCGTCGCGGCGCCGAGGTCACCCTCCTCGCCGGCCCCGTCTCGCTGCCGACGCCGCCCGGCGTGAACCGCGTGGACATCACCTCCGCCGACGACCTCCTCCAGGCCGCCCTCGCCCACGCCGACGCGGACCTCGTGATCGCCGCCGCGGCCGTTTCGGACTACGCCCCCGCTGACGCCAGCGACCGCAAGCTCAAAAAAGACGGCGACGACCTCACGCTCACCCTCCGCCGCACGCCCGACGTTCTCGCGACGCTCGGCCAGCAGAAGCGCGAGGGCCAGACGCTCGTCGGGTTCGCGCTGGAGACGCACGATGGCGAGGCCAACGCCCGCGGCAAGCTGGAACGGAAGAACCTGGACTGGGTGGTCCTCAACGTCCAGGGCGAGGCGGGATCCGGCTTCGGCACCGGCACCAACCGCGTGACGCTGATCGGCCGGGACGGCCAGCGCATCGACGTGGCGACGGCTCCGAAACCCGAGATCGCGCGGGCCATTCTGGACGCGGTCGCGTGATCCGGGCGCTCTTCCTCTGCCTCCTACTCTCCGGCTGCATGACCGTCTCCCCGGACGCTCCCCGCTACCTCGCGCTCGGCGACTCCTACACCATCGGCGAGGGCGTGGACACCACGGACCGCTGGCCCGTCCAACTGGCGGCGGCGCTCCGCCAGTCCGGCGTGGAGATCGCAGACCCGCAGATCCTCGCGACGACGGGCTGGACGACCGACGAGTTGGACGCCGCCATCACCGAGGCCGCCCCGCAGGGGCCGTATGCCCTCGTCACCCTCCTCATCGGCGTGAACGACCAGTACCGCGGGCGCGACGTGGAGAGGTACCGCGAGCGGTTCGCCGGGCTTCTGGACCGGGCGGTCGAGTTCGCAGGCGGCGACCGCCAGCGCGTCGTGGTGGTGTCGTTCCCGGACTGGGGGCAGACGGCGTTCGCGGGATCGGACGAGCGGGGCCGCGAGCAGATCGCGCGCGAGGTGGACGCGTTCAACGCCGCGGCCCAGGCCGTGACCGAGGCGGCGGGCATCGCGTGGGTGGACATCACGCCTCTCTCGCGCACGCAGGGCGCGATGACCGTCGGCGATGACCTCCACCCGAACGGCGAGGCGTACCGCGCGTGGACCGAGCGGATTCTGCCCGCCGCCCGCGCCGCGCTGGCGGAGTAGACCGGCGGCGGTTTCGGTATCGGCTTCACTGGTGGGGCATCGGGCGCTCGCCTAGATTGCCCGACCGTAGCGACGCCCGCTCCGGATGTCTCCGCGCCCGTGTCCGACGCCCCCTCCGCCCCGGCTGAACCGACCCCTGCGGCCGAACCGGGCCGGTTTGACCCCGCCGATGCGATCCGCCAGGCCCGTGCGTTCCTCGCCCTCCAGGCCGAGATCAGCGGGCGTACGCGCTACCTCGGACCCGCGGAGACGCACGCGCCGTCCGACGAGGCGCCCCCGGCGGACGGCTCTCCCGAGCCCGACGCACTACCGGCTCCCGCGGCCTCGCCCACGCCCACCGAGACCGCCAGCGGCGACGCGCCCCCCGAACCGACCGACTCCGACGACGACGTGCCCGACCTCTTCGGCGAACTGCCCGACCCCAGCCAGGACCCCACGCTCTCGCCCTACGAGCGGATCGAGAGCCTCATCCCGGAGGGGCACCCGCTCCACGAGATGACCTCGCTGGAGGAGATCCGCGACTGGCTGGCGGAGACGGTCCTCGTGCCCATCGACGAGAACCGGATCAACCCCGTCCTGGGCGTGGGGCCGGCGGACGCGGACCTCATGATCGTCGGCGAGGCCCCGGGCGCGGACGAGGACAAAACCGGCGAGCCGTTCGTGGGCCGCGCGGGGCAGCTCCTGGACAAGATCCTGGACGCGATCCTGTTCGACCGCGACGAGGTCTACATCGCGAACATCCTCAAGAGCCGCCCCCCCAACAACCGGGACCCGCTCGCCGAGGAGGTGGAAGCCCACATCCCGATCCTCTACAAGCAGATCGCGCTGATCAAGCCCAAAATGATCCTCGCCGTTGGGAAGAGTGCGGGGAACGGGTTGCTCGGACGGAGCTCCAGCCTCGCCAGCCTCCGCGGCACCTTCCACGACTACTACGGCATCCCTCTCATGGTGACCTACCACCCGGCCGCCCTCCTGCGCAACCAGCAGTGGAAGCGCCCCACGTGGGAAGACGTGAAGCTGCTCCGTACCCGCTACGACGAACTCGGCGGCCGCTCCCACCGCAGCGCGTAACCCGCAG
>DUBD01000094.1:11069-29352 GCA_012960515.1 Bacteroidota bacterium | reverse complement strand
TACGTCTTCAACACCATCCTGGCAGACAAGGCCTCCAGCGACCGCCTCCGCGGCTACGAGTCCTGGGACGCCTCCCGCCACGAGAGTAATGAGACGGACGCGGCGAGTGTGGACGCCCTCGTGACGGCGGTGACCGGCCGCTACGACCTCGCGCAGCGCTTCTACGCCCTGAAGCGGCGGCTCCTCGGGCTGGACGAGATGTACGACTACGACCGCTACGCGCCGCTCGGTGAGGCGGATCGGTTCGTGCCCTGGGACGAGGCGCGCGAGATGGTGCTCGGCGCCTACGGAGACTTCCACCCCGAGATGGGACGCATCGCCGCGATGTTCTTCGACGGCTGGATCGACGCGCCCCCGGTGCCGGGCAAGCGGGGCGGTGCGTTCTCGCACGGTGCGGTCCCCAGCGCGCACCCGTACATCCTCCTCAACTACGACGGCAAGCTCCGCGACGTGCAGACGCTCGCGCACGAGCTCGGCCACGGGGTCCACCAGTACCTCAGCCGCGACCAGGGCGTCTTCCACGCGGACACCCCGCTCACGACAGCGGAGACCGCCAGCGTGTTCGGCGAGATGCTGACGTTCCAGCGCGTGCTCCGCGGCCTGGACACCGACGCCGACCGGCTGGCGCTCCTCGTCGAGAAGATCGACGACACGATGGCGACGGTCTTCCGGCAGATCACGATGAACCGGTTCGAGGCCCGCATCCACGCCCACCGGCGCGACCAGGGCGAGCTCAACGCGGACGACTTCGCGGCGCACTGGATGGCCACTCAGACCGCGCTCTACGGCGACGCGGTCACGCTCACCGAGGGCTACCGGCGGTGGTGGAGCTACATCCCCCACTTCGTCCACACGCCGGGCTACGTCTACGCCTACGCGTTCGGCGAGCTCCTCGTGCTCGCGCTCTACGAGAAGTACCGCGAGGCCGGGCCCGCCTTCGCCGACCAGTACGTGGACCTCCTCCGCGCAGGCGGAAGCTACTACCCGCACGAGCTCGTCGGCCGCCTCGGCATCGACCTCCGCGACCCGGAGTTCTGGGACCGCGGGCTGGACGCCATCGAAGCGCTCGTCTCCGAGGCCGAGGCGCTGGCGGACGGACTCGGACGCGAGAACTGACGATTCGCCCCGGAGCCCTCGCGCAGGCTCCGGGGCGACTCTTTTCGGGCGCGCGCAACGATCCGGCCCTCTCCTCGTTGGGCCTCCCCCCTCGCTAGCTTCGGCTCGTTCCCGGCCTCTCCCCTCTCGCCGAATGGTCTCCCGACTCCGGTTCGCGCTCGTCCTCCTGCTCGCCGCTGGCTCCGCGCTCGCCCAGCCCGTCCCCGGTGCAATCGGCGGGCAGGCCGATGGCGCCCGCGCCGAAGCGGCCTACGACGCCGCCCGCGCCCTCTTCGACGCCGGCTTGTACGGCCCTGCCGCTCAGGCCTTCGCCACGTTCCGCGCGGACTACCCGCGCGACGTCCACACCCCGCAGGCGCTCTACTACCAGGCGGAGTCTGCCCTCGCCTCCGGCAACGATGCCGCCGCCTCCGGCCTCTTCCGCCAGTTCGGAGAGCGCTACCCCTCGCATCCCTTCGCGACCCGCGCGCGCCTCGCGCTCGGCCGCTACTACTGGGCCACGGGCGACTGGGACAACGCCGAGGTTGCACTCACCGATGCCCTCGCGCAGCCGCTCCCGGCGGAGGACCTCGCGGAAGCCGGTTACCTCCTCGGGCTCGTCTACGGGGAGCAGGACCGACCCGGGCCGGCCGTACAAGCCTTCCTCCGCGCCGCCGAGGTCGACACGCCCGTCGCGCCCCAGGCGCTCTACGCCGCGGCCCTCACGCAACTCGACCGCCAGGACTGGCGGGGCGCCGTGGAAGTCCTCGGCACGCTGGACCGCCGCTACCCCGACGCACCGGAGAACACCGACGCCGGCCTCGCGCGGGCCGAGGCCTACGCACGACTCAACGACTGGCAGGCGGTGGCCGACGAAGCCGGTACCCGCCGCCGCCGTCTGTCCGGCTCCGATCTCGCGCGGGCGGATCTGTTGCAGGGTGAAGCGCTCGTCCGGCTCGGCCAGCTGGACGAGGCACAGACCGCCTTCGAGCGCGTCCCGGACTCCTCGCGCTACGACCGCCGCGCCACCTTCGGCCGCGCCCGCATCTCCTACGACCGCGGCAACTACGAGCTGGCGGCCTCGCTCTTCGACGCCGTGATGACCGGCGCACCCGGCGGCGTGCTCGACCCTCTGGCTCACGAGGCGACCTACTACACGGGTCTCTCCCTCAAGCGGCTCGGCCAGCTCGGCGAAGCGGAGCGACTCTTGCAGGAAGCCTCGCTGCAGGAGGGCGGCGCCTACGTCGGCGAGGCCATGCTGGAGCTCGGGCTGCTCCTCTACGAGCGCCGCCGGTATGAGGAGGCCGCGAGCGTGTTCGCCACGCTCGCCCGAGACCACCCCGACGAACCGTTCGTCGGCGAGGCGGCCCGCATGGAGGGCGAGAGCTACGCCGCACTCGGCCGAGTCTCCGACGCCCGCGACGCCTACGAGCGCGCCGAGCGTCTGGGCGCCGCGACCGCCGAGACCCGGTCCGAGATCGCGTTTCAGGACGCGTACGGCCGCTTCCGAGCGGGCAACTACGCCGCCGCAATCCCCGCGCTGCTGACCGTCGCAGAGACCAACCCGGGCGGACCGCGGTCCGGCGAGGCGCTGTTCTGGGCTGGCGAGGCCGCCTTCCAACTCGAACAGTACGCCCGCGCTGAGGAGATCCTACGCGACTTCGTAGAGCGCCACCCGACCCACCCCCGCGCCGACGCCGCACGCTACGCGCTCGCCTACACGCACTTCCGCCGGCGCGACTACGGCGCCGCGGCCTCCGCGTTCGAGCGCTTCCTCTCCGCCTACACCGGGACCGACTCCAGCGTGCCGTACCGCCCGGACGCCCTCTTCCGACTGGCGGACAGCTACTTCGCCCTCGAACGGTTCGCCGACGCTCGCGCCGTCTACCAGCGCGCCTACGAGGCCGCACCCGGCGGACAGGGCCAGGACTACGCCCTCTACCAGATCGCGCAGGCACACGCCGCCAGCGGCAACACGGACGCCGCCATCGCCACGTATGGACGCCTCGCGCGTGAGGTCCCGAGCTCTGACCTCGTAGACGAGGCGCTCTACTCCCAGGGCGCGCTGCTCCTGCAATCGGGCCGCGATGCAGAGGCGGCGGACCTCTTCGCCCGCGCCGCGAACGCCCGGCCTGGCAGCCCGCTGGCGGCGCGGGCGCGCGTGGGCCAGGGGGACGCGCTCTACAACGCAGGCGACTACGAGGGTGCCGAGCGCGCCTACCGCCAGGTCCTCGAACGCTCCTCGGAAAGCGACTTCGCCGCAGATGCGCTCGAAGGCCTCGGCTACGCACTGGACGCGATGGGCCGTGCGAGCGAGTTCGAAGCCGCCGTGCTCCGGTTCGAGCGCACGACCACCAACCCGCTCGCCCGTGCTCGCGTGCAGATCCGTCGCGCGGAGGTCGCCCTGGAAGCGGGCGACTACGCCCTCGCGGCCGAGCGCATCGACGCGCTGCTGGCGGTGGATCCGCCGGCGGAGATCGAGCCTCGCGCGTTGCTGCTGCAGGCGGAGGCCTACACGGGGATGAGCGAATACAACGCCGCCGCGAGCGCGCTGCGGCGCCTCGTGGAGACCTATGGCTCGGACCCGTTGGCGCCGGAGGCCGCGCTCCGTCTCGCGGAGCTCCGTCTCAATTCCGAGGCCCCGAACCAGGCCCTCCTGGAAGCGCAGCGGTTCCAGACCCGCTTCCCGGACGACGCGGAGCGCGTGGCCGCGGCGCTTCTCATTGAGGCCCGCGCGCTCGACCTTCTCGACCGCCCCGCCGAAGCCGACCAGCGCCTCGGCACCCTCGCCTCGCGCTACCCGGACTCGACCGCAGCAGACGACGCCCGCCGTCGCTTCCCGACCCGGATGCCGGCCCGTCCCGACGCCGATGGTTGATGCCCACCTCTCCCCTCGCGATACCCCTGCCCGTCTCCGCATGACTGCCTTTCGTCTGGCGTTCGCCGCCGCCGTTTGCCTCGGGGTCGCCCCAGGCGTGGCTGCCCAGGACGGTGAGCCCCGGCTCCCCAGCCTCACCCCTCGCGAGTTCGAGATCCGCGGCGACGTGCGCGTGGACCTCCCCCAGATCGAGCGCCAGCCGCTCTCGGGCTTCGGCCCGCCGCCTCGGACCTATGTGGTGCCCGCGGACCGGGCGGCACTGACCGGCGCGTACGACCCCAGCCTGGACGCTCTGCCGCCCCTCGCGCTCCTCGCCCCTTCCGTGCCGCCCTCGGACCTCCCCATGACGCGGTACCTCCGCGCAGAGGCCACGTACGGCAACGAAGCGGCACGGACCGCCCGGCTGGACCTCTCCATCCCGGTCGCATCCGGCCAGTTCACCGCCGACGTGGACTACGAAGGGCTGGGCTCCACCTCGGATGAGGGCGTCGTGAGCTTCGACCACCTCGACGCCACGGCCGGGATCCAGAGCGGCGGCGCTCTCCCCATCGGTCTCTTCGGGACCGCGACCGTGAGCCGCTACGCGGTGCCCGGACTTGTGGACCCGCGGACCAATTTCCTGAACCCGCTCCGGCGCCTGAGCCGCTTTGGCGCGGCCACGACGCTTGGCACCGAGGGCGTCGGGCCGATCGACGCACGGGTGGAGTTCACCGCCGACCGGCTGGCGCCCGCCACGGACGGGGCCGAGATGCTGCTCGGCGAAAGCCAGAGCGGCGCGAAGGTGGAAGGCCGGGTCCGCGTCCGCCCCGTCGCCGGGCTCCAGATCGACGCTCGCGGTGGAGCCGCGGGACTGGACGAGGGCATCGGGCAGGACATGCAGTTCGGCTCCGCTGGCGCGGCGTACGAGTTCACGTCGAGAGCCGGCGCCAGCTTGCTGCTGGGCGCCCGCGCGATGGCCTACGAGGTCGGTAGCCAGAACGGCGACGGATATGCCCGCGCCATCGCGCCCATCGTGGACCTCTCCGTCCCCATCGGGAACGCCCTGCGCGCCTTTGGCAGCAACTCCCCGCGCCTCGTCTCTCGCAGCCTCGGCGATCTTGCGGAGACCAACCCGTTCGTGCAAGACCGCCCGGACGTCGCGCCGGACGTTCTGCGGGCAGACGCCCGCGCCGGTGTCGAACTCGTCGCAGGCGGGCTCTCGCTTCGCGGGTTCGCGCTCTTCGTGGACGCCCCCACCTACCTCTTCTACCAGCGCGCCCCAGACGGCCGCTACGTCCAGGTGTACGATTCCATCCGGATGCAGGGCATCGGCGGTGAGGCCAGCGTCGTGCTCCCCTCCGGAATCTCGTTCGACGCCGTCGTGACGGCGCGGGAGACCGAGTTGACAGAGGGCGGTGGCGAGATCCCGTTCGTCGCGCCCTTCACGGCGCGCGGCAGCGTGCAGATCCCCTTCTCGCGAGGCCGCCTCTCCGCCACCCTGTATCGCGAAGGGGACCGCCCGGCGAACACGACCGACACTGTGGATGGCTTCACGTTGCTCTCCGCAGATGCTCGGTTCGATGTGACGCCACAGATCTCGGTCCTCCTTCAGGCCGACCGGCTCGCGGGAGCAGTCGAAGAGTGGCCCGGCTACCCCTTGGCAGGCACTGCAGTTCGGGGCGGGGTTCGAGTGACTCTTTAAGCAGATTGCGACCGGGAACCGCTTCCCCGGTTGGGGGAACGCCCCTACCTTCCCGCAACCTGCCCGCGCGACCTGTGGCTTCTCTCTCCGCTCTGTCTGCCGCCATTCGGGACCGCTTGCTCCAAGACGAGCCGGCCCCGCTCCCCGGCTTCGGTACGCTTCGCCGCGTGCGGGTGCCCGCACGCGTGCTCGCACAACCGGACGGCTCGCGCTCGCTCCGCCCACCCAGCGAGTCGCTCCGGCTCGTCCTGGGCGCAGAGCCCGACCCCACCCCGCTGGCGATGGCGCTCGCCAAGCAGATAGGGCTGCCCGTCGGCGGCGGCGCCTCGGCGCTGCGCCAGAGTGTGGAGCAGATGGAAGCGATGCTCTCCATCAAGGGGGAGGTCGAACTGGAAGGCGTCGGGGTGCTTCGGCGTACGGACCGCGGCCTGCTGTTCGGTGCCGATCCGGCCCTCCTGTCCACGATCAACGTGGAGTACACCGGCCTCTCCGAGGTCGGCGCTCAGACCGAGACCGCAGCCCCCCAGTCCTCCGGCGCCGATGTCCCGGCGGCTCCGCCAGCGGCTATGGCACCTCCTGAGGTTGCAGAGGAGGACGAGCCGCCTTCCGACGCCACCGAGCCAGAGTCTGAGGTGTACGGCGATGGGATCGCGGACGATGTGACCCTGACGCCGTTCTCCATCGGCGTCGAGGAAGACGCCGGTCCCTCCGCGCTGGCGACGTCGTTGCGCGAGGCGATGGACGAGCCGGAACCGCAGGAGCCCTCTCCGGGCGGCGAGACGGACGACTCGGCGGCAGATCAACACCACGATCCGGCAACAGACGATCTACCGCCCGGCCTCGCGGACTGGTTCGGTCAGCGACCGCTCCCGTCCGAGCCGGCACCCGACTCCGACGAGCCCGAGGCGCCGACGCCCATGCCCGCGGACGAGCTCCTCTCCGACGCCCCGCTCCACCAGCCCCCAGCGCCGGAGCCTCCGGCGCCTGACGCACGAGAGGACGACGACGCGGTGGACTCCCTTCTCGCTGGCATCTGGTCTACCGGCATGCCCACGCCGGACCACCTCGGCACGTCGGCTTCGCTCGACGACACGCGCGAGACGCCGCCGGCCGATCCGTCGCCCGCCGAAACGTCGTCCCCGACGGCCTCGGAACCGCCCCCTCCCCCAGCCGCCCCGGAACCGGCCGATCCGCCTGCGGCGCCCCCTCGCGAGGAGCCCGTCTCTCCTGCGCCCGTACGTACGGAGCCGCCCGCTTCCGTCCCCCCGGAAGCGGCGGAGACGGATCGCCATCAACCGGAGGGTCTGCCGTTGATGCCGCCCGGCTGGGCCCCCTCCGGGGACTATGACGACGAGTACGAGGAAATGCGCCGGCCGCGGCGGGTCTGGCCTCTCATCCTCGCGGCCCTCGCGCTCCTCGCACTGATCGCCGCCGCGGTGCTTCTCTGGCCTCGCTTCACCACAGCCCCGGACCCGCTGGCGGACGTTCCGGCCGCGCCTGATACTCCCGCCGCCGTTCCGTCGGACGAAGCGCTTGCGCTCGACGAAGAGCCCGACGCCCTCGACCCCGCGGACAGTCTGGCAGCCGCTGCCGCGCGAGAGGCAGAGGCGTTGCTCGCGGAGGAGCCGAGCGCGGAGGAACGGATGACCGAGCCCGACGCAGCACCGGAAGACGCGTCTTCCTCGACGCCCACGGCATCCGCCAGCCGGGCCACCACTCCCGCCGCTACCCCCACGCCTCCCGCCCCCCAGCCAGTGCGGCCAGCCCCCACGTCGTCCGGCGGCCCGGACCTGTCGGGGCTCTCGCAAGCGGCTGCGCGAGGGCTGGCCGGGGACGCCCCGATCCAACTCGACGCGGAGGGCTTCACGTGGGTGGTCTCCTCTGTTTCGAGCCGCGCCGAGGCCGAGGCGGCCGTCGCCCGCTACCGCCGCGCGGGTTTCCGCGCCCGCGTGATCGAAGGGACGGTCAACGGCCGCCCCATGTACCGCATCGCAATCGGTCAGTTCGCCTCGCGCCAGGACGCGTACTCCGTTCGGGACCGGCTCCCGGCGGACATCCGCGGGCGCGACGACATCTGGACCCTCAACCTCGCCGACGTCTAGCACGTCTGCCCATGCCCTTCTTCGCCTTCCAGGTCGCGGACACGTCCGCCGCCCAGACCGACTCCCTCGCTACCATCGGCCCGGCGCCGACCGAGGAGTCCCTCTCGTTCCTAGACCTCATGGTTCAGGGCGGGTGGACCATGATCCCCATCGCGATTCTCTCCGTCCTCGCGCTGTTCCTCGTCGTGGAACGGATGCGGGCGCTCAACCGCGCGAAAGGAGACCCCGCACGCCTCACCCAGACCGTCCGCCAGTACGTCGAGGCCGGCGACCTGAGCGGCGCCATCGGGTTCTGCAGCGCCCAGGACACGCCCGCCTCGCGCATCATCCAGCGGGGTTTGGAGCGCGTGGGCCGTCCCATCGGCGAGATCAAGGAGGCCGTCCAGGAGGCGGGCCGCCGCGAGACGTACAAGCTGGAGAAGCGGATGGACCTGCTCGCTTCCACCGCCGCCATCGCGCCGATGCTCGGCTTCCTCGGGACCGTCGTCGGCATGATCGGGGCGTTCCAGCAGCTGCAGCGCTACGAGGGGCTTGTGAACCCCGCGCTTCTGGCGGGCGGCATCTGGGAAGCGCTCGTGACGACGGCCGCCGGACTGGCGGTGGGTGTGGCCGCGCTGTTCGCGTACAACCTGCTCGTCAACCGGATCAACCGGACGGTGAACGATCTGGAAACCGCCTCCACGGACTTTCTCGACATCCTGCAGGCTCCAGCCGGCGAGCGTCGGCCGGCCGCCCCTCGCGCCCCCCTCCCGGCCTAAGCGATGCCGCTCAACTTCTCGACGGGCCGCAAGCCGCTGACCGCCTTCAGCCTCGCGTCGCTGACGGACATCGTCCTGCTGCTGCTCATCTTCTTCCTGCTGACGTCGTCGTTCGTGACGCAGCGCGGGATCGAGGTCAACCTGCCAGATACCGCCAGCGCGACGCCGCTGGAGGCGCAGTACGTCGCGATCTCCATCCTGCCGGACGGCCGCCTCTTCGTGGACGAGACGGAGACGACGCCGGACAGCCTCGCGATCACGCTCGCCCAGCTCAAAGGCGACCGCGACGCCGTGGCCGTTTACGCCGACCGCGAGGCCATGATCGGATCGCTGGCGGCGGTCGCGGGGGCGGCGGCCGAACTCGACATGCGCGTCTCCGTCGCGACGGAGCCCGGCTCCGGGGAATAGCTCATCGGCTCCGCCAGCGCGGCGGGGTCATCCCATCCCCCACCCGCTCCGGTCGAGCGAGCGGTACTGCACGGCTTCCGCGACGTGCGTGGCCGTCACGGTCTCCTCTCCCGCGAGGTCGGCGATGGTGCGGGCGACCTTCAGGACGCGGTCGTGCGCGCGAGCGGAGAGCCCGAGGCGTTCGATGGCGGCTTTGAGGAGCTGCTGGCCGGCTGCATCGGGTTTGCAATAACGGCGCACGTCGCGGGCGCGCATGTGCGCGTTGCAGTGCGTGTCCGTTTCCGCGAACCGCTCGGCCTGCCGTTCCCTCGCGGCCACGACCCGCTGGCGGACGTTCTCGCTGGGCTCGGCCGGACGGTCGCGGTTGAGGTCGTCGAACGGAACCGGCGTCACCTCCACGTGCAGGTCGATCCGGTCGAGGAGCGGACCCGAGACTTTCGCGAGGTAGCGCTGCACCTGCCCTGGCGCGCAGACGCACGGCTTGTGCGGGTCGCCCGCGTGCCCGCACGGGCACGGGTTCATGCTCGCGACGAGCATAAACCGGGCGGGGAAATGGACCGTCGCCCGCGCCCTCGCGATGGTAACCGCGCCCTCTTCGAGCGGCTGCCGAAGGACTTCGAGGACGCTCCGCTCGAACTCCGGCAGCTCGTCGAGAAACAGCACGCCGTGATGGGCGAGCGACACCTCGCCGGGGCGCGCCCGGACGCCGGCATCGGGTTGGAGCCGCCGCCGCAGAGGCCGGCGTTCGAGATGGTGTGATGTGGGGCGCGAAAGGGTCGCTCCGTCACGAGTCCGTGCCGCGCCGCACCATTGAGCATCCCCCCGACGCTGTGGATCTTCGTGGTCTCCAGCGCCTCCGCGTTCGTCAGGGGCGGAAGGATGCCCGGCAGCCGTCGCGCGAGCATCGTCTTCCCGCTTCCGGGCGGGCCGACCATCAGCGCGTTGTGTCCCCCTGCGGCGGCCACTTCCAGTGCGCGCTTTACCCCCTCCTGCCCTTTCACGTCGGCGAAGTCCTCCACTGACAGACGGTCGGGGGTCTCGCTCGGTGGGCGACGGACGAACGGCTCGCCGTGTCCGCCGTGTTCTGCCAGCAAGTCGAACGCCTCACGAAGCGTGCCCACGGCGTAGACCTCCAGCCCGTCCACGACGGCGGCCTCGGGCGCGTTGCCCGCCGGGACAATCATCGCGCGCGCCCCGCTCTTGCGGGCGTGCGCGGCCATCGGGAGCACTCCTCGAACGGGCCGCACGGAGCCGTCCAGCGACAGTTCGCCCACGATGACGACGTCCGCCAGCGCCTCAGCCGGGATCAGCGGGCCGTTGCGTCCGCTCGCGGCGAGGAGCCCGAGCGCCATCGGGAGATCGAACGCGGAGCCCTCCTTCCGCACATCGGCAGGCGCGAGGTTGATCGTGATCGCGCCTCGCGGCCGTGGGAGGTCGCTGTTGGCGAGCGCCGCGATGATCCGGTCCCGGCTCTCCCGCACGGCCCCATCGGGCAGCCCCACGACGGTCCACCGCGGGAGGTTGGGCTCGATGTGGGTTTCGATTTCGATGGGCAGCGCGTCCACTCCGAGGACGGCGCGGCTCCAGACACGGGACAGCATGTGGCGGGGCGAGAACTCGCCCGCTAGACACGCCCTCGCGCCGATTCTAACGGCGGCCTACCCCTCGGCCACGCGGCGTGCGAGCCGGTACGCGATGTAGCCCGTGACGCCGAACGTGATGGCGTAGACATTGGCGTCGTACCCCTGCGGGCTGACCGCTTCGAAGACGAGCGCCATGATGCCGGCCGCCAGCCCGCCACCGATGGCGAAGACGACGCTGTAGACGACAAAGAGAACGGCGGCTCGTGCGGGCGAGAGCGTGCGGATGGGATCGGCCATGGGGAGAGGTGGATGGGGGGTGGAGTGTACCTCGAGAGGCACGCGAGGTGCCCGCCCGCCCGGCTGGCGGCCGCAATGTGCGGGCCGATCTACTCCGCCAGCGCGCCGGGGAGCACGTCGAGATCGGTGAGCAGCTGACGGTCGCCGACGCGGTTCTCGCGCGGGCCGTTCTCCAGCTTCAGGACGCCGCGCGGGCAGACCGTCGCGCAGATGCCGCACCCCACACACGAGGCGCGGACCACGTTCTGGCCGCGTTGGGCGTACCAGCGCACGTCGATGCCCATCTCGCAGTACGCGGTGCAGTTGCCGCACGAGATGCACTGCCCCCCGTTCGTCGTGATGCGGAAGCGGGAGAAGAACCGCTGCTGGAGACCGAGGATCGCCGCCATCGGGCAGCCGAAGCGGCACCACACGCGGCTGCCGAAGATCGGGTAGAAGCCCACCCCCACCACGCCGGCGAAGACGCTCCCGATGAGCAGGCCGTACAGCCACGAGAACGTCCCCGCGCCCCCGTCCAGCCAGCCCACATCCGCGACGGCGGCGACCCAGAGCAGCGCAGTCCCGGCGACGATCGCCGCCAGCACTCCGTGAACCATCCATCGTTCCACCTTCCACGCCGCGAGCGAAGGGTCCGAGAGGTGCCGGTACGGATCGCCCGCGGTCTCCGCCAGCCCGCCGCAGCCGCACACCCACGAGCAGTACCACCGCTTCCCGAAGAAGTAGGTCAGAACGGGCGTCGCGAGCGCGATCAGCACCCCGCCCCAGAGCAGCATCGCGACGCCGAGCCGGCCCGACTGGCGGAGCTCCTCGACCTTCCACGGGAAGAAGAGGTCGTAATCCAGCGGCCACGTGTAGTGGAGGTAGAGCTCCGGCTGCTGGAGCCGCACGAGCAGGTATGGCAACGCGAACGCGAGAACCGTCTGGAAAAAGACGACGCTCGCCGTCCGGATGAGGTGGTAGCGCGAGTGCCGGTAGCGGACCGCCGCACGCACGCCCATCGCGGCGACCGCCAGCGTGTAGAACGTGGAGTAGAGGAACCACTGGCCGCCGTTCTCCAGCGTCGCGGGTTGATCGCGGAGGAACTGCGAGAGCGGGTCGCCGAGCGGGATCAACCCCGACAGCGCGCCGGGCCAGAAGTAGAGCACGACGTACAGCCCCGTCAGCACGACGCCGACGGTCCAGCCGACAGCCCCTCGCGCCTGGTTGGAGGAGAACACCGTCCCCTCGTTGCGCACGCCGGCGGGACGCGACAGCCCGCCGAGCGCGAACACCGTCGCGCCGATGCCGAAGCCGCCGAAGACGAGGAGTGCGAACAGCACGGGCGACTGGCGGCCGAGGTCACTGGCGAGAGCGACCACGCTCGCGACGATGGCGACGGCCACGAGCGCGAGGCCCAGCTTCTCGACCGCGTTGGAGCGCCACGCGGGGTTCTCGAAGAGCCAGAGGCTCCGGTCGGCATGGGCGTTGTAGAGCGGGAGATCGGCCATCAGGCGAGCGTGGGGGTGGGCATCGCGCGGGAGAACTCGGGGTCGAAGCCCGCGCGTGGGAGATCGCGAAGGCAATCATCGAGGGAGCGACGGGACACGATCCACTCGGCGCAGACCTCGTGGCGGAGGCGGGCGCCGAGCGCGTGGATGCCGAGCAGGCGGCCCGACTCGGCGTCTCCCTGCAGCCGCACGAGCCGGGCGCCGGTGCGTGTTCGGTCCTCCGCCAGCGCCTCATTGCGGCCGGGGTCTGACTCCGGCGCGATGGAGCCGACGACCTGCCACTCGAGGTCGAAGAACTTGGCCGAGTTGTA
The DNA here is from genome assembly GCA_012960515.1 of Bacteroidota bacterium. Classification (GTDB taxonomy): domain Bacteria; phylum Bacteroidota; class Rhodothermia; order Rhodothermales; family Rubricoccaceae; genus Rubricoccus. The sequence continues at coordinate 16,752 of DUBD01000094.1, read as the reverse complement.
GAACACGCCGGGCACGTACGGACGCGCCTCGTCGGCAAGCGCGTACCCGGCCGTCGCGCCCTGGATGCGGCCGGTGTACCAGAGGGCTTCCACGGGTGCCCGCCCCGGCAACGGCTCGCGATGCTCCGCGCAGTCTCCCGCGGCCCAGACGTTCGCGGCGCTCGTGCGCAGGTGGTGATCCACGAGCACACCGCGCGCGGTCTCGATCCCGGAGCCTTCCAGCCACCCGACGTTCGGGCGGACGCCCGTGCCGAGCCCCACCCACTCGGCTGGTATCGTATCGCCCGCGGTTGTCCGCACCCCCTCCACGCGGCCTGACCCGAGGAACGCCTCGGGCTCCGTTTGCAGCCGGAGATCCACGCCATGCCGCCGGATCTCCTCCTCGATCAGCCGCGACTCCCGCTCGGGCATCGCGTGGGCGAAGTACCGGCCCTCGCGCACGAGGTAGGTGACGGCCACGCCTCGCGTCCGGAGCATCTCCGCCAGCTCCACGCCGATGAGCCCGCCCCCGACCACCGCCGCCCGCTCGATCCCCGCCGTCTCGCGCTCCATCCGCTCCAAGTCTTGCAGGTGGTAGAGCCCTTGCACACCCGCGAGATCCTGTCCCGGCCATCCGTAGAACGCCGGAACCGAGCCCGTCGCGACCAGCAGCCGGCCGTACGTCAACGTCCTGCCCGAGCGGAGCGCCAGCCGCTGGCGGTCGGCGTCGAGCGACTCGGCGCGGTCGTGGAGGCGCTCGATCCGGTTGCGCTCCCAGAAGTCCGGCGCGTACGGGCGGGTCTGCTCCAGCGTGAGGTGGCCCATGTAGACGTACATCCAGGCCGTCCGCGCGAGGTGCTCCGGGTGCTCCTCGCTCACGAGCGTGATCCGCCAGTCGGGCCGGCGCTTGCGGACGACCCGCGCCGCGGTGACGCCGGCGATGCCGTTCCCGACGATGACGATGTGCATAGGGGCGAGGTGGAAGCGTCGGAGGGACGGCCGACCGGGGGCACTGATTCCACGGCACGTGAAGAGCGCCGCGAACCCCCGCGCCGAGCGCGAGTTTGCCCCTCTCTCCCCCTCTCGCATGGCCTACGGTATTACCGGCAACGTTACGAAGGACGGCATCTGGCAACCCGTCGCGGAGATGGCGCGATGGCTCCACCGTCACCAGCGCGATTTCTGCGTCACGCAGGACATCGCGGATGGGCTGCTCGACCGTGGCCTCGTAGATGACGCCTTCTGTTCGGAGCACGCCTCCGCCCACGTCTCCCGCCAGTCGGACGTGCTCCTCTCCTTCGGAGGCGATGGCACGTTCCTCCGCAGCGCGCACGCGGCCGGGTTGGACGGCCCGCCCATCCTCGGCATCAACGTGGGGCGCCTCGGCTTCCTCGCGCGCGTGGAGGTGGGCGACGTGATCCGCGCCGTCGAGATGGTGGAGGCGGGGGAGACGGGCGTGGAAGAGCGCCTCGCGTTGGCGGTCGAGATCGAGAACGACGGGGGCGTGCTCGCGGACCTGTATCCGTGGGCGCTCAACGACCTCGTGGTGGATAAGTCCGGGACGGCGAGCATGATCGCCGTGGACGCATCGGTAGACGGCCTCTTCCTCAACACCTACTGGGCCGACGGCCTGATCGCGGCGACTCCGACGGGCTCCACGGCCTACGCGCTCTCCGTCGGTGGCCCGATCGTGACGCCGCAGGCGGACGCAGTCGTGCTCGCGCCCATCGCGCCGCACACCCTCACGGCCCGCCCCATCGTGCTGCCGGGCTCCTGCGTGCTGGAGATCCGCGTGACCACCCGCGACCATCCGTACGTGCTCGCCATCGACGGGAAGTCCCGCGTGATCGAAGCGGATGACCTCACGATTCGGGTCCGTCGCGCGTCCGGCGCCGTCCGGCTGGTGACGCTGCCCGGCGAGGACTACTTCGCGACCGTCCGCGACAAGCTGAAGTGGGGGCAGAGCGCCGTTTTTTAGTTCACGCCCGCCGCCCCGCTCCGCCAGCGCGCGGAGCGATTCACAGAACCTCCGGCTCTTCCCTCGCGCGACCCTTCAGGATCGCCGTACCTTGGGCGCCCCGGTCGGGTAGCTCAGTTGGTAGAGCACCGCACTGAAAATGCGGGTGTCGGCGGTTCAAGTCCGCCCCCGACCACCGGCGCGCACAGCGCTCCCCCCTCTTCGCGAAGAGACGGTGAGCACGCCCCGCGCCTTTGGCGAGGCCCCGTCCTCGTCCGTACTTTCAGCCCACTGCTCACGCAGAGAGCTACCCGGCCCGGTAGTTCAGTTGGTTAGAACGCCGGCCTGTCACGCCGGAGGTCGCGAGTTCAAGTCTCGTCCGGGTCGCACGACGCCCGCTCCCACCTCGGGGGCGGGCGTTCGTCATTTCTACCTTCCCGCCATGCTGCACCGAATCGCCCTCTTCGCGCTCGCCCTCGCCGTCTCGGCGTGCGGGTCCACCCCACCCGATTCTGACCGCCAGCCCCCAGGCGCGGAACGCTCGGAGGACCGAGCGGACGACGAGTTGGCGATGCTCACGGAGCGGTTGGACCTCACAGAGGCACAACAAGCGTCCGTCCAGGCTTCGCTCGACGCGCTGGCGGACGCGTACGTGGCGGCACGGCGCCAGCCCGACTTCCGCTCGCGGACCGACGCCCGCCTCCGCGCCCGCGTGGAAGCCGACGCCCGGATCGCCGCCGCTCTCGATCAGGAGCAGCAGGTGGAGTTCCGCGAAGTGCTCCGCGAACGCGGAGTCCCCCTCGCGCCCGAGATCCAGCGCCAGTTGAACGCGCTCGACCGCGAACTGGACCTCTCCGACGAGCAGCGCGCGGCGCTCGGCCCCATCCTCACGCGGCAGACGGAGCGCATCGACCCGGTGATGCAGCGCGCGAGGCGGATGGGGAACCGCGAGGAAGCGATGGCAGAGATCCGCGACATCCGCGCAGAGACGGACGACGAGATCCTCGCGCTCCTCACCCCGGTCCAGGCCGAGGGCTACCGCGAGATCATCGCCCGGCGCGGCGAGCCCGTGCGCGCCCGGTAGGCGTTGCGCACCAACGCGCTACACAAATCGGGCGCCCCCGCGACTCTTCGCAGGGGCGCCCGTTCTCTTCCGGCTGGCGGGAGCCGCCAGCGGGGCCGGCGCTAGAGCTGGACGTTCTCGAACACGGCCGAGGCGCCCATCCCGCCGCCGATGCACATCGTCACGATGCCGTAACGGACCTCGCGGCGGATCATCTCGTGGACGAGCGTCGCGGTCAGCTTGGCGCCGGTGCAGCCGAGCGGGTGGCCCAGCGCGATGGCGCCGCCGTGGACGTTGACCTTCTCCGGGTCCAGGCCTACCTCGCGGATGACCGCCAGCGACTGGCTGGCGAACGCCTCGTTGAGCTCCACGAGCCCGATGTCCTCCACCTTCAGGCCCACCTGCTGGAGGACCTTCGGGATGGACTCCTTCGGGCCGATGCCCATGATCTCCGGGGCCACGCCGGCCACGGCGAACCCGAGCATTTTGACCAGCGGCGTCGCGCCGATCTCGTCGGCCATCTGCTTGGACATGATGACGGAGGCCGCAGCGGCGTCGTTCATCTGCGACGAGTTGCCGGCCGTCACGCTGCCGCCCTGCTTGAACGCGGGACGGAGACGCCCAAGAGCCTCCAGGCTCGTATCCGGGCGCGGCCCTTCGTCGGTCGTGTGCGTGAACGTGACCTCCTTGGCCTCGCCGTTCTCATAGACGGTCTGCGTGACCTCCACGGGCACGATCTCGTCTTCGAACACGCCGGACTCGATGGCGGCAGCGGCCCGCTTGTGGGACTCCAGCGCGAACTTGTCCTGGTCCTCGCGCGAGACGTTGAACTGGTCGGCCACGTTCTCGGCCGTGATGCCCATGCTCGCGTAGTGACCGGGCTTGTCGAACGCCAGCTCGGGGTCGGGCGCGAAGTAGAAGCCGCCCATCGGGACGGCCGACATGCTCTCGACGCCTCCTGCCACGATGCAGTCGGCCTGGCCGAGCATCACGGAGTTGAACGCCTGCGCGATGGTCTGCACGCCGGAGGAGCAGAACCGGTTGACGGTCACACCCGGTACGGAGTCCGGGAGGCCGGCCTTCTGCACGATGGCGCGGGCCATGTTCATGCCCTGGGGGCCTTCGGGGAAGGCACACCCGAGCACGACATCGTCGATTCGGGAGGGGTCCAGCCCCTTGACGCGGTCAATCGCGCCGTTGACCGCGACGGCCCCGAGGTGCTCAGGGCGGACGTCTTTGAGCGCCCCCCGCTTCGCCTTGCCAACAGGCGTGCGAACGGTGGAGACGATATAAGCTTCGTTGATTTGCATGGTGAGTTCCGAGTTCGTGGTTCCTAGTTCCGAGTCGGCGCTCCGAGCGGGTCCGATTACTCGGAACCCTGAACTCGGAACGCGGAACCCACTAGTTCCGAAGCGGCTTGTTCGTGGTCAGGATGCTCGTGATGCGCGCCTGGGTCTTCTCCTCGCCGAGGAGCGACAGGAAGACCTCGCGCTCCAGCGCGAAGAGGTACTCCTCGTGGACCTCGGTGGGCGCCGTGATGTCGCCACCGGTCATGACCCAGGCGAGCTTGCTCGCGAGGAAGTGGTCGTACTCCGAGATGTAGCCGCCCTCGCGGAACTGGTGCAGCGCGATCTCGAACTGCGCGCGTCCGGGCGCCCCGAGCACGGGGATGGCGTTGCGCACCGGCGGCGGGGCGTACCCCATCTCGCTCAGCGCGACCACCTTCGCCTTGGCGACGTGGAAGCGGCGCGCGTCGTTCATCACGATGGTGGCGCGGTCGTCCAGCATATTCATCTCGCGGGCCATGTGAGCGCTCGTCGCCACCTTGGCCATCGCGATCTGCTCGAAGTGCTGGCGGAGGAACGGCTGGATCTCGCTCGGCCGGTCGGCATCCGCCGCCAGCTCCGCGGCGCGGGCCGCCATGAAGGTGGTGCCGCAGCCCGCCGGGATGAGCCCCACGCCGAGTTCCACGAGCCCGATGTAGGTCTCGGCCGAGGCGACCGGGTGCGGGCTCGCCATCGTCATCTCGCAGCCGCCGCCGAGCACGCGCTGGTGCGTCGTGACCACGACCGGCTTGGAGCTGTAGCGGACCTTCTTGATCGCGCCCTGGAAGCCTTCGAGGAAGGGCTCCATCTGGTCGAGCTGGCCCATCGCGAGAGCCATCGCGACCTCCCCGAGGTTGGCGCCGACGGAGAAGTTGCTCCCCTCGTTGCCGATGATCATGCCGCGGAGGTCGCGGTTGTTCTCCACCGTGTCGATGGCCTCCACGAGCCCCGTCATGACGGCCTGCCCGAGGGAGTTCGACTTGGAGCGGAACTCGAACAGCGCGACGCCATCGCCCACGTCGAGCAGGGCGGCCTCGTCGTTGCTCCAGATCGTGGTGCTCTCGTCCTCCTTGAGGTACGCGAGGCCCCACTCGTCCGCGGGCCGCTCGTCCGGCTGGCGCTCGCCGTCGGCGGGAATCCAGATGGTGGGCTGGCCGGACTCCGAGTCCGCGTAGAAGCCCTCGCTCGGGACGTTCGCGACCCAGTCCGGCGTCTCGATGCCGGCGTCCGCCAGCGCGTCGCGGACGGTGTCCACGCCGAGGGCGTCCCAGATCTGGAACGGGCCCATCTCCCAGCCGAAGCCCCACCGCATCGCGCGGTCCACGTCCGCGGGAGAATCGGCGATCTCGGGCACGCGGC
>DUBD01000094.1:0-11043 GCA_012960515.1 Bacteroidota bacterium | reverse complement strand
GGTCGAGCGTCGTGCGGCGGAAGAAGTCGCCCGCGCGGCCGTCATCGGCCCAGAGCGCGTTGAGGCGCGCCGGGAGGTCGCCGGCCTTCTTGAACTCCTTGATGTCGAGGTCGCTCTCGGGCGCCTCGCGGTACTCCATCGTCTCCGGGTCGATGGAGAGGATGGACTTGCCCTCCTTCTTGTAGAAGCCGGCCTTCGTCTTCGCGCCGGTCCGCTTCAACTCCACGAGCCGCGAAAGCACGTCCGGCACCTGGAACGCGTCGCGCGATTCGTCCTCCTCCACGGCCTCGTAGAGGTTGCTGGCGACGTGGTTCAGCGTGTCCAGCCCCACCACGTCCGCCGTGCGGAAGGTGGCGGACTTCGCGTGGCCGATCAGCGTGCCGGTCAGCTGGTCGATCTCCTCGATCGTGAACCGGCCCTCGGTGAACTCGCGCAGCGCCTGCATCATGCCGTAGACGCCGATACGGTTGCCGATGAAGTTCGGCGTGTCCTTCGCGACGACGACGCCCTTTCCGAGGCGCACGCGCGCAAACTCCGCCACGCGCTCCACGACGGCCGGGTCCGTGTCGGCGGTCGGGATGATCTCGAAGAGCTTGAGGTAACGCGGCGGGTTGAAGAAGTGGGTCCCGAGGAAGCGGCCCTTGAACTCGTCCGAGCGGCCCTCCCCGATCTCGCCGATGGGTAGCCCCGACGTGTTCGTCGAGATGACGGCGTCCTCGCGGGCGTGCTCCTCGATCCGCGCCATGACGGAGCGTTTGATGTCCATCCGCTCCACGACCACCTCGATCACCCAGTCGGCCTCGGAGATGCTCTCGAAGTCGTCGTCGAAGTTGCCGAGCGTGATCCGCTTCTGGACGTCCGCGGTGAAGAACGGCGCCGGGTTCATCTTGGTGGCGGCCTTAAAGGCGCCCTCTACGATGGAGTTCGGCTTGCCCTCCTTCCCGATGGACTCGGGGGTCACGTCGAGAAGCGTGACCTGGAGACCGGCGTTCGCGAGGTGGGCAGCGATCTGGCTGCCCATGACGCCGGCGCCGAGCACGGCGGCGGTTCGGAAGGGCTGAGACGAGGCCGCGCGCGAGGGGGCGCGGTCTGTCTCTGAGGTGGCGAGGGTTTCCATAGCGAAAGAGGAGACTGGAAGGGGTTCCGACCGGGAGATTAACACCGTTAACCGGTCCTGCGGTGGAGTCGTTGGATTGGATGCGGAGCGGGCACCGTCGTTCCCCGAGCAGCGCCCCGATCCCAGGCCCGCCCCGCTGGCGCCGGCCGCCAGCGGGACGAGTGATTAGACGAACGCGCCGAGGCCGGTCACCTCGCGACCGACGATGAGCGAGTTGATCTCGTTCGTGCCCTCATAGGAGTAGATCGCCTCCGTATCGCAGAAGTACCGCGCGACGTGGTTCTCCAGCAGGATGCCGTTGCCGCCGTGGAGGTCACGGGCGAGAGCGACCACGTCGCGGCAGCGGGCGGCGGTGTAGACCTTCGCGAGCGAAGCCTGCGCGTCGGTCATGCGGCCCTCGTCCTGGAGCTGGCTTAGGCGAAGGCACATGGTCTGGAGCGCGGTGACGTTGCCCAGCATATGGACGAGCTTGTCCTGGATCAGCTGGTAGCTGGCGATCGGCTTGCCGAACTGGCCGCGGGTGGTGGCGTAGCGCTGGGAGCGCTCGTAGGCGCCCATCGCGCAGCCCACGGCCTGCCAGGCGACGCCGGCACGGGTGAGCTTGAGGACCTCGGCGACGTCGCGGAAGGAGTTGGCATTCTGGAGCCGGTCGGACTCTGGGACGCGGCAATCGGTCAGCGTGATGAGCCCGTTCTCGACGGCGCGGAGCGCCACCTTGCCGCGGATCTTCTCCACGCTGTAGCCCGGGTTCTCCTGCGCGCGCACGATGAAGCCCTTGACCTGATCGTCCGCCTCGTCTCGCGCCCAGATCACCACGAGGTCCGCGAAGGTGGCGTTGCCGATCCACTTCTTCTGGCCGTTCAGCACCCACTCATCGCCCTCGCGCCGGGCCGTCGTCTGGACGCCGCGCGAGATCGCGCTGCCCACGTTCGGTTCGGTCAGACCGAAGGCGCCGATCTTGTCCCAGTTGCGCATGGCCGGGAGCCACTCGGCCTTCTGCTCCTCGCTGCCGCAGACGAGCAGGCTCTGCATCGCGAGGCCGGAGTGCACGCCGAAGAAGGTGGCCGTGCTCACGTCCACGCGGGCAATCTCCATCGTGAGGAGGCCCTCCATGACGGAGCCGTTGGGCTCGCGCGAGGTCAGGTCCTCGCCGTAGATCGGCGTCAGGAGATCCAGCTTGCGGAAGCCGGGGATGAGCACCTCGCGCGGGGTGCTGTCCCGGAGCCAGTGGTCGTTGATGACGGGCTCCACCTCCGTCTCCATGAACCGGCGGAGCTCGGCCATTTTCTGGCGCTGCTCCTCCGTGATCAACCCGTCGATGTCGAAGAAGTCGCCGTCGGACGGAGGCGGCTCGTAGGGGCGCGAGGGGCGGCCAGCTCGGGCGAGCGCGCCGTAGGACTTCGCAACGGCGGCCTCGTCCATCCCGGCGTACGCCTCCGCGAGCCTGTCGAGATCGACGCCCCGCTCCTGGAGCTGCTGGACGGCGTCAGAGAGTGCGGGGGTTCCGTTGGTGTCGGACATGACGGTGGGGGGAGTGTGCGCCGGGTCAACCCCGGACGCCGCGCCGGGTTCACGCCGCCCGCTGGCGGTCCTCGCGGACGCCCCCGGCCGAACGACACCCGCCCCACCGGCAGCGCCAGCGGGGCGGGAGGATCGTGCGAGATGGGACTAGACGATGGCCGTCGCGCCGTGGTCGCCGTCCTGAACCTGGGCGTCGTACAGGTAGTCGATCTGCCCGCCGTACGTGTCAGAGACCGCCCGGCGCTTGACCTTCATCGTCGGCGTGAGGAGCTCGTTCTCTACGGTCATGAGCTCTGGCACCAGCTTGAACCGCTGAACCTGCGTCCAGTGGTCCATCCCGGCGTTCGCCTCAGCGACGAGGCGCTCGTACTCCGCCAGCACCTTCGGGTCTTTGAGCAGGGCCTCGTTGGACAGCCCTTCACTCACGCCGTGGGTCTTGGCCCAGACGCGGAGGCCGTCCATGTTGGGAAAGAGCAGCGCCGTACAGTACTTCCGGCTGTTTCCCACTACGACGGCCTGCTCGATCAGCGAGCTCTCCGTCAGGGCGTTCTCGATGGGCTGCGGGATGACGTACTTGCCCGTGGAGAGTTTGAAGAGCGCCTTCTTGCGGTCGGTGATCTTGAGGTAGCCCTCGTCCGTGACCTCGCCGATGTCGCCGGTGTGGAACCAGCCATCATCGTCCATCACGTCGGCCGTGGCCTCCGGCATTTTGTAGTAGCCCGCCATGACGTGGGGGCCGCGCGTGAGGATCTCGCCGTCCTCCGCGATGGCGACGTCTACGCCCGCGATGGGCGGCCCGACCGTGCCCGCACGGTTCTTCCCGGGCAGGTTGACCGTGATGACGGGGCTCGTCTCCGTCAGCCCGTAGCCCTGATATGCCGGGATCCCGAACGCCATGAACGAGCTGGCGAGGTCCGCGCGCAGGGCAGCGCCGCCGACGGCCACCGCTTTGACGCGCGTGAGGCCGAGACGCTCGCGCAGCTTGGAGTAGACCAGCTTGTCCGCGAGGGCGTACTTCCATCCCGGCAGACCGCCATCGGGCTTGGACACGTCGTACTCCTTCGCGAGCCCGAGCGCCCAGGTCCCGATCTTCTTCTTCAGCCCGCTGGACTCCATCACGCCGAGCGAGACCTTGTCGTAGACCTTCTCCAGGACGCGCGGGACCGACGCGAACATCGTCGGCTTGACCTCCGCGAGGTGCCCCACGACGAGGTCCGGGTTAGAAAAGAAGATGGACTGCCCCCACGCCACGCTGGCGAACTGGAGCATCCGCGCGAAGATGTGGGTGAGCGGCAGGAAGGTGACGACCTGCTCCTCCTGGTGCCCGAGGATGGAGATGCTCGTGAACGACGAGATGCTGTTGGACGAGATGTTCTCGTGCGTGAGCATCACGCCCTTGGGCTGGCCCGTCGTGCCCGAGGTGTAGATCAGCGTCGCGAGGTCCTTCGCGTCGATCTGGTCGCGGAGCGCCTGGGGCCGCCCGGGGTCCGCCGCGATGGCCTCGCGCCCCGACTGGCGGAGCGCGTCGAGCGTCATGAAGCGGACGCCGTCCGGGAGCGAGACGCCCTCGGCGTCTCCCTCCGCCGCGATCACGAGCCCCACGTCCGGGACCTGCGGGGCCCACTCCGCGAACGCCTCCAGCATCTCGCGGTTGGAGACGAACATGGCCTTCGCCTCGCCGTGCTGGGTGACGTAGACGAGGTTCTCCGGGGCGTAGGTCGTGTACAGCGGGACGTTGACGATCCCAGCGATGAGCGTCCCGAAGTCCGCCATCGCGAAGTACATGTCGCTGTCCATGAAGAAGGCGACGTGGTCCCCACGAGAGATCCCGTTCTCCAGCAGGCCGACCGCGACTTCGTCCGCGGCATCGCGGAACGCGCCGTTCGAGAGCGTGCGCCAGCCGCCGGCGGCGGGCTGGTTGAACCCGCTGGGGTTGGGGTATTTCTCAGCCGCCTCGTCGAGCAGCGAGGGGAGCGTCCGTCCAAGCTCGGAGACGCCGTGGGTGTCCGGAGGGGCGGTGTGAATCGTCATGAGTGGCAGGGCCGGGGAACCGATGAAGGTACGACGAACGGAACCGCTTCCGCGAAAGGTCCCGCCCCACCCAACTCCGTTGCGCTGGCGTCAGGCGCGGTATGCCCGCACGGCCCGCGCGATCGCGGCGTCCGTGAACTCCTCGTCGGCCAGGCGCACGTCCACGCGCTCCGCCAGCCGCAGCGAGACGAGACCATGCAGCGCGGTCCAGAGCGCGTGCGCGGCGACCTCCGGCGTAGGCGTCGCATCCAGCGCCCCCTGCTCCGCCCCGGCCGCGAGGACCGACTCGAAGAGGTCCAGGTTGCGCCTCGCGCGGCGGTAGTCGTCAGCGGGGAAGCGCTCCATCCGCTCGGGGTGGAGCTGGAACATGACCTCGTAGAGCTCGGGGTTCGCGAGCCCGAAGGCCACGTACGCGCGGCTCATCGCGTGCAACCGCTGGACGGGGTCCCCCCCCGGGTCGGCGGCCGTGAGCGCGTCGTGGAGCGTCTCCATCCCCTCCCCGATCAGCGCGTGGACGAGCGCGTCCTTGCCCGCGAAGTGGAGGTAGATGCTCGTCGCGCTACACCCGACGGCGCCCGCGATCTTGCGCATCGAGAGGTTGGGGTATCCGTCCGCCACGAGGAGCTGGCGGGTGGCGTCGAGGATGGCGTGCCGGAGGTCCGTGCCCGTAGCGGAGCGGGCGGAGGCGATGTGCGACATAGGCGCGAAGCTACGCCGGGCACACAGAGGCGGCGGGCCGGAACGGCGCGAGGGGTCTGGGGGTAGGGCGCGGACGCTACGAGACCTCCATGCCTACCCCGCTTTCGCCCCGCGCTACCCGACTGTTCGTGATCGGGATGATCGTGAGCCTGATCGTGCTCATCACCGTCGCCACGGTGTACATCACGCGTGGCATGAACGACGCCGAGTTTCAGGAACGCATCGAAGAGAGCCGTCAGGCGCGGGAGGCCGGACTGGAGGAGTAGCCCCGCCCCGGGCGCATCGCCGGGGCGGAGCCTCGCGGGGTCAGCCGCCCATCGCGGCCACGTCCACCTCGTGCGGGGGCATCTCCCCACCCGGACCGTTCAGGTAGTGCTCGAACCACCGCAGCGTGCGGAGGTGGAAGTCCAGTTGGGCCGTCGCACGGCGGTTGCCGTGGCCCTCGCCCGGGTAAAACACCAACCGAACCGGCGCGGAGCCGCGGAGCTTGAGGTGCCGGTACATCTCCATGCTCTGGCCGGGATCTACGCGCGGATCGTCCTCGCCGTGCGCGATGAGCAGCGGTGTGTTGGCTTGGTCGGCGTAGTAGATCGGCGAGCGCTCCAGGAAGTAGGTCCAGTTGTCCCACGGGCGCTTCCGGGCGTGGACGTAGAACTCCTCGTCCGGGATGTCCGTGGTCCCCACCTTCGAGACCTTGTCCGAGATGCCGACGAACATGACGCCCGCCGCGAAGTTCTCGGAGTAGTACGTGGAGCCCCACGCCGTCGCGTAGCCGCCGTAGGAGCCGCCCGCGATCCCAACGGCCGTGGAGTCCGCCAGCCCGACGGCGACGAAGTGGTCGCGCGCGTCCGCGAGGTCGTCGAACTCCGCGCCGGCGGGGTCGCCCTGGCTGAGCAGGCTGAACTCCACGCCGCGCCCAGTGGAGCCGCGGTAGTTGGGGTAGAACGCCGCGATTCCACGGGCCGCCAGCGTCTGGCCGGGACGTGAGTAGTTCGTGACCCAACCGTTGGAGACGTGCGACTCCGGGCCGCCGTGCACGAGGAGCACCATCGGCGCCGGGCTGGCGGTCTCCTCCAGCGGGTAGATCATCACGCCCTGGAGTTCCACGCCATCGCGAGCGGTGTGCGTGACGGTCTCCTGTCGCGCGAGCGCGACCTCGGCGAGCCACGGGTTGGAGTCCGTGACGCGCTCCGCGAGGGCATCGTCCTGATCGAGGAGGAAGAGCTCCGACGGGTGCTGCGGCGTCTGACCGATCAGCGCCGTCCGGTCTGCGCCCGCGTTTGGAGAGAACGCGGTCCAGATGGCCTGCCCTTCCGGGATAAAGATCTCCGGGTCGTCCTCCCCCACTACGATCTGGCCATGGATGGACTCCGTCCCGATGTCCGCGAGGAAGCGGATCGCGTCGCCGTCCACCCATTCGAACGCCTCGGCGTGTCCCATCAGGTTCGGCAGCACGTCCACAGGTGCCCCGCCCTCGGCGTCTGCGACGAAGAGCCGCCCGACGGCCGGATCGTTGAGGTTCGCGCCCGCGAGGAACGCCAGTCGGTCGCCGTCGGGGCTCCACTTGACGGCGCCTTTCTTTCCGCGGTGGTCCACCTCGGCCACCACCTCGCCGGTCGCCACACTGTAGACGCGGACCGACTGGCGGACGTAGCGGGAGTCCACGAGGGGGTCCGGCGCCGCCATCACCGCGAGGCGGTCGCCGTCCGGATGCCAATCCAGCGCGTACGCCGTCGCGTCCTCGAAGAGCGGGCGCGCGTCCGTGTTGGCGAACGCCTCCGCGATGTACACGGGCCGCTGGCGGTCCGCCTCTTCGTAGATGCGCGGCTGGTACGGGAGGCCGTTATCCGGCGGCGCCGGCATGGTCGCGATGAAGGCGACGTGCCGCCCGTCTGGGCTCCAGGCGTACGTGCCGACGCTCGCGGAGTGGTGGACTGCCCGGCGCATCGCGCCCGATGCGACTTCGTAGGTGTGGAGCGCCGTCGCGTCGTCCCCCTCGAGGCGGGCGCGGAACGAGAGGCTGCTGCCGTCCGGCGTCCACGCCAGCCCGGAGGCGTTCGCCGACGTATCGAGGATCATCTGCTGCGCACCGGACTCCATGTCGTAGAGCCAGAGCTGGCGGCGGGCGGCGGCGTTCTCCGCCAGCGGGTCGGCCGGGACGGAGACGGTGTACGCCACGACGTCGCCTTGCGGCTGCATCGCGACTTCCGATACGGACTGGATACGCGCGACGTGCTCAGGCGTGAGCTGCGCGTGGGCGCCGGCGGTCCAGAGGAAAAGGACCGCGAGAAGGAATCGCTGGGACATACGCAACAGGGGGAGGATCAGGTAGAAGGTGTGCCGTCGGTCCGGCCGAACAGGTCACGCGCGTTGGCCGTCGTTTGCTCCGCGATGGCCTCGACAGCTACGCCGCGAAGCTCCGCCATCCGCTCGGCCACGAGCAGGACGTAGGCGGGCTCGTTCCGCTTGCCACGGTTCGGGGTCGGCGCGAGGTACGGCGCGTCCGTCTCCAGCACGATGCGCTCCATCGGTACGTCTGCGATGGCCGCCGGGACGCCACCGTTCTTGAACGTGAGCGTGCCCCCGAGACCGAGGTAGAACCCGAGGTCCAGCACCTCGCCCGCCAGCCAGTCGGGGCCGGAGAAGCAGTGGAAGACGCCCCGGAGCGTGCCCTCGTGCTGCTGGCGGGCCTCGCGGAGGAGGCCGAGGATGTCCTGCGCGCACTCGTCCGATCCCTTCACGTCGCGGTTGTGGATCACGATGGGTTTGTCTGTCTCCATCGCCCATCGGGCATGACGGCGGAGGCTCTCGCGCTGGGCGTCCACGTGGTCGCGCGTCCAGTAGTAGTCCAGTCCGGTCTCCCCGACCGCGATCACGCGGTCGTCGCGCACGAGCTCGGCGAGCTGGCGGTGGTCCTCGTCGGTGGCGTCCTGGACGTAGCTGGGGTGCAGGCCGGCCATCGCGCGGAGGTCGGGCCCGCCAGTGCGGTCCGCCAGCCGGAAGGTGTCGTCCACGCTCGCGCGGTCCACGGCGGGGAGGTAGATCTCCCCCACCCCGGCCGCCTGCGCCCGGTCGAGCACGGCGTCGAGGTCGGAGTGGAAGCGGTCGAGGTAGAGGTGGCAGTGGGTGTCGATCAGCATGGGCACAAGATCGGCCCTCCCGGGGCCGGATGGGGCGCGGGTAGCTTCCCCCCGTGCCCGACTCCCTCCGCTCCCGCTGGCGCATCCGCCTCCTCCTCCTCGCGACGGCGCTTCTCGCGCTGCTGCCGATGGGGCGGCTCGTGGCGGGATGGTGGGAGTACGCGCGGACGGTGGATATGCCGCTCGGGGAGACGCCGCCGCGCGGGTCCATTGGCGTGCGGTGGGTGGACGCGGATGAGGGCATCACCGCCGCGTACGTCTTCCCCTCCGGCCCCGCGTACGCGGCCGGCCTGCGCGATGGCGACCGCCTCGTGGAGCTGGACTATCAACCGTATTTCGCGGCGGAGGACGTGGAAGCGGCCGTCCAACGCGCGACGGGCGTGGTCCTCGCCATTACCTGCCTCCGCGACGAGGAGCCGCGCACCGTCGATGTGCCAGTCGCGGAGGACGCGACGTTCCTCTACCCGTTCTCCGCGTCGCTGTGGGGCGCAACCGGGTGGGGGTTCGCGCTTGTCACGCTCCTCCACGTGCTCGCGCTGGCGAGCGTGGTGCCTCTGGTGCGGCGGGCGCGGCGGGCGCGGGGCTCCGCCTTGCTGATCGGTGCGGCGCTCGTGTGGGTGGCGGGCAACTTCGTCCGGCATCTCTGGATCACGCTCGCGGGCTTCCCCTCGCTTGACGGCCCCTTCGCCTCGGCGGGCTTCGACGCGCTGACGCTCCTGGCGCTGGCGGGGTGGATCGGGTTCCCCGCGCTCCTCATGCGTCGGAGCTTGCTCGACGACCGCTGGCTCGCGCTGGCCTCGCGAGGCGCGCGATGGGCCGTGTGGCTCCCGCCGTTCCTCCTCGGCGGCACCGTGACCTGGGCGACGCTCGCGGGTCACGTGGGCCCGCTCCCGCCGGATTCCCTCGTCGGGCCGATCCTCTTCTACGTCTGCGTCTACGTCGCCGTGGCGACGGGGCTGGGGCTCGCGCGCGGCCGCTGGACCGCGACGGAAGCCTGGGGCCGCGCCGGCAGCGTGTTCGTGGTCGGGCTCGCGGTGGCCGGTGCGCTGTTCGTCTACAACGCGCTCCCCGCCTTCGAGGACCGGGTCGCGGCGGGCTGGTTCGTGGTCGCGCTGCAGCTGTTCTCGCTGTTGCCCGTGCTCCTCGTCTCCGCCTCCACGCTCCGCTACGGCCGCTTCCGCACGATGCTCGCGCGGAGCCTCGCGACGGCCGTCGCGCTGGGCGCCATCTTCGTGTTCGTGGTGGTGGGCGCGTTCGTGATGGGCGCGCTGGGGCTGGACGTGACGGGCTCCGGCCCGGTCGCACTCGGCGTCTGGACCGTCGTGCTGCTTCTCCTGGCGGACTGGCTCTCGCCGCCCTTCCGACGCTTCCTCTCGCGCGTCGTCCAGAGCGACCGCCAGCGGGCGCGCGTGGAGCTCGACCGGCTCGGCGAGCGGCTGCGCCGGACGCCCACTGTCGGCGAGCTGGCGGAGACGACGGCCGAGGCCGTAGGCGGCGCGATCGGCGCGCGTTCTACGGTCGTCTTTCTTCGCGATACGGACGGTGACTCGTGGGTGCGCGCGGCCTTCCGCCCGGAGCCTCCGCACTTCACCGAGGACGAGCTGGAGCGGGCCTGGGACGAGTTCCGCGAGGCCGGAGGCGTCTGGGCGCGCAACGAGGAGCTAGACGAGACCGCCCTTCCCGCTCGCATCGGGGAGCGGCTGCGAGAGATCGGCGTCGCGCTGGCGGTGCCGGTCGTCGGGAGCGAGGGGGAGCCGGCAGGGCTCATCGCCGTCTCTCGGAAAGCGCGACGCCTGGCGGTCTACAACGTCGAGGAGGTCGAAGCGCTCAAGTCGCTGGCGGCGCAACTCGCCCTCGCGACCGACCGCCTCGCGCTGCTCGAACGCGAGCGCCAGCTCGTCCGGCGCACGGCCGAGGCCGAACTCGCGGCCCTCCGCGCGCAGATCAACCCGCACTTCCTCTTCAACGCGCTCAACACGATCGCCGCCCTGATCGCCGAGAAGCCCGACGAGGCCGAGGCCACGGTGGAAACGCTCGCGGGCCTCTTCCGCGACGTGCTCACCTCCAGTGGGAAGCGGTTCGTCCCGCTCGGGACCGAGCTCCGGCTCGTTGAGCGCTACCTCGCGATCGAGCAGGCCCGGTTCGGGGACCGGCTCGGCGTTCGCGTGGAGGTCCCCGCGGACCTGCGCGACGTGCCCGTGCCGGCCTTCGCGATCCAGACCCTCGTGGAGAACGCGGTGAAGCACGGGATCGAGGGGAAGCGCGGCGGCGGTGCGGTCCGCATCACCGCCAGCCGGGACACGGACGCCGCCGTCGTCCGCGTGGAGGACACGGGCGTCGGGATTCCGGCGTTGTTCGGGCTCGGCGATGGGGCTGCGCTGGACGCCGAGAT
This sequence comes from Bacteroidota bacterium, assembly GCA_012960515.1. GTDB lineage: Bacteria > Bacteroidota > Rhodothermia > Rhodothermales > Rubricoccaceae > Rubricoccus. Next base: position 143 of record DUBD01000094.1, on the reverse strand, counting down.
CCCCGACGCCCCGTTCTTCGGCGTCGGCCTCTCCAACGTCGCCGACCGCCTCCGCCACGCGCCGTCCCGTATCGACGTCGATCACGAAGACGTCCAGATCCTGACGACCGGGGAAGGCCACCAGCAGATCGACGCTCGCTCCA
>DUBD01000093.1 GCA_012960515.1 Bacteroidota bacterium | reverse complement strand
GACGGTCCAGAACATCCTCGCCAGCATCGAGCAATTGAAAGCCTACCGCGGCAAGGCGCATTACGCGAGGGCCCTCCCTGAGGCAGAAGCCGCGCGCGAGGCGCTGCGAGCGTCGGGCGCGAGGGTGGAGATCGCCGGCGAGATCCGCCGCCAGTGCCCGGTCGTGGACCGCGTCGTGCTCGTCACCGATGCTGGGGAGTCCGCCGCCCACGCCGCGCTGGCGGACTACCGCCGCGGCGACGGGTTCGCCCTCCCGATGGGCCTCCCGATCCAGCTCGTTCATGCGCCCGCCGCGTCCTTCGGGACCGCGCTGTGGGAGGCGACCGGGTCGGACGCCCACCGAGCCGCGTGGCGCGAAGCCTTCGGAGAGCCGCCCGAGGTCGCGACCGAAGCCGAGGTCTTCGAAACCGCCGGGACCGAGGTGATTCCGCCCGCGATCCGGGAAAGCGGCACCTGGGAGATTCAATCCGCGCAGGAGGGCACGCTGCCTGCCCTCGTGACCGTCGCGGACCTCCGCGGCACGCTCCACAACCACTCCACCTGGAGCGATGGCGCCGACACGCTCGCGGAAATGGCCGAGGCGGCCCGCACGCGGGGGCTGGGCTATTACGGCATCGGCGACCACAGCCGCAGCCTCCAGATCGCCCACGGCCTCAGCCTCGATGAACTCGCCCGCCAGCGCGAAGAGGCCGCCGCTTTGAACGAGGACTACCTCGAACGCGCCATCGACTTCCGCATCCTGACCGGCTCCGAGTGCGACATCCTCGCGGACGGCGCGATGGACTTTCCGGATGACGTGCTCGAGGCGCTCGATGTGGTGGTCGCGAGCGTCCATACCGGTTTCTCGATGTCCGAGGACGAGGCCACGGCGCGGCTCATCCGCGCCGTCGAGAACCCGCACGTGGACATCCTCGGGCACCCGACCGGACGCCTGCTCCTCCGCCGAGAGGGCTACCCCATCGATGCGATCGCGGTCCTGGACGCCTGCGCCGAGCACGGAACGGCGGTGGAGCTCAACGCCAACCCGTGGCGGCTGGACCTGGACTGGACCTTCCTCCGGGCCGCCGCGGAACGTGGCGTCCCCGTCTCCATCAACCCGGACGCGCACGCGACGGACGGACTGGACGACGTTCGGTGGGGCGTGGCCGCCGCACAGAAAGCCGGGCTCCGGGCTCAGGATGTCTTGAACACGCGCAACGCGGACGACCTCCTCGCGTGGACCCGCAGCGGCACCGCCCTCGCGTGATGCGGTGCAGGTAGCTTCCGTCCCCTCTTTCCTGGCGTGACCCGCTTCCTCCTCTCTCTCGGCCTCGCGGTGCTGGGCCTGCTCGTGCTGGCCGGCGCCGTCGCGCTGTTGGCGTACGGCCCCGAGCCGACCCGTGACGGCACCCTTCGCCTGGACGGCCTGTCCGGCGAGGCGGAGCTCGTCTGGAGTCCCGCGGGCGAGCTCACCATCCGCGCCGCGGACGAGCCCGCGATGTGGACCGCCCTCGGCTATGCCCACGCCGCCGACCATGGCTGGTCGATGGCGCTCTGGCGCCAGGCTGCGCTCGGCCAACTCTCCCTCTGGTCGGGTCCGGAGGCCCTTCCGCTCGACCGCCACGCCCGGTCGCTGGGCTTCGGCGCACTCGCGCAGGAGAGCTACCGCCAGCTGGCAGCGGAGGACCGCGAGGCCGTCGATGCGTATGCACGCGGCGTTCGGCTCGCGTTCGCAGACGAGGCCGTGGCTGAGCGCGACGAGTTCGTCCAGCTCGACATCGAGGCTGCGCCGTGGGAGCCGTGGCACGCCCTTGCGGTGGAGCGGCTGATCGCCTGGCTCGGCACCGCCCCGCTGGCGGAGGCGGTGGGCGAGGCCGAGCGCGAGTTCGCCTCGGCGGATTCCCTGTTCCGGGCTCGCCTCGCGCTGGGGGGCCTCCGCCACAGCCGCGTCTACGTCGCCGAGTCTCGCGGTGACGACACGTTCCAGCCGGGGCCGGTTCTGGTCCATCACCAGCCCTACGGAAGCTCTGCGCTTCCGCTCCTCACCGGCGCTCGCGTGGTATTGGGCGGGCGCGAGCGAATCGTCTCCACGATCCCCGGCACGCTCTGGCTGCCATCGTCCAGCTCTGGCTGGGGCCTGCTCCTCGCCTCGGACGCGACGCTCACACGCGACGCGGAGAGCCTGCCGCCGCCCGTCTTCAGCCGTCTCGTGGACCGCGACGGAGGCGAATCGCTCTTCCGGGTCTTGCGCGATTCCGCCGGGCTCGTCCTGCAACAGCCGTCCGAAGCGCCGCGCGACACGCTCGCCGTGGACGCCGTCACGGGCGATCCCGTGCTCGAAGCCCCGCGCATCGAGGACCTCGGCGTGCGCCTTCGGTGGACCGGCTTCCGTCCGGGAAGCGACGTCGGGGCATTCCGCGCACTGCTCAGCGGACAGACACCGCGGTTCCACCTGTTGAACGGAGACGGCCTCGCGCTTCGGGACGGCGCGGTTTCTCCGCTCGGCCGCCCGGCCGTGCTGCGCGAGGGCCTCGGCTGGACCTTCGCGGCCGAGACCGACGACGCGCTCCCCGCGACGGTCCGCCTCGCGGCGCTGGCGGCCGACCGCAACGCGCCTGACGCCCTCGCGATGGACGTCGGCAGCCCGTGGGCGGTCCGGCAGGTCCGAGCGCTCGTGCTCGGCCTCGGCAACCGCGACTCGCTCGCGCTGGAGCTGCAGGACGCCTACGCATTCCTCCGGGGCTGGGACGGCCTCTACACCCCCGACGCCATCGCGCCGACGATCGCCGAAGCCTGGATCAACGCGCACCGCGACGTGTTCGGCCGGGCACCGGACCCGGCGCGATCCGCCGACTCCGCTCTCGCGGCGTACACCTTCCGGATCGGCCTCGCGCGGCTGAACGATTCCCTCGGAACCCGCCCTGGCGGATGGACCTGGGACCGGTTCGGCGGCGAACTCCGCCAACCGCTGCTGGAGGGCATCGACCGCTACGCGCCGGCGCCCGCGCTCGGCGGCGGCCACCCGACCTCGCCCCTCGTGGGCCCCTCGTTGATTCTCTCTGCACCGTCAGGTCCGGCGGTCTTTTCTTTCTGGACCGACGGCGCCACCGCACGGACGCACCACCCGGCCCTCCCGGTGGAGCGTCGCGGCCGCCTCGACACTCGCATCACGCGGCTCTGGCCCGCGCCCTCCCCCGATCTCCCTCGGCTTCGTCTCCAGCCTCGTTCATGACTGCGCCCCTGTTCATCGGCATCGACGCCGGAGGCACAAAAACCGCACTCCTCGCCCACGACGGCCGCCAGTCGTACGAGGCCGTCACCTCGGGCACGCACCTCCTGCGGGAGGGCGTCCGCCCCTCCGCCGACGCGCTCGAAGGACTCGTGCGGGACACGCTGGGTGACCGGCTCGTCTCCGGGATCTGTGTGGGCATCGCAGGCGCGGGGCGCGAGGGCGACCGCCTGGCGCTGGAGACGGAGCTGTCCGGGCGCTTCGCGGGCGTGCCCATCCGGATCGTTCATGACGCGGAGATCGCGTTACAAGCGGCCTGGGGCGAGGACAGCGGTGTCGTCCTGATCGTAGGCACCGGTTCCGTGCTGTTCGCGCGCGACCTCGACGGCGAGGTGTCACGTGCGGGGGGCTGGGGCTGGCGCGTGGGCGACGACGGCAGCGGGACCGCGCTTGGGCGTGCCGCACTCCGCATCGCCCTCGCGGCCCACGACGGCGGACCGCCGACAGCATTGACCGACGCCCTCGCGGAATCCGGGCTGGACACCGCGGACGCCATCCGCCACGCTATTTACTCGGAGTCGCGGCCGCTCGGCTCGTTCGCTCCGGCGCTCGTGACCGCAGCGGAGGCCGGCGACTGGCAATGCGAGCAGGCGATCATGCGCGAGACCAACGCCCTGGGCCAGCAGGCCGGCTGGCTGGCGACGCGTCTGGGCGAGACGGTCACGCCGCGACTGGCACTCATCGGCGGTCTCTCCGCCGTGGATGCGTACCGCACCCGCCTGGAGGCCGCTCTCACACGCCACCTCCCGGGCTGGAGCGTTGCGCGGAGCCAGCGCGCCCCCGTCGAGGGTGCCCTCGCGATGGCGCAAGCGCTGGAGACCGCATGAGCATCCGCCCCGGGAGGTGACTCCCGGGGCAGACGATGACCACTAGCGGGTGCCCGCTTCGGTCGAGAACACGAGCGTCGGCACGTACAGCTTGGACTGGCTGCCGGTCAGCTTGAGCAGCGCGCTGTAGGCCACGGGCGTCGCGCGGCTCTCCTTGAGGAAGATCCGCTGTTCGGCGCGAATCTCGCCGTCGGTCACCTGATAGGAGCCCTGAACATCCCCGAACCGGCTGTCTTCCTGAACATCGGCGAGTTCCGTCGCGAGGCTCCAGCCCTCCGGGTAGCGGATGGTGATGGACTTGTTCGTGAGCCGGTCGTAGTAGATCCGAATGGGGAGCTGGCGCTCGCCCGGGGTGGTCTCGAACGAGCTGAGCGAAGCCGGCGAGAGCAGGCCGCCCGTTCGGAAGATGACCTCCTCCGGCGTCAGCGTCACGAGGTCCGGGATGGTGTAGCGGAGCACGAGCTCCAGCGGCACCGCGCGGTTGTCCTGCTCCCGCACCTCGTAGGTGAAGTCCTCCACCTCGCCTTCGCTGTAGGTGAGCATCTCGCGCATCTCCTCCTCCATCTCCTCGTCGGTGAGGTCCGCCAGCAGCTCGCGCGTGACGTACGCGGCGATGCCGCGGAGCGTGGTCGTCTCCTCCACGCGGACGATGCCGTCCTCGTCGATGGTGACGTCGTAGTGGTCGTCCACCGCGTATGTGTCGGCCTCGCGCGACGGGACCGTGTCGAACCGCTCGAATCCGTCCTCTGAGATCACCATCGCGTCGGCGCCCTGGAAGAACTCCGGGATGTAGGTCGTCGGCAGCCCGTCGATCGCGGGGAAGACGGCGGTCTTCTCGCCACCGACCGTCACGAGGAGAGCCGGC